>JAIPGZ010000015.1 GCA_021735425.1 Candidatus Altimarinota bacterium | reverse complement strand
GGAGAAAATCGAGGTGGAACAACCAGAACACAGCCCCCCTGCTAAGGGGGGAGATCCGACGCCGCAGCGTAGGGTCGGGGGGTCTGCGAGCAAACAGCAGGAATCTTTAAATTCGGTGCCGTCTTCACCCGACCCCTCTACCCCCTCCAGCTACAGGTTTTCAGCGTCTTTAGGCTTACACAAGGGTAAAAAATGGTGTACACCCTAATCTGGCTTTATCTAAGCCCAGAAACGCCCAAAATGTGTAGCAGAGACCCCCTGAAATACAGGTTTTTGCGCCGGGAAAATGCCCCGCCGGGGCGTCTCCGTCTCGCACCGCCGTCTCCGTTTTGAACCAAACCCGTCTCTCGTAACTGCAAACTAAAAACTGCAAACTCGTCTCTATCAACTACCAACTAAAAACTACCTAAGCGCTGCCTGCGCCGCCGCCAACCTGGCAATTGGCACGCGGAAAGGCGAACAGCTGACGTAATTCATCCCGACGCGGTGGCAGAATTCAATCGACGCTGGGTCGCCGCCGTGTTCGCCGCAGATGCCGCATTTCAAATCTTTCTTGTCCCGCCGACCTCTTTCAATTCCCATCTGGACCAATTCCCCCACTCCGCGCTGATCGAGTGAAACGAAAGGATCGACTTCGAGAATCCCCTTTTCGATGTAAAACGGAACGAATTTCGGAGCGTCGTCGCGGCTGAAGCCGAAAGTTAATTGCGTCAAATCATTCGTCCCGAAGCTGAAAAACTCTGCCTGTCGCGCAATCTTTTTCGCTCGAATGCAGGCGCGCGGAATCTCAATCATCGTCCCGACGGCGTATTTCAATTTCACGCCGGATTTTTGGATAATTGCGTTTCCGGTTTTTCGAACGACTTCCGCGAGCGAATGAAATTCCTCCATCATTCCGACAATCGGAATCATAATTTCTGGAATCACATCAATCTTTTCTTTTTTCAATTTGACCGCTGCCTCGAAAATCGCGCGTGATTGCATCTCGACGATTTCAGGGTAGACAATCATCAGCCGCGCACCACGCATCCCCATCATTGGATTGACTTCGTGGAGGAAAGCGATTCGGTCGCGGAGTTTCTTTTCGGTAACTTTCAAGTCCTTCGCGAGATTGCGAATCTCCTTATCCTCTTGTGGTAGGAATTCGTGCAAGGGTGGATCGAGCAGGCGAATCGTGACCGGCAGCCCTCGCATCGCTTTCAGGATTCTATAAAAATCTTCGCGCTGATAAGGTAGCAATTTTGCGAGCGCTTTTTTTCTGTCAGCAACGTTCTCTGCCACAATCATTTCCCGCACCGCCAGAATTCTTTCCGGCTGGAAAAACATGTGCTCGGTTCGAGTCAGACCGATCCCCTCCGCTCCGAAACTTCTAGCGAACTCGGCGTCGTGCGGTGTGTCGGCGTTAGTACGCACTTTCAGCGTGCGGAATTTATCCGCCCAGCTCATCAGCTTCGCGAAATCATGGTCGAGCTTTGGTTCGACGGTGGCAATCTTGCCGAGGATCACTTCTCCGGTGGAACCGTTGAGTGTGAGAGTGTCACCCTCGCGAACTGTTTTACCAGCGACGCAAAAGACCTTCTTAATCGAATCAATCTCTAAAGCCTCCGCACCAGCCACACAACATTTACCCATTCCTCGTGCGACGACTGCCGCGTGACTTGTCATCCCGCCTCGCGCCGTGAGAATCCCTCGCGCCTGATTCATCCCGTGAATGTCCTCGGGAGAAGTCTCTTTGCGAACGAGAATAACTGCTTTACCCCTCTTGCCTAAACGCTCCGCTTCATCAGCGGTGAAGACGACTGTCCCACACGCTGCACCTGGACTCGCCGGCAACCCTTTGGCGATGACAACTTTCTTTGCTTTCGGGTCAAGCATCGGATGTAGTAGTTGATCGAGAGAATAAGGATCGACACGTAGTACCGCTTCTTTCTCGGTAATCATTTTTTCGCGAACTAGCTCCACCGCGATTCGTACCGCCGCTTTCGCCGTCCGCTTACCTGTCCTAGTTTGCAGGAGAAATAATTTACCTCGTTCAATGGTGAATTCCATGTCCTGCATATCGCGGTAGTGTTTTTCGAGTTTCTTGTAAATCGCGGTCAGCTCGGCATAAATCTTAGGATTTTGTTTCTGTAAATGTGAAATTGGCTCAGGCGTCCGAATCCCTGCGACGACATCTTCACCTTGGGCATTCATGAGATATTCACCGTAAAACTTATTTTCACCATTCGAGGGGCTGCGGGTGAAGGCGACACCCGTGCCGGAATCATTGCCGAGGTTGCCAAAAACCATCGCTTGCACATTGACCGCCGTGCCAATCAGCCCTTTGATTTTATTCATCTCACGGTAATAAACCGCCCGTGGATTATTCCAGCTGCGAAAAACCGCTTCGATGCTGAGCTTGAGCTGCGTCAGTGGATTCTGTGGAAAATCTTTTTTAATAGTGGAGTGCACCACTTTTTTGAAAATCGTGACCAGCTTACGCAGATCTTCTGCATCCAAATCAACATCATTTTTTACTTTGCGCGCCTTCTTCATCTTCTCGATTTCCGCCTCGAATTTCTCATGCGAAACTTCCAAAACGACATCGCCGAACATTTGGATGAAGCGCCGGTAAGAATCCCACGCGAATCTCTCGTTACCAGAAACTGCCGCCAAGCCGACGACTGATTTGTCGTTTATCCCGAGATTGAGGATAGTGTCCATCATGCCAGGCATCGAGACTGCCGCACCACTACGTACAGAGACGAGTAAAGGGTCATCCGCATCGCCCAACTTCTTGCCCATTTTCTTTTCCAGTTTGGCTAAATACTTTTCGACTTCCTCCATCAGACCTTTCGGAAATTTACCACCACTTTTGGCATACTCATCACAAGTCGCGGTCGTGATGGTAAATCCGGGTGGAACTGGAATTTTTAACCCACTCATTTCCGCGAGATTCGCACCTTTGCCGCCGAGTAATTCTTTCATCGAGGCATTGCCTTCAGTGAAGTCGTAGATTCGTTTCATTTTAAGAGGATTAAGGATTAAGTTAAAATTTTTAAACAAAAGCCCCGCTAAATCATTGCGAGCGGAGTAATTTTTGGGAGTGCATTTTTTGGGTTGAAAAGTATTTTTATCCTTACAATCCTTAAAGCTCTTTACAATCATTACAATCCTTACCTGAGGCGCGAAGATTTTAGCGATGCCGAGACGAACGAGCAACTCGCTGAGCTGAACACTATTTTTGTGCTAAAATACAGGCTCTCATGCAAATCACTTTTTCACAGGTTCGCAATTTTATCTGGAATTACCTTCGTCAAAAACCATGGTGGCTCGCGGGAGTTTTGCTTTTCTTGGTTTTGCAGACTGGAGCCGAGATAATCATGCCACAACTTTTCGGGAAATTTGCCGACACGCTCGCTGAATTCGCAGGTAACCCGACTGCTGGACTGCCGGAAATTTGGCAAATTCTAGTGGCAATTGGTGTGACAGGAATACTTTATTGGATTTTCGAAAAAGGTAAAAATATTTTTTGGGACTGGCGCTGGCTTCCTATGCTGCAAAAAATTCAACAAGATGCTTTTTATAAAGTTCAAAGATTTTCGACTGACTGGCATGTGAATTCTTTCGCCGGAGCGACTGTCCGTAAAATCACGCGTGGTGTTTGGGCAGCGAATTCTTTCGTTGACCAATTTGTTTTCACCTTTGCTCCATTATCGATTTTAATTTTAGGGATGATCGGAGTCATGTTTTGGCGCTGGCAATTGATTGGATTAATCCTCGCTATTGGCGTGCTCATTTACACTATTTTTAGTATTTGGATTGTTCGGAATTTTATCGCACCACGCGCCCGCGCCGCGACTCGAACCGACACGAAAATCGGCGCCGTCCTCGCTGATTCAGTTTCCTGCAATTCCACAGTCAAAATCTTCGGACGCGAAAATTTCGAAGACAAAGTCTTTGAGCGTGTCTCTGCGAAATGGCGATACCGTCATTGGAGATTATGGCTTTCTTTTAATCTGACTGACATTTTCCAAGCCTTTTTAATGACCGCTTTTAAATTTGGGCTTTTGATTCCAGTTGTGATTTTTTGGGCAAAAGGTCTCGCGACAGTCGGCGATGCTGTTTTTGTTTTGGCGAGTTATAATTTAATTTCGAGCCATTTGCGCCACATCGGTGAACGCATTCGTGAAGTACAAAAATCCGCCAACGAGATGGAAGATATTGTGGAATTTTCACTCATGCCTTTCAATGTCGACGATGCGAGAGCGGCGAAAGATTTAGTTGTGAAAAAAGGTGAGATTGAGTTCCGCCAAGTTGACTTTCATTACAAGAATCAAAAATCAGCTATTTTTCACAAGCTCAATCTAAAAATTGCTGCCAGTGAAAAAATCGCTGTCGTCGGTCGTTCTGGTGGCGGCAAAACTTCCTTCGTGAAATTACTCCAGAGACTTTATAACCTCGATACTGGCAAGATTCTAATCGATGGTCAGGACATCGCGAAGGTAACCCAAAAAAGTTTGCGCCGCGCCATCGGCATGGTTCCGCAGGATCCGATTCTATTTCACCGCACCATCGCACAAAACATCGCCTACGGTCAGCCGAAAGCTTCACCACAGGAAATTCGCGCAGTCGCTAAGCTCGCTCACGCCGATGAATTTATTTCCAATCTGCCGAAAAAATACGAGACTCTCGTCGGCGAACGCGGCATCAAGCTCAGCGGCGGAGAACGCCAACGTGTCGCCATCGCCCGTGCCATGCTCGCGGACACTCCGATTTTGATTTTGGATGAGGCCACTTCTAGCCTGGATTCAGAAAGCGAAAAATTAATCCAAGATGCACTCGAAAATTTAATGCGTGGCAAAACCGTCATCGTCGTCGCCCACCGACTTTCAACAATCAAATCAGCGAATCGAATTTTGGTTTTTGAGAAAGGTCGAATCGTCGAAGAAGGTCGCCATCTTGGTTTGTTGAAAAAAGAAAATGGAATCTACCGCAAACTGTTTGAATTACAGGCGGGTGGATTTATTGCTGAATAAATAAATCAACAGGCGGACTCATCGTGGAGTAAGGTAAAATCTCGGAGTGAAAAATTTAGCAAACAAAATTTGGAAATTCGCCCCTTTCGTTTTAATTTTTCTCATTTTTTTTATTGCCCCGGCCGACACCGATCTTGGTTGGCATCTTCGTTACGGCGAATATTTTTGGCAGACTGGCGAAATTTTGCGGGAAAATGTTTTGACTTATTTTTTATCAAATTATGAATGGTCAAATTCTTATTTTCTTTACGATATTCTGACTTTTAGAATTTGGAAATTCGGCGGAATCGGAGGACTCACCATCGCGAGCGGAATTTTGGGCAGCGGACTTTTTTGGCTTTTTAGGAAAATCGAAACGCGACGAGAGGTAGCGAATTGCGGGCTTTTCTTGATTTTTTTAGCAGCGGCGTGGGGTACTTTTCAGCTTGGTTTTCGCGCTCAAATCTTTTCACTCGCTGGAATTTTAGCGACTTTTTATTTACTGAAAAAATCCGAAAGCAAGCCGAAGTTTCTATTCGCCCTCCCTCCGCTTTTTTTACTTTGGGCGAATCTTCACGGCGGCTTTTTTCTTGGTTTGGCAATTTTGATTTTTTGGTCAGTGGGGAAAATCTTTGAAAAGCCGCGCAACTTTAGTAAATTTTTAGGAATAATTTTGGCAAGTTTTCTGGCGACTTTAGTGAATCCCTTCGGAATCGGAATTTTTACCGAGGCTTGGCAGCACTTTCAGACTCCGATGCAAGATTTAATTGCCGAGTGGATTACCCCAAATATTTGGCAGCAGTCGGCGATTTTGACCGCCGCGATTTTTCTGCTTTTGGCAGCCTGGCAAAAATCTCGCGACAAATTTTTTTGGAGCGCGACGATTATTAGCTTCGCCATCCTTGCTCTCGCTGCGCGACGCAATATCGCGCTTTTTAGTTTAATTATTCTCCTTGCCGGCTCTGAAATTTGGTCGACGGAATTTCTGAGATTAGAAAAGAATAAATTTATCTCAGTCGGGAAAAATGTTTTGGTCGGTGGAGGAATTTTATTTTTACTTTTCACGAGCGTGCCGCGGCAGCTTGAAACCTCTCGCGCGGAAAATTATTGTCGCGCCATTCCGCGGAATTACCCTTGCGGCGCGGTGGAATTTTTGCGAGAGCGCGGTTCCGCCAGTCAGAATATTTTCAGTCATTTCGAATGGGGTGGATTCCTCGAATGGCAGCTGCCAGCCAATCGTTTCTTCGTCGACGGACGCATGCCGGCTTGGCCGACGACCATCGACCAAAGCCCTTATTCGGTATATTTATCACTCATCCAAGCCCAGCCCGGTTGGGAAGATTTTTTGACGAGACTAGAGACGAACCAGCTCCTAATCGGCAACGGAACTTTTCTTGATTTAGAATTGCAGAAGAATAATAATCCGAATTGGCGGGAGGTTTTTCGAGATGAGGTGGCAGTTGTTTACGAATCGGAATAATGGAATAGGAGAATAAGGGCGGGTAATTCAACGTTCCTTTTAACTCCTTATTCCTATATTCTTTATTCTATTATTCCTGCGAAGCCTCCCAACCCGCCGCTCGGTATTTCTCTGCTTCACTCGAAGGATCATCCGCTTGGAAAATTCCCCGACCCACGATGATGACATCAGCACCATTCTGAATCGCCTTTTCGGGCGTGTTGTAAGTCTGTCCTAGATCATCTCCGCCTGCCGCCAATTTAATCCCCGGTACGAAAATCATCAGCTCCTCCCCCGCCGCCTCGCGAACTTTTTGCATTACTTCCGGCTTGTCACTCGAACCGATGAAGCCGACGACGAAATCTGAATTCACTTTTGCCATCTCGACGGTTTTCATCGCATATTCTTCAGTGAAGAGATTACCCTCTGGCGTCATCTGGGCGAGGAGAATCAAACCACTATTTTTATTAGCTTTACGCAAACCGTCGACGATGCCCGGTCCGACGATGGAATGAGCGTTGATCAAGTCCGCCCAGTCGGCGATTTTATAAATTCCCGAACTGAATTGGAGTGAAACAGTGTTACCAATGTCGGCGAATTTGCGATCCTCGAAAATCAGGAAATTTTTGCGGTCAGCGATTTCACGCAGTTTCGTCGGAAAATCTGGGGTGAAGTCGGCGAAAATATCGACGTGAGTTTTGAGAATGCAAATCTTGTCACCAATTTTCTCAGCGAGTTCGAGAACTTCCGCTGCTGAAGAAATATCCGCCGCGACCGCAAGATTACTTTGCTTTTCCTGAATGATGTTTTTGAGTTTTTCAATGATTGGATTCATTTGTAAGGATTAAGGATTAAGTCCGTAGAGACGCGATATATCGCGTCTTTACTTTTGATTTCCCCACCACCCGCTCGGATCGCTCGCGAACTCTAAAATTGCTGCTTTTTCAGCTTCTGAAATTTCCAGCTGCCCGACGATGGCTGTGAAGGTAGTCAACGTCCACCACCGTACCTCGGCTTCTTCTAATCTCGTTTTGGCCTTTTCAAATTCATAAGTCGAAATCGCGATGATGCCAACCACATCTGCTTCCGCTTCGGCGCGAATCGCGGCAATGGCTTTCACGCTTGAGCCAGCCGTGGAAAATAAATCTTCAATCACTAAAACCTTCACGCCTTTATCCACGAAGCCTTCAACCTGCTTCCCTGTCCCGTGTTCCCGCGGCTCGGGTCGGATGTAGCAAAATGGTTTTTTCAACCTATCTGCGACCAAAGCTCCCCAAGCAATCGCGCCAGTAGCCACGCCTGCCACGACATCAAACTCGACCCCCGCCTCTTTAATCTTCTCTAAAAAACCGTTCAAAATCTCTTCCCGCGCACCGACGAAAGAAACCAGCGCCCGATTGTCACAATAAATCGGACTTTTGATTCCTGAAGTCCACTCGAATGGCTCGACCGGATTAATCTTGACTGCGCCTTTGTCAAGCAGGATTTTGGCGATTTGGTCAGCGAGCATATAGTTGGTAGTTAGTGGCTTGCCTTCGGTAGTTCGCCGCAGCGAACGAAGGATGGGTTGGTAGATTTTACATTATTAAAAATACCTGCCAAAAAATTAATCCAATCAAATTTCTTTTTTGACCTAGAACTGATAAGCCCGAAATTCAACCCCGATAAAATTCCTCACATCAAGTGTTACTTTTTTAATTCCACCCTTTTTTTTAGCAAGCTCTTCAAAAACCCGCAATACCCTTCTTCTTGAGAAGATTCGTAAAGCAGGTAAATTACATCTCAAAATAGCTTTTTCAATACTTGCGTTGGCGCGATCATTTTTTGCAGTCATTATCTAGTTGTTTTAAAGTTGCCGATATTAACACAAAGTACTTTACCGGCTAATCATAAATCTTTCCCAAAAAGTGTCTCCTCAGACAAAGTAAATCGCTCTCCAGAGAAAACTTTAATAATAGGTTGTTTCTCATCAAGAGTACGGGTATTAATCTTCCACTCATCGCCATATTTATCTAAGAATGTTTTTAGGATTTTTTCCCTAGTACCTTTGAGAAATTCAACTATTTCAAAAAACTTAACATCTGGCATTTTTGCGCTTAGCTTCGCGCGATGCCACACTCCAATTTTTTTATACAACCAACGCACTTTGTGTCTTACTACATAATATGTGATTTCTTCTGGTGCTACATCTTCTCCTGCCATCAATGCATCACGTAATTTTTGTAAAGCATCTAATGCGCCTATCATTTGTTCACACCCACCACCACCATTATTATTTAATGTCGCAACTTTAAGAGTTAATTCAGCCATCTCTATATGTTTATCTAAACGCTTCATCATCTCTCCTGCTTCTTTGGCTGACAGCTTTTTGTTATCTAATATCTGATCCATAATTATTTATTAAATTAAATGTTGAGATTTCATATTAACACGACACTTATGTTTCTAAAAATAATTATTTCTTCGCATTTCCCTTACTCCGAATAATCTCCCCTCGTTCCTCCCTCTTCCGCTGCCGAAACTCGAGCTTAATCGGAATCCCGTTGAAGCCATATTTCTCCCGAATCCGATTCTCGATGAAACGGCGGTAGCTGAAATGAAAAGCGGTAGGGCGATTTACGAAAAGCGCGAAGGTCGGAATCTTCTCCTCGTGCAGCTGCGTCGCGTAAAAAATCTTGGGTGGTGCTTTCACTTTGTCTGTCTGGGCTGGCGAGTGCTGGGCGATGATTTTTTTGAGGAAAAGATTAAAATCGTTCGTTTTAATCCGCTTTGTCCGCTCGGCTTGAATCGCAAGAATTTGAGTGAAAATCTGGGAAATGTTTTTACCTGTTTTGGCGGAAACCATCACGACCGCTGCCCACCGTGCGAATTGAAATTTACGGGTTAGATTCGCGAGCCACTTTTCCTGCTCCTCAGTGAAATCCTCCCAAAGATCAATTTTGTTCACCACGAGTAATAAACCACAGCCCGCCGCCAGAATTTTTTCGGCGACATGCATATCCTGCGCGACGATCCCTTCGTCGCCATTGAAAAGCAACAACGCAACTTCCGCATCGGAAAGAGCATTCAAAGTCCGTCCTGTCGCAAAACGATCAATCCCCGTCCCGACCTTGCCACTGCGCCGCATCCCCGCTGTATCGAGGAGTTGGAATTTCTTACCTTCAATCTCAATCACGACATCACCAACATCGCGCGTCGTGAGCGGAATTTCCGAAACAATGAAACGCTCCTCGCCGAGAATTTTATTGACCAGTGAAGATTTCCCGACATTCGGTCTCCCGGCGAAAGCCACTTTCACATCGACTGCATTCTCAATTTTTAAACTAGTTTTGGGAATTTTTTGCTTCCGCGCCAGATTCCGCAAACTCTTGGTCAGCGTGGAAATCAGCTCATCCAAGCCAGTTTTGTGAATCGCACTAATCCCGATCGGTACGCCGAGTCCGAAACTCGTGAAATTCATAATTTGGGAAATATTGCCGCTCTCGAATTTATTCGCTACAAAAACAATCGGCTTACTTGTCTTGCGCAGTAACTCCGCAACTTCCGAGTCCTCCGCTGTAATTTCACTCTTCGCATCGACGAGGAAAAGCAGCAAGTCGGAATGGGCAATCGCGTAACGGACTTGCGCCTGAATATTGTCGTCGAGATCCCCTCCTCGCGTCGTCTCAATCCCGCCGGCATCGACCAGCGTGAATTTGACCCGATTAAGAGTCACCTCCCGCTCGATTCGGTCGCGCGTCGTCCCCGCCTCCTCAGCGGTAATCGCGAGATATTTTCCAATCAACTTATTGAAAAGCGTGGATTTGCCGACATTGGGGCGTCCGATAAGGGCTACTTTGAGGCTCATTGCTAAATCGAATAAATTGTTAAAGTGGGCGAGGAGAATCTAGAATGATTCTACAACAAGAAAATTTTAAATTTAGAATTTTAAATTTCAAAACAATTTTAAATATTTGAATTTTTCAAAATTTAAACATTATAAAATTCGATCTTGTTTTAAAATTTAAAACTTAAAATTCAACATTTGAGAAATCTTGCGAATAATCTCGCCAAGTTTAAAAATGAGCTTACCGCTGTTTGCCAGAATTGTGGTCGAGATCCCTCCAAGATTTCGATTGTCGCTGTCACCAAAAATCATTCCGCGGCGGAGATTAACGAGCTGCTCGAGAATGGAGTTTCGCAGATTGGCGAAAATAAATTGCAAGAATTTTTGGCAAAAAAATACGAAATCAAAAACTGCGAAAAACATTTCATCGGACGAATTCAGTCAAATAAAGCCCGCGAAATCGCGCGAAATTTCGATGTCGTGCAAAGCGTGGGAAGTGTGAGAATCGCGCGGATTTTAGACGACGAGTCCGCGAAACTCGAAAAGATTCTTCCCATTTTTCTCCAAGCCAATCTCGCCGACGAAAGCCAAAAGTCCGGCTTACTTGAATCGGAATTAAGTCAGGCCGTGACAGAGATTACGAAGCTGCAGAATTTAAAAATAGAAGGTTTGATGGTGATAGGAGTTTTGGGAGATGATGAAAAAACTCGTGAGGTCTTCGCGGAAGCGAAAAAACTGAACGATCAGTTTGGATTTCAAAGTTTGAGCATGGGAATGAGCGGAGATTGGCAAATCGCGGTAGAGGAAGGCGCTAATTTTTTGAGAATTGGGAGTTTGTTGTTTGAATAGCTAGATAATTTTAGTTTTATAAGAAATTAGTTATACTGAATACGAATATGAATTATTGGGCAAAGCTTAGTATCGAATACGCAAATCAAAGAAATTATTTAGATGATCTTTTTTCTGTATATCCGACAATTCCAAATGGAATAAGAGATGTTGATAAAAATATATGGGAAGAAATTGAAAAATCCTTCAAAAAACAAGATAACTTAAAGCTTGTTGAAAGTGTGCTAAAGCTAAAGCTTTTCCCGATTAAAGATTCTTATGTTGCATATTTAAAAAGAGATAAAACAGCAATCAAAAGAAATCCTAAAACAATTGATAGATTGTCTGGAAGACTTTACGAAATGGGATTAGACGAAATTTTTGAAAGAGCAACGGAACCAAAAGAAACAAATAGGCAAATAGGACCACTTTTTGGAAGATGGATTAACAAAGGAAGTTTAGGAATAAAACCTGTTCCGTTAAAAAAATTTATATCATCAGATGAAAATGCTATTTTGGATGCGAAAGATAATGAGATGATGAATTTTGCGAAAGAACACCTGAAATACAAACATAAAAAGGGATTGGATTTGGTAGCAAGATTTAACGGAAAGTATGTAATTGGAGAGGCAAAATTTTTAACAGATTTTGGAGGACACCAAAATGCTCAGTTTAACGATGCAATCAGCACAGCAAAAACAAAGGTTGATGCCATAACTGTCGCCATCCTAGATGGAGTACTTTACATACCCAGTAAAAATAAAATGCATAAAAGCATCATCAAAGATTACAAAAACCAAAATATTATGAGTGCCTTAGTGTTAAGGGAATTTTTATATCAAATTTAGAAATCCTATGTTTTTACAATATCCTGATAAAAAAACGAAGAATAAAATTCTGACAGAAACTAATAAATTAAGTTTAGTTTCTAAATTTGGTGATGGGAAAAATAAACTTATTAAAGGTGATAATTTAAGAATATTAAAAACTTTATTAGAGGATTTTAATTTAAAAGGGAAAGTTGACCTTATTTACATTGATCCGCCTTTTGCAACAAATAATCATTTTACGATTGGAGAGAGCAGGACAAGCACTATTAGTAATTGTAGAACAGACAAAACAGCGTATAAAGATGAGCTTTTAGGAAGCGATTTCCTAGAATTCTTAAGAGAAAGGCTTATTTTATTAAAAGAATTGTTATCCGAAAACGGCTCTATTTATTTGCATATTGATTATAAAATCGGTCATTATGTAAAAATTATAATGGATGAAGTTTTTGGGATTGAAAATTTCAGAAATGATATTACTCGTATTAAGTGCAACCCCAAAAATTTTAAGAGAAAAGCTTACGGTAATATAAAAGACTTAATTTTATTTTATTCAAAGTCAAAAGATCCGATTTGGAATAATCCAAAAGAGAATTTTACCAAAGAAGATGTTGAAAAACTTTTTAAAAAAATAGATAAAAACGGTCGTAAATACACAACAATTCCACTTCATGCACCTGGAGAAACAAGGGATGGACCAACTGGATGGGAATGGAAAGGGCAAAAACCTCCGAAAGGCAGACATTGGAGAAGTAATCCAAAAATTCTAGAAGAGTGGGACAAGCAGGGTTTAATTGAATGGTCGTCAAATGGCGTACCAAGAAAAAAAATATTTTTAGACGAAAGAAATGGAAAGAAAAAACAAGATATTTGGGAATATAAAGACTATCAATATCCCACCTATCCAACGGAAAAAAATATTGATTTATTGAAAAATATTATTTTGGCTTCATCGAATCCTGATGATTTAGTGCTAGATTGCTTTTGCGGTTCAGGTACAACACTGCAAGCTGCTCAAGAACTTGGAAGGAATTGGATTGGGATTGATCAATCAGAAGAGGCAATAAAAATTACGCAAGAAAGGCTGAAAAATATTCCCTCAAGCCTCTTTATAGGTAGCGTTGATTATGAATTTTTAGAAGAGCAAAAACACATTTTTCAAGAAACATTTTTAAAAACTAAGTCGCTTTCGATTCCAAGAATTGCAGAAGTGAGAGAACCAGTTTTTGGAAAAAACTTAGTCAGTACTTAATTTTTAGTCCATTAAAAATTATCTCACTTCCCACAAATCCCCCCAAAATTACACTTCCGACACTCCCCTTCCTCACAGCCAAACTCCAGCTTCTGCATCTTCACCCAGACTTCTTTAATAGTTTTTTTCAATTCCTCGACCTCCTCTTTTTTCGGTTTGAAGGATTCGTTGATGAATTCACCCTTTTCATTTTCCCGCACGAAGCTTAAAACCGTCTCCTTCGGTTGGAAAATAAATCGGGAATCGAGCTCAGCCAACAGCATGTAAAACAAAAGCTGGCGATAACTGTCGCCAGTCGAATTCGCCGTCTCGCCGCGAATCGCCGCGCGCGAGAAAGGTTTCATTGATTTGTAATCGACAAAACTCACGTCCGCTTTCGTTTCACGAATTAAATCAATCCGATCCACCTTGCCCGTCAGCGCGACCTCGTCGAGGTGAACGTCATGTTTGCCGAAGTTGTATTCCACATCGATTGGCGGAGTGAAGCTGGCAGCATGAAAGGCTAAATATTTTCCTAAAGCGCTGATTGCATCACGCTCGACATTTTGGCGTTGCGCGGCAGTCAGTGGCTCACGGTCTAAATTTTTTTTCAAAGCGGCGACTGCGACGGCAATATCGGGAACTTGCTCTGTATTTTTAAATTCGCGAAAAAACTCTTCGAAAGCGGCGTGCATCGCATTCCCAAAAATCATACCCAGTCGATCCGCCACCTCCGTCTTCGTCGGGATGCGGAGTAAATTTTGAAACAAAAACTTTTGCGGACAGCTGAGATAATTATTCAGCGCGGTGGGAGAAAGTTTGAAATTTTCGAGCAAGCTGTGGAGAAATTTCTCTGTCGCAGGAGTGAATTTTTGTTCACCCGCCATCGGCAAAATCGCGAAGTCCGCCTTCGGTGCTTCGATGCGTGAAACTAAATTCGGCTCAATTTCCGCAATGAAACGACTCTCGACGCTGGCACGGAAATCGTATTCCCGCGCAAAAGAAATCGTGAGCTGCCGTTTCGCTCGCGTCAGCGCGACGAAAAACAAGCGCCGCTCATCTTCGATTTTTTTCTCCTTCTCGTCTATTCCCTGCACCCTATCCCCTATCCCCTGTAATTTAATCATCTGTCGTTTTGCCCGCCCGCCCCAAGAATTATCATCAGCGTGAATGAGAAAAACGTTTTCCCATTCCAAACCTTTGGCGGAATGCGCCGTCGTGAGCGTAATCGCAGCATGCGCCCGAGACGGAATCGGCAATTTAATCCCCTGCTGCTCCATCGCCCGTAAATCTTCCAGTAAATTTTGGAGTGAAGCATCTTCCTGCCTATCGGCAGGCAGGCCTCGCGTAATCGCGAAATTGCGGACGAAAGCCAAGAAGGCGTGAACTGCTTCGGCGCTTTCGTATTCTTTATGCCCAGCAATTTCCCGCGTCAGACCACTCTCTGCCGCCACATTCTCGACCAGTTCGAGTAGATTCTGCTCTGCCTTCGCCTTTTGAAAACTGAGTAATTTCTCAGCGAAAGCTTTGACTGGCTCGTTGCCCGACTCCAAGCCAACATCCAAAAATCCTGCTCGCTCACTCGCCTCCTTCGCTAGACGGTAAACTTCGACTTCTGGAATTTCAGAAAAGTCCGCGAAAAAAACTGCCAGCGAACTCAAAGCATCTTGGGGATTTTCCACCACGCGCAGTAATTTCAAAAGCTGTTGGACCCGCGAATTGAGCAAGGCATTCTGTCCATCCGCGCGGAAAAAAGGAAGCTGTTTGCGACCGAGAGCACCCGCCAAAACATCTGCGTGTTTCCGATTCCGATAAATCACCGCAATCTCCTCCAGTGGAATTTTGGATTTAATTAAATTCTCAATCTCGGTAACGATGAAACTCGCCTCATCCGCCTCACTGCCCGCTTCGACAATTTGTGGTTTACGACCCTCGGACTTGGCGACCGCCTGCAAAATCTTTTCCAGACCAGCTAATTTATTCACCAGCCTTTCTGCATTGCGTTCAATCAAACTCTCCGCCGCGGCAATCACCTCCGGCGTACTGCGATAATTTTGCGTCAGCGTGACAATCTTTGCCTCCGGATAATTTTTGTGAAAGTCGAGAATATTCTCGAGCGAGGCGCCCTGGAAACGGAAAATTGACTGGTCATCATCCCCGACGACACACAGATTCGGATTAGCAGCCTGCCCGCCGTCAGGCGGGAAACTCCCCCACGCCCGCAAAATAGCGTTTTGCGCCCCGTTTGTGTCTTGGAATTCATCCACCGTCGTGTAGAGAAAATTTTCCTGTAAATAAGCCAACAAGAATTCTTCCTCGCTGTTCAGCTTTTCCACCACGCTCAAAATCAAATCATCAAAATCAGTAAAACCTTTTTCCTCCAGCTGCTTTTGATAATTTTCGTAAAAAGTAGCTAACTCGAAATTTTTTGCCAATTGTTTCTCTCTCGTCAAAATCCTTCCAAGCGGTTTCTGCGTGCGTGGGTTGATGCGTTCCTCTTGGGATAATTCTCCCTTCTCACCTGCGAGAATTTCCCGCAAACGCTCAGGACTAATCCCCTCACGCTTCAAATCAGAGACAGCCCGACTCAAATCCCGTAGGTAAAGATCAGGTGCTCGCAACGGAGCCAGCAGCTCAAAGCGCTCTGCTCCACCCTTCGCCAAAATCTCACGAAAAAGCTGGCTCTGTCGCAACTCGTCGATTGGAATGCGTTCCCGCGTACTGGCAAATTCACTGGGAAAAGTGGAATGGATGCGGGAGCAAAAAGCGTGAAATGTCGTCGCAGTAATCCCATACGCCTCGCTACCGATGATCCCCGCCAGTCTTTTCTTGAGATTAATCGCCGCCGCTTCGGTGAAAGTTAGCGCTAAAAGATTGTGCGGCTTCGCCTGAGTTTTTTTGAGAATATTCGCGAGCCGCAAAGCGAGTGTCTGCGTCTTACCCGTCCCTGGTCCAGCCACAATTAGCAGTGGCCCCTCAATCGTCTCCACCGCCTCCCGTTGCTGTGGATTCAGTCGCTCGTATTCGGTCTGGAATTTTTTGGCAAAACTCACCAAGGAATTTTAGCAAAAGCTTTTCATGATTTTCTAAACTTCGGAAAAGTGTATAATTCACGCGATAATCGAAAGCCCATGCGTAATCCTTTCAGAAAAATAAGCATCTCTCTCAAGCCCAATCCCAGCTTTTTAATGGTCCTCGTCAAAGTAATTGGAGTGGTGATGGTTTGGCGAGGAGTGTGGGAGTTACTCGATAAATATCTTTTTCCTGGCAACTATATTTTGAGTGCCATCACCAGCATCGCCCTAGGTTTCTTCATCCTTTATTTACCAGACGGAAAAATCGATAGTTTGTTGTGATTGAAAAAATTGATTTTTAGGTTTTGAAATTATTTAAAAATTGGAAATTAAAAATTCTAAAACCAGTTCTTTTTTGCGTTGAATACTGAGCTAGAATCACTAGAATAGCAGCATGAATATTTTATTAATAGGTATGCCTGGCAGTGGCAAAACGCGAATCGGTAAAATGCTCGCACGAAAACTTGAGTGCGATTTCATTGATGTGGATGAGTTTATTTTGCAAGAAACAGGGAAGGATTCAGCAGAACATTTGACGGAACTCGGCGATGCAGAGTTTTTGAAATTCGAAGCCGTACTCGTCAAAAAAATTAACGTTGAAAATACTGTAATCGCCGCTAGTGGTAGCGTTCCTCTTGTCGCAGAGGGAATCGAGC
Source organism: Candidatus Altimarinota bacterium (assembly GCA_021735425.1). Lineage (GTDB taxonomy): Bacteria > Patescibacteriota > Gracilibacteria > JAHISY01 > JAHISY01 > JAHISY01. The sequence goes on along the minus strand of JAIPGZ010000015.1, from coordinate 5,807 downwards.
ATTTAAAAAAAAATGCTTTCGCGATTTGGCTGAGACCGCCGATTGAAGTTTTAAAAAAACGGGTTACTGCTCGACGGGACGGCGCGACACGAATTGTCGGAATGCAGACGCGATCATTCGAGGAAATCTGGGCGTGGCGCGAGGTGGAATATCAAAAACACCATCACGCTATTTTGGAAACCAGCGAAGAAACTCCGAAGGAAGAAGTGGTGGAGAAACTGATTGAAATCCTGAAAAAAAACGCAGTCGCCTAAAAACGATCTTTTACGGTGGAAGTTAAAGCGCGAGCAAAGAAGCTTTGAACGCGACTTCTCCGACTACCTCATCAAAACCAAACACGAAGTTGCAAGCAACTACCGTGAGAAGCAAAGTGAGCAAGAGTAGTCTCCGAGAATGAGGAGGAGCAATTTGCATTTTTATTAGTTTTTATTTGTCTATATTTTAGCAGAAAGGGAGAAAAAAATCAATTACCTTTTGTAAACCAAAACCTTGCCGATTCTCCCTTCTTTCGGATAAATTTTCTGCGCTTGCCAGCCGGGCAGACTGAAGCTGGCTGAAACAATACGCGCACCCTTTTTCAGCTTTTTTTTAAATTTTGGAGCAAGCTTTTGCATGACGTCCGGTAAGAGATAACAAAAAACCACATCCGCTTTTGATAAATCGGCAGCAAAAAAATTTCGCCGGTAAATCTTGGACTTTGCGCCTTTCAAAATTTTATTAGATTGAGCAAGTAGCCAAACAAAAACTGAGATTTCATAACCTTCCGCTACTGCTCCGAATTTCTTTTCTGCTTGGAAAATAATCCGACCGTCGCCACAACCGAGATCTACGACTCGCTCCCCTTTTTTAATTTTCGCTACTTTCAACATTTTTTCAATCGTTCTCCGATTCGAGGGTACGAAGGGCGAACGAAAAAAACCAGCAATGAAAAAATAAAAGAGTGCGAGCAGCAGCAGAAATCCGAGGAGCGGGAGTATTTGATTCAAGAATATGGAATAGTGGAATATTAGAATAATAGCAGAATATGGAATCCAGCAAATTTAGGTTGGTATTTCTCTCCTAAATAATTAAAATGCAGCAACTCCAATCTAATGCTACTGTTCCCTTATTCTCTCTAAATGCTAAATACAATCCCCGAAGCAATTCGCGACATCAAAAAAGGTAAGCCAGTCATCGTCGTCGACGATGAAAATCGCGAGAACGAGGGAGATTTGCTCATCGCCGCAGAAAAAGTCACGCCTCAAATTATCAATTTTTTTGCGCGAGAGGGGCGCGGGCTGATTTGCACCCCGGTTTCGGAGGAAATCGCTGAGCGTTTGAAGCTCCCACCAATGAATCTGAATTGCGAAAATCCAGGCGGGTGTAATTTTGCGGTTTCCTGTGATTTAAAGAAAGGTATTTCAAGCGGAATCTCGGCAAGCGACCGGGCTAAGACAATTTTAAGCATTGTTGCGCCAAATTCACAGGCATCAGAATTCGTCCGACCAGGTCACATTTTTCCACTCCGAGCGAAAGATGGTGGCGTTTTGATTCGTGCCGGACACACCGAGGCGGCAGTCGATTTGGCGAAATTAGCGGGACTGCGTTCAGCGGGAGCGATTTGTGAAATAATGAAAGACGATGGAAAAATGGCACGACTGCCTGATTTGAAAAAGTTTGCGAAAAAATGGAAATTAAAATTAATCTCCATCGAGGATTTGATTGCCTTTCGAATGCAGTCGGAAAAATTCGTCGAACGGGTCGCCGAGGCAGAAATGCCGACGGAATTTGGCGATTTTCGAGTAATTGCTTTTCGAAATTTACTGAATCCGACGGAAGAACATCTCGCTTTGATTCACGGAGAGGTCGAGAATAAAAAAAATGTTTTAGTGCGAGTCCATTCAGAATGTCTGACTTCAGATGCTTTTCATTCCTTGAGGTGTGACTGTCGGGAACAAAAAATCACCGCTTTGAAAAAAATCGCAAAGGCTGGCGGCGTTTTACTTTTCTTGAAACAAGAAGGTCGTGGCATCGGACTTTGCAATAAAATCCGAGCTTACGAGCTGCAAGATGGTGGAATGGACACCGTCGAGGCGAATCTGAAATTGGGTTTCGCGGCAGACGAACGGAATTACGGAATCGGCGCACAAATCCTCGCCGACCTTGGTCTGAGCTCGATTCAATTACTAACGAATAATCCCAAAAAACTTGCAGGCTTGAGTGGTTATGGCTTGAAAGTGGTAAAACGGATACCGCTGGAAATCAAACCAAGTCCAAAGAATGCTCGCTACCTAAAGGCTAAGAAGGATAAGATGGGACACCATCTTAAACAGGTTTAATTTTTAAATTTTGTAAATAATTTTTAAATCTAAATTTTAAAAAATTATAAAATTAGGATTTATTTCAAAAATTACAAAATTGAAATTTAAAAATTTAAAGCACCGAAGATTAAAGAAAGCTGAGCTCATGCAAAGAGCAATCTTTTTAGCAAAGAAGGCTCCAAACACCAGCCCTAATCCCAAAGTCGGCGCGGTCATTTTGCAAAACGACAAAGTCGTGGGGGAAGGCTGGCATGAAAAAGCCGGCAGACCGCATGCTGAAATTTTGGCATTACAGCGAGCCGGAGCGAAAACCGAAGGCGGATCACTTTTCGTAACACTCGAACCTTGCCACCATTTCGGTCGGACTCCGCCCTGTTCGGCAGCTATTTTGAAAGCTGGAATTAAAAAAGTTTTTATCGGAATGTCTGATCCTAATCCGACGGCGGCAGGTGGTGCAGATTTTTTGCGGACAAATGGAGTCGAAGTCGAAAGCGGAATTTTGGAGCCAGAGTGTCGGAAGTTGAATCAAATTTGGCTGAAGAATATTGCAAAAGGACTGCCTTTTGTGGCTTTAAAATTAGCATTAGATGAACGCGGTTCGACAATTCCGCCAGTCGGAAAAAAGTGGATTACTTCGGAAAAAAGTCGGCGTGAAGTTATGAAAATGCGACGGAATTTCGATGCAGTCGCCGTCGGAGTCGGGACGATCGTCGCAGACGATCCACAGCTAACGGTACGCAGTTTGAAGATTGCGAAACAACCGGTACGAATTATTTTCGATCCCAATCTGCGGACGCCAGCGACGGCGAAAGTTTTGACTGATGGCGGCGAGACAATTTTGGTTTCGCGCCGTGATTTCAAATCGCTAGATTTGCGGAAAGTTTTGAGACAACTTTTCGACCGTGGAATTTATTCAATTTTTTTAGAAGGTGGACTGACGATAGCAGAGCGATTTTTGAAGAAAGGTTTAGTCGACCAAGTGTTAATCTTTCAGAATAAATCACGAGGCACACCGAAAGTTTGCGGGAGAAAATTAGCGCTGAAAAAAATAGGTAAATTTGGAGAAGATACTTTATTTGAAGCTGTGCTGAAAGAATATTAGGAATTTGTGCAAAAAAAGAGGCAACCTCGCGGTCACCTCTTTTAGCTATTATTCTATATTCTACTATTCTTTATTCTGCCTAAATTACTCAAGAATCTTCGTCACAATCCCCGCCCCGACTGTCCGACCACCTTCACGAATCGCGAAACGAGTACTTTCATCGAGAGCCACTGGCACACCGAGCTCGACATTCAAATTAACTTTGTCGCCTGGCATCACCATCTCTGTCCCCGCTGGCAGTTCGACTGAACCAGTCACGTCTGTCGTCCGGATGTAAAATTGAGGTTTGTAGCCTTTGAAAAATGGAGTGTGGCGACCACCTTCCTCTTTAGTAAGAACATAAATTTCGCATTCGAATTTCTTGTGCGGGGTAATCGAACCTGGTTTCGCGAGTACTTGACCACGCTCGACCTGATCTTTCTCAATTCCGCGAAGTAAAATACCGGCGTTGTCGCCAGCTTCACCACGATTCAAAGTTTTACGGAACATCTCGACTCCGGTCACGACTGATTTTTGGGTATCACGAATTCCGATAATCGCAATTTCGTCATTTACATTGACGACACCTTGATCAATCCTACCAGTCACGACTGTACCTCGACCTTTGATTGAGAAAACATCCTCAACAGGCATCAGGAAAGGTTTTTCGAGATCTCGCACTGGCTCAGGGATGTATTCATCTAGAGCATCCATCAGCTTATCGATAGAAGGCGTGCCAAGCGGAGAAGTATCCCCTTCGAGAGCTTTGAGGGCAGAACCGCGGATAATCGGGCATTTCGCTGGATCAAATTCGTATTTTTTGAGTAAATCTTTGACTTCCTCTTCGACCAAACCAATCATCTCTTCGTCGTCCACCATGTCACATTTGTTGAGATAAACGACAATGTTGGGAACATTCACCTGACGAGCAAGCAAAATGTGCTCCTTAGTCTGAGGCATCGGTCCGTCGGCAGCTGAAACGACTAGAATCGCACCGTCCATCTGCGCTGCACCGGTAATCATGTTTTTGACGTAATCAGCGTGACCCGGACAGTCAACGTGAGCGTAATGTCGTTTGGCAGTCTCGTACTCTTGATGAGAAGTCGCGATTGTAATCCCGCGATCTCTCTCTTCTGGAGCGTTGTCGATATCCGCGAAATTGCGAGTCGTCGCCTGACCTTTGGTCGCCAAGTAAGTGCAGATAGCCGCAGTCAGAGTAGTCTTGCCGTGATCGACATGACCAATCGTGCCAACATTGACGTGAGGTTTGCTGCGGTCATAAGTTCCTTCAGCCATTTTGAGGGGGGTTAAAAAATTAAGCCGAGAGAGTTTAGGGATTCTCCCGATAAAGTGCAAGGATTTTTGCAAACATTTTTTATTTGCGCAACCTGATTTTATTTAAACAAATTTTTAAAGTAATATCTAATATTATTTTCAATCAATTATAATTAGAAAGCTAAAAATTTAAACCGAACACCGTAAAGGAATTTAAGGACAATGCTTCATATAATCTGCTCAGACATCTTGAAGCTATCTTTTAATTCTGACAATTATGAACAACAAATCCGTTAGCTGTGTATGTATTATTTCCATTTAGTTTTAAGTCATAAACTATTTCTTCTTCAGGTCTATCATTATTCACTTCTATGCTAATTACTTCTACATTTCCCTTATCTGTAATTAATATATCCCCCACTGCTAATTTGGTAGGATTTATTTCCGATCCTCTTGGGTGAGCATTATAAAGCCCTAAATCAACAACTTTCCAACCATCTATAGACAAGAAAGGGTGATCGCCTGTAAACTCAACATTATCGTTAATAAGATAAGTACTTCTTGTTCCGATAGTTGGTCTTTCATAACCAATTACTTCATTAATAGTATTATCTTTTCCTATTACTTTTTCACCAATCTTTACATCTTCAATGTTTCGGAAAGAACCATCAGCCATAGATACTTTTGTCCCTGATACAAAACAGGTATAATTTTCTGTATTTATCTGGACATAAGTAGATGTTTTAAGGCAAACAGCCGCCCCTACCAAGCAAGTTGTACCACATGATTTTGTACTCGCAATGACCGCATAAATATAACCAGTAGGGCAAGTCGTTCCCGAAGGTTCTAAAAAAAGCGCATCCGAAGCGTTTCCCCCAATACACCCATTACTATCACACACAGTTCCTGAAGCTTGGATGTTTCCTGCGACGTCTAATTTTTCCCCAGGCGTCGTCGTCCCGATGCCTACGTTGCCAGTTGCACGATAAATATTCGCTCTTCTCACTCTCAATCCACTTTCTGTCCAGAGACTACTGCCACCTAGTTCCACATTACCAGCTCCTGGTGCGGCTAGCGGTGCTGAACCCGAAGGCCAAGACGTGGGAGTCGCTGCATAAACAATGGCTGCTAAAACTAGGATGAGAGAAAAC
>JAIPGZ010000014.1 GCA_021735425.1 Candidatus Altimarinota bacterium | reverse complement strand
ACCGTGGTTATCCGAACCTTACTGATTTTCTAAAAGAGATTTGTTTTCAATTCAACTTCAGCTATCCTGAACGGGTAGCCTACCTAACTGCTCGATTCTCTAGGCCAACTACCAACACTTAATAGGCGTAGTCCCCAATAACCATATCCTTGCTTTTTTTCCTTGTTTCTGCTAAAATAACCCAATAAATACCAAAAACAAAACTAATGGTTGACGCCAAACAAATTCTCGATTTACAAAAAAAGAAAATCAATGCCCAGCCACTCGAAGCAGCAACTGCGGCAGACACTTTGAGCGAGATTAATCGCGGTTTTGCCGAGAAAAAGGCAATAGCCCTAGCGCAAAAATTAAAACTACCTTACATCGACATTTTGGATTTCCCAATCAGTTCTGATTTGATTTCAAAAACCAATGCTGACGAGGCAGTGAAAAATCTAGCATTCCCATTTTTCCAGATTGGCAAAAAAATGAAGATTGCAGTCGCCAATTTTGAGAATCCGACCACGCAAAAATATCTTGATAAATTGAAAAGCGATGGTTTGGAAGTTCATCTAAATATTGCCAGCCGCGAAGGAATCCTAGGACAAATCGAAAAAATCCGAGCCTTGCAGCCCCGCCGAAGAGAAGAATTCCGAAATGAAGATGCAGAAGAAAATCTGAAAAATTACGAAGACGAAATTAAAAATCTAGAACAGCTCGCAACCAACGCCCGCGAAATTTCGGCGCAAGCCAGTCTAAATCGGATTTTCATCGGAGCGTTGCGAACCGGCGCAAGCGACATTCATTTTCAGCCGGACGAACAGAAAATCGACATCCGCTTTCGCATCGATGGGATTCTGCAAAAGATTTTGGAATTCGACCACAAGCTCGGCGGCGATATCACGAATCAATTGAAATACGCTTCTAAATTGCGACTGAATGTCGCAAATATTCCACAAGACGGACGGACAAGTTTCCTCGCAGAAGATCGTAAAATCGATGTCCGCGTCTCGACGCTGCCGACCGAATTCGGGGAAAGCATCGTCTGTCGTCTGCTCGATAGCGGGAAAAAAACGCGAACTTTCGAGGAGCTGGGTTTCGCCAATCTAGCTCTGACGAATCTGCAGAATGCAATCAACTCACGAGAGGGCATGATTCTCGTCACGGGTCCAACGGGTAGCGGAAAATCAACCGCGCTTTATACTCTCTTGAATGGATTTAATAATCCCGAGCGGAAAATCGCGACGCTCGAAAATCCGGTCGAGTATCATTTGAAAAATATTGTCCAAAGCCAAATCAACGAAGACGAGGGTTACAATTTTGCCGATGGGCTACGGGCGCTGCTGCGACAAGATCCCGATGTGCTAATGGTCGGTGAAATCCGCGACAGCGACACGGCGGAAACTGCGGCACAAGCCGCAATGACTGGTCACATCGTCCTTTCGACACTGCACACCAACTCAGCAGTGGAAGCGATCCCTCGCTTACTCAATCTCGGGATGAAACCTTTTCTATTGGCAGCAAGCTTGAATCTTGTCGTGGCGCAACGGCTCGTCCGACAACCTTGTCAAAAATGCGCTGAAAAAATCAAAGCGACGGGAGCGGAAAATCAGCTTTTCGAAAAATACTTCGCGGAGATTCGGAAAAACAATCCTAAGCTAAAAATTGAAATGCCGAAATTTTTGTGGCGAACAAAAGGCTGTGGTATCTGCGGACAGACAGGTTACCGCGGACAAATCGTCATCGCCGAAAGCTTTCGGATGGACGCAGAGATTAAAAAACTGATTTTGGCGGAAGCTTCCAGTGCCGACATCACCATAGCCGCGCGCAGCGGACAAGGCATGATTTCTTTCTCCGAAGACGGAATCCTGAAGGCAGCCGCCGGTCAAACAACTTTGGCGGAAATCGCGCGAGTCGCCGGAATCGACTTAGTCGGTAGTCAATAGTTGGTAGTCAGTCAAATCAACTCAAAAAACATGCAAAAATTATTCAAAATCCTTCTCGTCTCAACCTTAATAACCAACTTACTGGCTGCCCCTACCTTTGCGGCGGAATTCGATCCAGTTGCTGACTTGGCGGATGCTTCGATAACGACAGATCCATTTTTGAACTTAAATTTACCAGAAAATTTTGACGAGACAACACCTCCAGAAACTCAACCAATCATCTCAGACACCGAACCGACAACCCCGACAACACCGAACACTTACCTACCTGGCAGCGGCGGCGCAATCGAAGATTCATCAAATACGGTACAACCGATTTATGCCCCGACAGTGAATGAGATTAGTATAATCAGCTACCCTCACCGCCCGCAAGTGAATCTAGCTGAAACTGGTCCTGAGTTAATTCTTTTGATTGCCCTCTTGGCAGCTTTGCCACTCGCGTGGTTTTTGAGAAAAATTTTATATGTTTAATTCGCTCCGAAATCGCGTCAGTGATTGGCTCGAAGGATTGGCTCGCAATCCTCAACGGTCCAGCCGTGCGGTTTTCGCAAGCATTTTGGTTGTCGGAATGTTCGCACTGACACTAGACCTCGGTCCGCGCATGGCACCGGATTATTTCGGCGCACGCTTACTCGATCCACTCGACCGACCAACTCTCGAGAAAGCGCTGGAGGATAAAGGAAAAATCAACAATGATGCTACAGAGAAAAAAAAGGCCAAAGAAGCTTGTGCAAAAGCGCGAACAGCCGAAAGCTACGGAACGCTTTTGCAGAATTTTGAAGCGAGCTTCAGCGGAATTTTGCCGGGAGCCGGCAACCTACTGCTCGAACACCCCGCGACAGTCAGCGACCGCAGAGAAAAATTGATTTTTGAGATGATGAAAAAATATTCAAATTTGAAGTTTTGTATTCCCGAGGATCAATTCAAACTAGTCTATCTCACCGATTACAAAACCATCATCGGACAGATGAATTTCTTTTTTCAAGTTGTTTTGCATGAAAAAGAACAAACCACCTTCAATGAAGATCACCCAGTCTTCATCAGCACCGCTACAGATGAATATGCTCTCGTCGAGAAAGATCTCGTCAGCACTCACAAATATGTGACCGAAGTAATCGACCGCGCAATCGCATCAGCGGTAGAGCTAGACCGTTGGACAGAGCAAAGATTGAATAATCTCACCGCCAAGACCAGCAACAAACTCTCACTCGGGAACAATGAACTCACTAAAATCGGCAACGATATCGCCAATGAAAATGTGAAAGTCAATTCGGCCAACAGTAAAATTCTCGCCGCAATCAATAGTAATACTGCTTCTATCCAGGCCATGCCCATGAACATGGGTGGTGGCGGTCAGGCAATGCAAAGAGAATTTGTGACTGGATATAATGGAGAAGCCAAAACTTCAGAAGTAAATGTTCCGAATTCGGGCGCTGTTGGTTCTGAAAAATCCGGTGTCGCGTCTAAATATAGTTTTGGAATTTTAAATCTAGTTGATAGCACTACTCGGAATAATTTCTTGGCGGGCAAGCTCGGAGAAAGTCTAGCCTATTACACAGCAGCGATTAACAACCTTGATCCCTTTACTCCTGGATTTGAGGCTACTCCGACTAGCCCGGGCCTCAGTTCAAATTCAATCGCCTTACATCTATGTGAAAGCATCGATACTACTGCTGCGACTTGCTACTCTGAAGGTTCAATCGACAGCACGGCAGTCGCGGGAAGTGTCGGTACGACAAGCATCAGCGACTCAGCTATAGCTTCAGGAATTTCGACCGAATCAAATCCAGTAGTAACTGGTCAAACCACCAAAGAGGCACCGGTTGTCCCCCAGACTAACAATGCAGGTATTGTTAAGGTCGATGTGGTCAAGGTTACCGCATCTCCTGTTGATGTTAATTGTGTTAATTGTAGCAACAGCAATGGTGGTGGCAGCAGTAATATCAATAGTAATAGCGGCTCTTAAAAAATTTAATTTGAACTCTCACTCTCACATCACGCACCGCAATCACCTCGCCGCCGTCGGTTACATTCCGCTGGTGAATTTTTTGATTTTGTACGCACATCGTGGAGAGAAATTTGTTGTCGAACATTCGATAAACGGAATTTTGTTGTCAATTTATTTCGCACTCGCCTATTTTTTGATCCCCGATTTTGGAGTTTATGTCGCACTAATTTTCATCGCTACCGCAATCGCTGGCTTCATCCACGCCTCAGCGGGGAAAAAATATCCCCTTCCGCTCCTCAATGATTTTGTGGAGTGGCTGGCGGAAAGATTTTAATCACCAGACAAAGATGCCGACTTCGCAGAAACGAGAGGTGAATTAATTTTCAAGTCTCAAGTCTCAATTTTCCAAATAATTTTCAAATCCTAACTAAATCCAATCCTCGCCCATCAAACATAATTATTTTAAACAAAGCCAAAACTGTTTAATTACTCACACATAAATAATACTTGAAAATTAAAATTTATTTGAAAGTTGCAAAATTGTAACTTGAAAGTTTTCACGACAGCTCAAAGCTCGGTTTCTTTTGTAAGAAAACGGTAATTAATTATTTTGACTCTTTCTCTAATAATACCTAAACTCCCACACAATCTTGGTCTCAGCCAATTTTTGGGGCATTGATTTTTCAGAATATTTTTTTGAGTTCAAAAAACTTCGGTTCCGTTTTTCCGGAAAAACTTTTTGATAGTTTGCAGAAAGATTTTTTGGGCAAGAAGTGCTTCACGCTCTCAGGAGCAGGTAATACTTCCGCCAAGAGTTTGATTGTGGACAAACTTTTGAATGGAAGTGAGTGCCTCACTGTGTGGGTCGTGAATGACGTCGGGGAGGCGAATAATCTTTACGCCCATCTGAGGGAATGGCAGTCCCGCGAGGTGAAGCTTTTCACGCCGGACAAAAACGATGAAAGCGAGCGGGAAAGATGTTTGCGATTAATTCGCGAAGCTTTCGCTTTGGAAGAAAAGGGCGTGATTTTGATTACCACCTACCGCGACGCCCAGACTCTCTTGCCCGACCTACAACAGCTCGACCGAGCCAGTCTAGAAATTAAAGTCGGCGATGAGCTAAACCGGACTGAATTTTTCAACGACTTAATCTTGCGCGGTTACGAGAATGTGGGAAGCGAAACTGAGCTCAACACAGGTAATTATCGAGCTCTGGGAAATGTAATCAAAGTCCGCCTACCAAACGAGGAAGCTATTTTCGTGATTGATTTAAACGGAGAAATCGTCAAATCGATTTCAAAAATCGAAAAAGGAAATCTGAAATCTGAAATCTTAAATCTTAAATTACTCCCCATCGATTGCGAGAATGAAACTGTGGAACTCAGTACCGCAATCCCCGACGACGCAGTTTTGATCGCGGATGAAATCATCGGCGAAGACAACAGTGGCGGGAACTTAGAGAATGATTTCGGTGAGAAAATCCCCAAGGTCGACAAATGGTTGGAGCGCAACCCCGCATTGCGTAAATTAGTTTTTACAAGCTTCCCCGAGGAAGAAATTGATTTCGCCCATCTCCGGTTTTTGTCGATTTTAAAATTCGTCACGCCGCGCGACCTCGTCGACGATTTGCGGCAAAAAAAAGAGTGCGGCTGGCAGGTTTTAATTTTGTCGAAACAAGCCGAAGAACTGCGTAAGATCTTGCAAGATTTTAATTTTATTTTTGGAAAAGAGGCCAAAGTGGAAATCGTCGAATTAAAGGAAGACGACTTCTCGCCGCAGGCTTTTCAGAATCCCGAGATGAAAATCGCAGTTTTGACCGACCGCGAGATTTTCGGATTTCAGCGCAGCGGGAAATCGGTGAGCGAGCAAAAGGTTTACCTAGATTTTATTACAAGTCTTAAAAATGGTGATTTCGTCGTCCACCTCGACCACGGTATTGGAATTTTTCGCGGAATTGAACAAAAAACCATCGACGAGATTACGCGGGAATATTTACGGATTGATTACGCAATGGGCGACAAACTTTTTGTGCCAATAGACCAAGCAGACAAAGTGAATCGCTTCATCGGAACGGGCGACGCCCCGCCGCGGCTGACGAGATTGGGAAGCTCGGAATGGACGACGGTGCAAAAACGAGTCGCTGCCGAAACGAAACAGGTTGCCAAAGAATTGTTGAATCTTTACGCCCAACGGGCAGCCGCCCAGGGTTTTGATTTTGGAGATGACGGAGCGAAACAAGAAGCTTTTGAAAAAAACTTCCCCTACGAGGAGACACCGGGACAATTGCGAGCCATTCAAGATGTCAAAAATGACATGGCCGCGCGCAAACCGATGGATCGACTAATTTGCGGGGATGTTGGTTTCGGCAAGACGGAAGTCGCGATGCGCGCCGCCTTCAAAGCAGCACTGGCCGGGAAACAGGTCGCGCTGATTTCGCCGATCACAATTTTGACCGACCAGCATTACAAAAGTTTTTCGAAAAGACTCGAAGGCTTCGACATCAGTTGTGAAATGTTGAGCCGCTTCAAAACACAATCACAACAGAAAAAAATTCTGGAGGGTCTCGCTGACGGCAGTGTCCAAATCGTGATTGGAACACATCGCTTGCTGCAACCTGATATTAAATTCAAAGATTTAGGCTTAGTGATAATCGACGAAGAACAGCGCTTCGGGGTAAAGCAAAAAGAAAAATTAAAATCTTTGCGCAAGCAGGTCGATATTTTGACGATGACGGCGACACCGATTCCGCGGACGCTGAACATGGCACTGAACAAATTGCGCGACATCACGACAATCAGCACTCCCCCACCTGGACGTTTGCCGATAATCACCGAGGTCCGCCATTTTTCTTGGCACTTGATCAAAGAAGCAATCGAGAAAGAAATTGCACGCGGCGGTCAGGTTTATTTTTTACACAATCGTGTCGCGACCATCGAAGGCATCGCCGATAAATTGAGAAGTCTCGTGCCTGATGCGAAATTCGTCGTCACTCACGGTCAACTCAAGGCTGATGAATTGGAGAATCGAATTCTGGATTTCAAGAACGGCAAGTTCGATGTTTTGGTTTCTTCGGCAATTATTGAAAATGGAATTGACCTGCCGAACGCCAACACTCTCATCGTGAACGACGCCGAAAATTTCGGCTTGAGCCAACTTTATCAGCTGCGCGGACGAGTCGGACGCAGTCGGAAACAGGCTTACGCCTTTTTCCTTTACAATACGCGATTGCTGAAAACTGATGCAAAAAAAAGATTGCGGGCAATCGTCGAGGCAAGCGAACTCGGCGCTGGTTTTGAAATCGCAATGAAAGATTTGGAAATCCGCGGCGCGGGCGACATTTTGGGAGCAAGCCAATCTGGCGCGATTAATGTTGTCGGCGTTTCCCACTTTGTCAGAATGTTGAATCAAGCCGTCGAAGATTTGAAGGCGGGTAAGAAGCTGGATGCTGGCGAGGAAGTGAAGGAGACTCGAAAAGAGGATGTGACTTTAGAGGTTCCTATCTCGGCCTTTATCCCGACGAATTTCATTTCGGACACGAAGGAAAAGATTCGAGCCTACCAGAGACTTTCTTCGGTCGACACCGTAGCGGAGCTGAACGAACAAAAACACGAGCTACTCGAAGAATTCGGCCATTTGCCAATCGAGGTGATGAATTTATTGAAAATCATCCGACTAAAATTAGCGAGTCGCCAAGCTGGTGTAGTCGCGGTGAAAGTCGGCCGAGTCTCTCCAAAAAAACGAGAAGCGCTACTTTCGCTCGGGGCGAAGGTAAAACCAGGTAATATTTTAAGCGCCCTGCGGGAGAATTCGGCGTGGCAAATCACCGGTGACAAATTGAAAATCGATGTCCGCGACCTAGGCGTCGACTGGCTAGCAGGTATTCAAAAAACTATTGAGGCGCTGGCACAGGAAGTGCGCAGTGATGAGGTCATTCCAGAAATAAAAAACTGAAGCCTCCCGAAGGACGAATGAAATGTTGGCGGAAAGAGAAGTAAGAAAGTTTTTATTTTCCTTTTAAGAGACCGAAAGAAAAGTAGGCGAAAATTAGGAGCCAAAGGCTTCTCATTGGGAAAAATAAGGCTATTTTGCTAAAATTCCGCCGTGCCAAAACTTATTTGCCCGGCCTGCGACCAAAGATTCAACCTCACGGACAACCGTGTCGTTTGTGATTGTGGCGGTTTGTTGAATCTCGTTCAGCCACTGGAGAAGTTGAAAAAACAGAACTTGAAAGAAATTTTTGACTCACGACTCGGAGCACGAGAACTACCCGATGCCAGCGGAGTCTGGCGTTACCGCGAGCTGCTTTTCCCTGTAGAGAAAATAATGTCCCGCGGGGAAGGCAACACCCGCCTCTACCCCGCCCCACAAATTTCCGTCGAACTCGACGTCGAAGTTCTTTTCAAACACGAAGGTGAAAATCCTAGCGGCAGCTTCAAAGACCGTGGCATGACCGCGGCAATCTCTGCCGGCGCGAACATCGGTTGCCGCAATTTCGTCTGCGCCTCAACCGGCAATACTTCCGCCAGCCTCGCGAGCTACTGCGCAGCGAATGACTTGAATGGAATTGTGATAATCCCGGAAGGCAAAATCGCGTTTGGAAAATTGAGCCAAGCTCTCGCCTTCGGTGCGAAAGTCCTGCAAGTCGAAGGCGACTTCGATGCGGCAATGCAGCTGGTGAATGAACTAGGACGACGCTTCAATCCTGAGAATCCAAGCGAATCCGTTTATGTTTTGAATTCAGTCAACCCTTTCCGCATCGAGGGTCAGAAGACGATTGTGCTGGAAATTTTGCAGCAGCTAGCTTGGGAAGCTCCCGACTGGATCGTCCTGCCGGCTGGAAATTTGGGAAACACCTCTGCTTTTGGAAAAGCGATTAGCGAAGCTTTTGATTTGGGACTAATCGACAAAAAACCGCGACTAGCTGCCGTCCAAGCCACTGGTGCCAATCCGTTTTTTAATTATTTCAAATCTGGTTGGGAAAAATTCGAGTCCGTCGAGAACCCAGAAACAATCGCGACGGCAATCAAAATCGGTAACCCGCAAAGTTTTCTGCGGGCGAAACGCTCCATTGAGACGACGAATGGAATCGTTCTCGAAGCGACAGAGGACGAAATTTTGGATGCGAAGGCCACCATCGACGCGGCAGGCATCGGCTGCGAACCGGCTTCTGCTTGCAGCTTAGCGGGCATTCGACAGTTGGTGAAATCGGGAGAAATTAAGCCGGGACAAAAAATCGTCGGCGTTTTGACGGGACACCTTTTGAAAGATCCTGACACGACGGTAAACTATCATTCTGGTAGATTGGCGGTCAGCAACGCAGCTCGGGTAAACCGACCACAAAAAATCGAAGCTGACTTAGATGCCATTTTTAAAGCAATTGGAAGAGAATAATAAAACAATAAAATAAGAGTCAAGATCAACATTCCCCTATTCCCCTATCCCACACCATGAAAAAAGATTTTCTCTCCCTTGCCGACCTATCTAAAGAAGAACTTCTTGAATTGCTCGAGGTAGCAGCGACACAACGGCTGAGGGTTACTTCTCAGATTTTGAAAAACCGACACCTCGCCCTTTATTTCGAAAAACCGAGTTTACGAACAAAAGCCAGCTTCGAGACCGGCATAGGCGAACTGAGCGGGACTTTTTCGTATTTCTCAGCAACCGATGCCGGTAAATTGGGCGAACGAGAAAGTGCCGAAGACTTAGCCAGGACGATGAACGGCTATTTTGCAGCAATCATCGCCCGCGTCCATGATCATATAGCGCTTGAGAAATTCGCAGCAGCATCAGACATACCAGTCATCAATGCTCTCTCGGATCGAGAACACCCTTGCCAGGTTTTGGCTGATTTACTGACCATTCGAGGAGAACTAGGGCGGTTAGATAATTTCAAGCTGGCTTTCCTCGGCGACGGAAATAATGTCGCGCTCTCACTTGCTCTCGCCGCGGAAATCCTCGGATTTGAATTCATGCTTGCCGGACCAGCGAAATATCAGCTCAAATTCGATCAAATCAAACAAAGCGAAAATATCAATGAGGTTTTGGCGAATGCTGATGTGGTTTACACCGACAGCTGGACCAGCATGGGAGACGAGGCAAAAGCGGATGAACGAGAAGCTACCTTCCGACCTTTTCAGCTCAATGCTGATGCCCTGAAAAAAGCTAAACCAAGCGCAATCGTGATGCACTGCTTGCCAGCCCACCGCGGCGAGGAAATCACAAACGAGGTCATCGACAGTAAACAGTCCATTGTCTTCGAACAAGCCGCCAACCGACTCCCAGCCCAAAAAGCCCTCCTAATCAAACTTTTTTCTCAAGCTAAAATTTAGCCACACTAAAGGTGATTAAAACATTTTTGAATTCGTCTTTTTAGTGTTACGAAAACGAGTGACATACCACCACCCTCCCCCCATCAAAATCGGGACCGCAAGAAAGCCAAGATTTTTGTCGAAAGGCGTGAAATAAAACAGCGCGTTGAAAAGAGCGTGCAGTGAAGTCGCTAACAAAAAACCTTCAATCACGACCTCACCAGAAGTGTGTCCGTGGGCAGAATCTTTGCATGGCAAGAGATGACAGCGAGTAATATGGAACGGTCGGCGCAAAACTTTGAGGAGATTGTGAAAAAATCGGTGCAGCGGTTTTTCGTGTTTCGCTTTCGGAACAATTCCTTTTAGTACATAAGCGCAGGCGTAAAAATAACCGAAGGTTCCGGTAAAAATTATGTGTGCCAGAACCGTGCCAAGTGACCGAAAAAAGTAAAGATTCCAAAAAGCCAACTGCAAGCCCCCCGCCGAATATTCGCGGAAGAAGTAAAAAATGTTCTCAGCAAAAGCGAAACCGAGCGCGACTAGAATCGCAAATTCGAAACCATCCTCCCAGCGATCGAAGTGACTCCTGTTTAATTCCACGCCGACAATCAGCAGCAAACCTTTCAAACTTTCTTCGAGGAAAGCGAAAAAAATCAGAAGAGCGAGCGGCGAAGCCCAGTAAAATACATCGTATTCGCGGAGCGCGAAGAGCGGCAAGGCGGCGCAGATTCCGAGGAAAAAAAGTTGCACCAAGACATGCGCCGGCTCGGGTTCGGCTAAGCGGTGGCGCCAGAAAAACAGCCAACCAAGGACGGGGGGCAGGGTGAGAACGGCGAAGACGACTAATTCGTTGATTCTCAAGCTGCGTCTAGTTTAACGAAATTTGGAAGGCACACGAAATCTTGGATGTTGTCGGAATTTTTGCTGTTAGATTAATCCTCCTCCCAAACCTCCTCCGTCCGCGCGAAACGCAGTAGGATTAGGACGGCCAGAAAAATTAAGCTTGCGAAAATCCAAGCGGAGTTTTGTTCTTCACTAGAGACAGAATCAAGTGCCAGCAGACTACTTTTGAGTAAATCCGGAGCGACAGTGAAATTTTTAAGCGTGAAACTACTCCCCGATTTAGTGGCAAAAATTTCCCACTCGCCACCCTGGCGCAACAAAGCTCTAGCGAGAAGAGCCGAATTCTCCTTGCCGAAATTGACGAAAAACTCACCGTCGGAATTCGCCATCACGAAACCCTCCGCGCCGACGAAACGAATTAGACCAGAAATTTTTTGGGTGTCGAATTGGTTGCAATAATCGGGTGTCGGAATTTCAGTCTCGCGGAATACTAAATTTTCCAGCGCGAAACTCACCCCTTCCGGCAGGCTATGGAAACTGACGGACGAAATTAATTCGCCCCGAAAGTCTGACAAACTCACCTCGTCGCCGGAATTATTGAGCGAGATTTTAGTCAGACTTTTAGGAAAGCTGCGAAACTCGCCCGGCTGGAGAACGACGGAATCGGGAATCAAGAAAGTTTTTTGGGGATCGGAGATGTGCCAATTGCCAAGATTGACAGCGACTGAACCGAAATTTTCAAGTTCAATAAATTCTGCGGTGGAATCCGAACCAACCGGATTTGGGAGAATTTCAGAAAGGCGAATCGTAGTAGACAAATTTCCATTCGTATATTTTTGGGTGGAACTTTTTTTAGCTGAATTTTTTTGTGACGGTGAGAGAATTGAATTAGCGGCAGCAGGAGTCGGCGTCTGTGTCGTACGAAAGAGCGAACCATCCCAGGCAAACGCCATGCCTTCAGCTACCTTGGGGTAATTCAACGCAGCAATCACCCGATTCGTCGGAGTCGCAAGCGAAATTTCACCACCAGAATTTAGAAGAGTAATCCCACTTTCCTCGCGCGAAATTAGCAAAAAACCGCCAGGTGAAATTTTGGAATCTTCAGGAAAAATGAAATTCTTGCGACCGGCTGAAATTTGAAAATTAGAAAGGTCGGCAATTCCTGAACTAAAATTTTCGATTTCAATCCACTCTGCAACAGAATCTTGACCCATTGGGTTTGGGAGAATTTCGGACAGACGAAGATCTTCCGCGAAAATCGGCGGCTGGAAATTCTTTTGTAACTCGAAGTTCATCACTTTGGATGCAACACCTTCAACTCCATTCGGTGAAATTAGTTGGGTAAAAATGTTGTGACCACCTTTTTCTAATTCTTTGTCGAGAGCATAACTCCAGCTCCCTTCAGTATTGACCGGAATTTCGACGATTTGTAATTCAGATTGAATATAAATTCGAACTTTGCCGCCGGGAATTCCACTACCAGCCAGAAAAACTCCCGTTTCGTCGTTCACCTGATAAGTCGAATTGAGATTAGCCAAAGCTTGTAGCTCTCGGCGGAATTTTTGCAAAGCTGCCCTAGTCGCATCGGAAATGTTGGGGTCAAAACCGTTATGAATTTCAAAAGCGTCACTCAGACCATCACCATCACTGTCGAAAACCTCAGGATTAGTTTGAAATTGAATTTCCTCCTCATCACTCAAGCCATCAGCATCCCTATCATCCACAACAGAAAGCGTTTTATAAAAACTATTCGCGACATCCGGAGTAGGCAGCTCAGTAGCAAAAAATTCACCCTGTAAATTGCGTGCAAACGCTTCCCCTTCGTGCAACTCAGGATATTCGAGCGAGTCAATCAAGTCTCCTTCGGAATCACCGAGCGACAAAGTCCCACCAGCATTACGAAGTGCAAATAAATCATAAAAAGCTTTAAATTCACCTGGCTGGATAATTGCGTTTTCTTCAAATTCATAGAAAGTCTTACCCAGCGAGACACCCCATCCCAGAAGATCAACTGCTGCATCACCAAAATTCACCAACTCAAACCACTCATGATTAGTGGCATCCGAACCGACCGGATTGGGTAGAATCTCAGAAATGCGAATGTCGCCGTTCGTAATCGCAATTTCATCGAGCGAAATCTCCGGATTTTGAATTTCCCAATCTTGCGCGGAATTCGTGTCTGTGAGATTTTGACGCAACAGCTGCACTCCTCTTTGGAATTCTGTCGAATCGAGCAAGCTCGCCTCGACTTCCCCGTCCCACTCGTTGTTGCGGAAGCGTTTTGCAAGTTGAATGATTTCATCATCCGACAAATCGGAATCACGCTTCGGCGGATTTTGGCGATTGCTCCAGCCGACGAAATCAGCAGTTGTATTTTCAAAATCTTTGAGAGTCAATAACCCATCGCTTGCCACCAGCCCGACAAAAGTAGATGAAAAAATATCATCGGAGAATTGTTCGACCACGCTGTGGAAAGTAATCTCAACTGGCTTTTCTTTGGAAATTTCCGCCTCAGGGGGAAAACGAAAAATTTCGTTGTGTGTCCCGGTTTTGAGAAAAAATCCATTGAGATTAACCGCAGTAGAACAATCTGGACACTCAATTTTGACAAAATCACCCTGTGGATTTTTGGGTTGAATCTCGGTAATCAAAAATTGGAAATCACCCGCACGAACAGGGGGCGCCGAATTAATGGTTCCCGGCGTCGCGAAAGGAGTAAGAAACCAGTCCGCTTGCGAATTGGAATCAGCGGAATTTTTTTGCCGCGCAATTACAACTTCACGTTTAACTCGTGAAGAGTCGACAGCGTCTTCGAAGTTTTTGGAAATCCACGCTCCCGCCAAAACTAAATCTTCGACATCCTCCTCTTCACCACGACTCCATTTACCGTCGCGATTTTCCCAAACGACAGAATCTTCGATCTTACCGGTCGAATCACGAAGAATAATTTGCTCATCGGTAGCAGTGAGACCAGAGGCTGCAGAAAAAATCTTCCAAACACCTCCACGATGCTCGATTACCGCCGGCATAACAGACTTGAATTCGAGGACGAGGAATTCACCGGTTTTTAATTTGGTGTTTTGGGGAATAGTTTTAATTCTTTTGTCGGCTGAAAAAAAGAAGCCACCCAAATCAGTGCCATTCCCACCATTGCCGTCGTCGAGCATCTGAAGCTCGATCCAGTCAGTCGCGGAATTAAATGAGACTTCGGTAATTTTGACCACGACGCGCTCCGCCGAGATTGAATCAAAAACCGGCTCATCCGAACTCTCGTTTTGCAAACGAGGCGAATCCCCTCCGCCTCCACAACCCGAAACGGTAAATTTTTGAGTCGCCTCATCAAAACCACCTAGCGGATCGGTGACAGTAAGTGTAACTGTGTAGTCACCAGTCGAAAGATAAAAACCAGCGGGATTCTCATCGTCACTCGTCGAACCGTTGTCGAGATCCCACTCGAATTCCAAATCGTCGCCATCCGGATCGGAGGAATCTTCAGCGGTTAAGTTGACGAAAAGCGAACAACCGCCGCTCGAATTTCCCGAGCCTTGAATCGTAATCACAGCAGTCGGCAACTCGTTTTCTTCGATATTCGCGGCATTTTTAGTGGGGTGAAAAAATTCTGTCCAAGCTGTCAAATCATCAGAGGAACGACCGAAAGATTTTTTCTCGATTGCGTTTTCATAACTTTTGGAATCAATAATTTCGTCAACGGAATTTGCAAGAACGACCTCGTCAGCCGAATTCGTGAGACCATCAAAGTTATCGAGCACGAAAAATCCGTCTGACTCAATCAAGCCAGAAATTATCGTGCCGTTAACTTTAAATCCATCAAGCGTAATTACAGAATCGGTCGGATTGAAAAGCTCAATCCACTCGCTTCCTGGATCAGCCCCTTCTGGATTTGGCACGAATTCGTTAATTACAAGATGGTTCGCGACAGCCAAACTCGTCGAGCTAGAATCGTTTGCGACATTTTCGTCAGCGGAAAAATCAATCGTCGCGGAGATTGTGAAGTCCCCCGTCGCGAAAGTTTGGGTGAAAGTTTTTTTAAGTGAAGCGAAACTCGCCAAATCTGTAATCGTCTCGCGCGAAATTTCCGAACCATCAACTTTCCAAATAATGTCAGCTGTTCCGGAATTCAAGCCGCGGTTCTCAACCGTTGCTATAAATTCGACCGACTCATCCGACAACGGATTTGTGGAATTCGCAGAAATCGAGGCAATCGCGAAATCGTGATCAAGAAAATTCGAGGCTCGCGGTGTACCGTCTGCCTCGAAACTCGTTCTGAAATTTGTAGAATCGAGACGAGCGAGAGTTTTTTTTGAATCGTTCTCACCACCGAGCAGCCACCCATCCGAACCATCGACTTTATCGATAAACTTTTCGAAATCATCCAGGTCATCCAAATCTTGCAAAATCAAAATCTCACCGTTGTTGCCGAGATCGCCGGAATAAATTTGGTCAGCCGTGGCAGGCGAACTCGTATCATCGGTTCTTTCAAAAAGAAAAAGCTCGCCCGGCTGAATTTCACCAGAAAGCAAAATTTCCGGCGTGCCATCAACAGCTAAAATTTTCCAACCATCAAGATTAAAAATCTTATTTGTCGTCGTATTTTTCAATTCAATCCACTCGTCGGAAGGTGAAGTCGTCGAGCCCGCCCACGCTATTTCATTGAAAATAACTTCACCGGAATCCGCCACTGTCTCAGTCGTCGGACCATTCGGCGTCGCGCTCACGACAAGAGTTGTTTCATTCCCTGCGACATCTCGAGCAATCAAAGTGAAACTGTATTCGATGCCATTCGCGAGATCCGTTTTTGTGAAAGTCAGAGCCTCAGCGCCCAAACTTACCTCAGCGCCAGAATTTGTTTGCAAAAAATAACCTTCAAAATTTTCATCGCTCACCGCTGACCAAGTCAGAATAACCAATTCATCCCCTGCTTCTACCTCAAGATTCGCCCCTTCTTCAAAAACCGGCGAATTGGAGTCGATTACATAATTTTCAGTCTGAATCTCTTCCTCGTTGTCGGCGAAATCTTTTGAGTAGAAACGAAGTGTCACAGTGGTGGCGATTTCAAGCGGGACGGAATATTCGAGAAAATTATCTTCGCTCTCAAAAGTATAATAAATCGTAACCTCCTCATCGGTGGTTAATTCAACAGTTTGGGTGGAATTATAAAAACCGCCGCCAATCGAAGGTGTCGTGACGGGTGGTGTTGAATCAACCTCCGACACAGTCGGACTCTCGATTTCGCTCGAAGAATTTTGAGGATTGGGAGCAGGTTGATTAAAAAAATTGTCGAAATTTTGATTCGTATCCCAACCGTTCCCGCGAGAATCGTCATGCGCCTCGCCCGACTTTCTTTCGATGCTGCCACCTTCGGCAGGATTGGGTGAAGCAGTGTCACCTTCAAAATTTGGTGCCAGACCAAATCCGACAAAATCGACGATGTCTATATCATTCGAATCTTCAATGTCCTCATTATTGGAAACAAGGTAAACGATATTGTCCTCACTCAAACTGAAACTCGTACCCGCCGCCAAGACATTCGCGGCATCTTTCAAATCCTGCGAAGTGTTTGCATGATTTCTCACGACAAGGAAAAAACCGTAGGCCGGGATACTGCCACTCAAAGCTTTGCGGTAAAAACTCCCCCCGCTCGCATTCATTTTTTGCAGAGAATAACCATTCAAATCAACTGCTGTCGAATTAGGATTGTACAATTCTGCCCAATCATCTTCCACTCCTCCGTCCCCTACGATTGAATCAATCTGAACCTCCGAAATCACTAAACCCTCCCCCGCTGGATTAGCCACCACTGAAACTGTGGTAGTCAGGAAAATCGCGAGGAGGAGAGTGAATTTCCGCACGCAAAAAAATTTTTGGAAATTGATTTTCTCATATTCGAAGAAGTGATTTCCAAAATTAACTTGACTGAAGATTAATTAAATCATCAGGCTTAATTTCACAGCAGTTCTCGGCTAAACTCCGCAGGTGATTGGCACTCGTCTCCGCCCCCGCTATGCTTTCGACCATGTTTTAGGAATCACTGTAATCGGGTTGGCAATTTTTGGTTTGGTGATGATTTCTTCCGCCTCGGTTTACGAAAGTTACCAAGTCTATGTGAAACAAGGCGTCGACTGCGGGCTAATCAACGGGGTGAATTGCAACCATTTTTACTTTTGGCGACAGTTTCGCAATATCTTGGTCGCCGCTCCGCTCGGACTAATCGCCGTGTCAATTCCCTATCTTTTTTGGCGGAAAGCCGCACCGGGACTTTTCATCGGTAGCATCATCCTTTTAGTTGCCCTGTTTTTACCGGGACTTTCGACTGGCTGGGGCACAAGCCAAAGCTGGCTAAATATTCCAATTTTAAGCTCGATTCAGCCGGCAGAATTAGCGAAACTGGGATTAATTTTTTATTTGGCGCGCTGGATGGAAGGGCGGCGAGATACTATCGCGACAGTCGAGAATGGTTTCATCCCCTTCGCAGTAATCCTCGGTAGCGTTGCTTTTTTGTTTGTCTTACAGCCAGATTTTGGGTCAACTTTGGTTGTTACGTTAATCGCGACAGCGATTTATTTCGCCGCTGGCGCGCAGGTCAAACACATCGCGATTGGAGGAATCATCGCCGCCTCGCTCGCAGTTTTGGTTGTTAATTTTAGCGGACTGGATTACATTAAAAATCGCTTTACCGCCTTTCTTGATCCTTCCGTCGATCCGGAGGGAATCGGCTTCCAGGTGAAACAAAGTTTGATTGCAGTCGGCAAAGGTGGTTTTTTCGGGGAAGGCTTGGAGGGCGCGACGCAACGCTACGGATACCTACCAGAGGTACAAAGCGATGCCATTTACGCCGCGACAGCAGAATCGTTCGGATTTTTTGGTAGTGTAATTTTAGTCGGACTTTTTCTTTTGATCGCCTACCGCGGACTCCGCATCGCGGCAGCCGCCCCCGATCGCTTCGGACAGCTCACCGCCGTCGGACTCTCGGTGGCGATAGCAGGACAAGCCTTCGTCCACATCGGAGTAAATATCGCCATCCTGCCCTACACCGGAATCACTCTGCCTTTCGTGAGCTACGGCGGCAGTAGTCTGGCAACCTCTTTCGTAATTGCCGGAATTTTGTTGAATATTTCACGCTACACCAATACTCATTCGGCCGGTTATTTCCGAGAACAAAATTTGTCGTTGCGGGAACGACGACGGTTGAATTCTAGATTTTAGAAATAAGCTAAAATATGAATCGTAAAAATGAGATACCAATTCCTCATAGTTCTCGGGGTAATAACAATTGCTCTGGCGATTACTGCCGCACTTTTGCCGACCCAAAAAGATGGGGGGTCAATTCAGTCATTCAAAATAACTTATGAAGAATTATTAGCCCCAGTCGCTGACGAAAACCTAGAGCGTCCTGAGAACCCACCTACCACCGTACAGACTTGGACGCAGCTGCTCGATACTCCGAAAATCGAAATCGTGGAGGGAGACGCGGTCATCCAAAAAATCAAAAGACAACCCACCCAAAAAACCCTCACCGACTCACAGCAAACGACTTTCGCTTCTCAATTAGAGCGAGAGGGCTTCTCGCCAGTGTCCGAGCCACAAGTATTGTCCAACGGATTGGTGTTGACGATTTATGATGATATGGAAAAAGTCCTAGCCGATGCCAATGCGGTCTTCGCAGAAGTCGGTATCAAGATGGACATGTCCACCGCCCGCAGCCTGCAGGGCAGCAGCCTGGCAGAAAGAACTGTCATTCTACAAGACTGGATGACACCACAATCCCCTACGACCTTCTTGCCATATGATTTGATAGTGAATTTCGACAATGCCGATCATGCAGGGAAAATAGCACTGCTGACAGAGTTCTTTCATGGAGAACTGAGCCAAGATGCAATCACTGTGCTGGTAGATGGATACGAGTCTCTGAATTGAGGGTGAAGCAAGCTACGAAAAAAGGCTATCTGTTTAATTCCCATGCTCGTTGTTCATAATGTCAAGACAAAAAGGAGGGGCCGCGGAATTATATAAACTCCACGACCCTCTCATTCCCGACAGTCTCACTATTTCTTTTTCGCATTTTTCAACATTTCGATTGTCGCTTCATTTTTCCGCATCTGGGCAAAATCCTCTGCTGTCTGCCCTTTTTTATTTTTAATAGTTACGTCCGCCCCATTTGTGATTAATCGCTCCAAATAGGGCAGATTCTCATAATACGCGACATAATGAAGTATCGTGTTATTATCCGTGTCTAATTTTTGGGAAAAATTTTCTTCAATATGTTCTTTCTCCCATTGATCCAATTCTTCCTCCCACACGATTTCGTCATCCACGGCGAAAAGTATGCACTGCGGTCCTCTTTTGAGGATCATTTTTATCGCCTCCTCTTCGGATGATTTTTCTTTCAGCCAGTAATAATTTCCCCTATTCAAGGGATTCAAGGCAAATGCCTTGTGCTCTGGCATGGAAAAATAAGCCGTAAGTTCAGCACTAGCCACTTCGTTATCAAAGTTGGCCAGCAAGACAGCCTGCTGGGTTTTTTCCGTCTCTGCTAGATATCCTAAGCAATCAAAGAAACCAGCCTCCCATCCTTTTTTATACTTTTCATTGGATGAAAAAAGCTTGTAGTCTTTTTTCCAGCTACTTGTATTGTCTCCGGCGACAAAATGACCTGTGCTGCATCCATCCTCATAACCGACTTCCGCAGCTAAAATATTTTGCGGCGGCATTGAAGAAATCAGAACAAGAACTACCAAGTAAATAATGGTGAACCTTTTGGCAAACATAATTTTTCTCCTTTTCTATTTTTGATTGTTAAAAGACTGTCGGGCGAACAGAGAGAGCGGACATCCAATCTAAACTTCTGTTGTAATGAAGAAGCTTGATTGAATTCACTTTCACTCACTCTGTAAGCCCGGCAAAACTCGAGAAATCAAAGAACGTAGATTGTCAGGGGTTTTTTATATTAAATAATTTACTTTAATTTGTCAAACCTACACTTCTAAAAAACTTGTCTGCATAAAATATCTCTTTATCCAGTACTCAAAATTATCTACCCGCCTCGGCATAAACCCCTTGACCACCTGAGGGTTTTTCTATTTTGGCTTTTACAAATCCAACCATTTTATGAACAAAACTTCTTAAATCAGGACTACTACTGACTGGATAATATTTATATACTGTTTTCCCCCATTCCCACCAGTGCACGATTTCAATTATCTTACAGATTTCAAGACGTGGGAGCTGCCCATCTTGCTTTTCTTTCCAGCCTATGACATAAAAATATTCAGTTTGGTTACCTAAATAATTTGGTCCAGAGGTCTGAAGTAAGTTATATTCAAATATTTCTCCGCTTTCGTTTGTGCCGATAATCCTTGACAAACCAATTTTTTCATATTTACCCTTGTTTTTACTCCCTACTTTCCAATTAATAGTACGAACATCTCCACACGCATTCCCGATTTTTATAAGCGAATCTCGAGATATTGTACTGTCAGACCTAATTTCATCCCTGGGGATATATTTAGCTGAAAATAACGAGATACGATCAATACCAAAAGTTTGATTTTTGCCAATCGGAACAGCAGCGAAATCTCCATCAGGACTGAAATAAACCTTATTTGTTTTGACATTTTCTAGTGTCGGCAGATCACCCTCAAGAGACTGAATATTTTTAGATATTTCAGTTAGGGGAATTTCTTCTTCCGCGCGGTATTTCTCAAAATCAAAACTCTCACCTGATTTTTTAATCGCAGCTTCTGCCGCTTCTGCCTCTTTTGTAGTCTGTAATATCTTTGCCCCTGTCGTTAAAGCAAGAAAGAGTTTTCCTGATTTTGCCAAAAACTCCCTCCTACTTAGACGAGTAGGTGAAGCTTCGTCTTTCTCAGACTCGGGATTTCTCAGCTCATTCATGACCCGTGAGTTATGAATCAGAAACCAGAAACCAGTAGAAACCGTGTAGTTAATATTAACTCAAATAAACTTATTTACCATTATTATAACATATATTTTATATATTATCAATACAAAATTAGACAGACGCTCAAACCTATGGTCTTACCCTATTTCTAAAACTGAGAAGCTTCGAATCCAAATCAACCAAGTCTTCATGACCGCTGTGTTAAAATTTTCTACGATTCCTAACAAAAAAATAATATGTCTGCACTCTCTACTTTGGCGGCTGACACAGTCATGTCGATACATTTTTTTGCAATCATATTTTTATTTATTGGTTGGCTCTCCACACGCGCGAAGATCCGTAGGCTGCACTTGATCATGACTGTAGCAGGACTGGTCTCTCAGCTAATCACCGGAGCCTGTCCCCTTTGGACATTAGAAAGTAGCTTGCGCGGCATAGATGCTGGTAAAGGATTTTTGAATCATTACGGAATAATGCTTCCTTTCGGGGCCACTTTTGCTATTCTTTTTGGAATCTTGATGGTCTCCTTTATGCGCAATTTTGCTTCTAGGAGATTGCCGATCTTACAAGCAATCACCGGCGTATTGGTAATGATCGTAGTGATGGGATATGGTGAATGTTTCATCGCCGGCACAGAGATATTGATGGCAGACGGTAGTGTGAAGCCGATCGAAGAAATCGAAATCGGTGACACAGTACTAGGTATGGATGGAGCAAAAAACACCATCGTTGGGCTTTACAGATACAGACTAGGAGCTCAGCCTCTCTATGCCATCAACAATGACGGTGAATACTTCGTGACCGCAGCTCATCCTTTCTGGACTACGACAGGTTGGCAAGCAATCAATCCGGCAGCTGCGGAGAAGTGGAATCCTAATTTAGAAATTTCCAGACTAGACGAAGGCGACATTTTAATCTTGGAGGATGGAGAAAAAATAGTGAAAAATATTCGAGCCAAACAATCTAATTATTTCACGACGATCTACAACTTCACCACCGACGGCAATCAGACTTATTATGCTGATGGATATTTGGTGCACAATAAAGGCGGCGGTGGCACTGGCACCGCTACTGGTATCGGCGACCAAGGTAATGGCTTCGCAGGCGCTAATGGTTCGAATGGTTTTGGTGGTACTGTTGGTGGTACTACTGGTGGTAATGGAGCGATTGGAGACTGCTTCACCGGCGACACGCCCATCACTATGGCAGATGGCAGTCATCGAAATATCGAAAACATCCGCACAGGTGATGAGGTTTTAGCTTGGGATTTTGAGACAGATGCTCCCGTCCCAGTAGAGGTCGATTGGACCTGGCGTGGTCCGCATGAAGACATGTATGTGATCAATGGTGCAATCAACGTCACCGCCGAACATCCCTTCTGGACTCGAGAGCTGGGTTGGGCCGCCATAAATCCGAAAGAAACCTTACGTAAACACAACTGGCAACCAGCACAACTAGCGGTCGGACAATACTTCATGGATGCTGAAAAAAACTACATTGAGGTCACTAGTATCGAGAGTAACGCCGGAGAAGTCATGACTTACAACTTCGGTGTGCCAGGTTACAAAAATTATTTTGCCGCAGATGTGCTGGTGCATAATAAAGATGCTGTCCCTGCAGGCTGTGCTACATGCATCGGTATAGAATGTTTTGATCTGAATTGTCCTGCGACTCCCGCACCAGATGTGAAGACCCCAAAAGACTCAACACCCCCAGAGGGTGAGAAGCAAAAGAGGAAACGGGGGAGGAAGCCTAAAACCTCCTCTCCCAAAGCCTCTTCCGCAGACTCAACACCCCCAGTATTTAATGGCGTCCCCGTGGTTTTCGCCGCAGATGCCATTAAGAGTCTTGATGGAGACAATTTAGGCTTTTCTGATGCTTCTCTCCCACTCACATATCAGTTCAAAATCGACGGAGTCGACATCTCCGGACCACCCTACACTTA
The DNA here is from genome assembly GCA_021735425.1 of Candidatus Altimarinota bacterium. GTDB lineage: Bacteria > Patescibacteriota > Gracilibacteria > JAHISY01 > JAHISY01 > JAHISY01. The sequence goes on along the minus strand of JAIPGZ010000014.1, from coordinate 1,623 downwards.
TGATTTCAGTCAGGCTGGGAAATACCAAGCAGAATGCAATGTCACCGACGCCGTCGGCAATAGCACCGGCTGGCAAACTATCCCTGATTTTTTCCATGTCGTCGCCAATATCCCAGAGTGGGACGTAAATAATTGTAGTGGCGATGATTATCAGACAACTTGCCCTTCGACACTCACCATACCGACTAGCGCCGACACCAAAATCGCAGACAACGCCGACTACCATACCGTGAATGTAAAGCTAGCGGATAAATACGGCAATCCAGTCATCAGTGAAACCGACATCAAGAACGTGAATGTTATTTTCAATTTTGATAATACAAATGATTTAGATCAAATAGTCGGTAGTGGCGATCCATCTAGATATGTGTCTAGTGAGTTTAGTTTGGATAAAAATCCCGGCGGCGATAATGGCGATAATACTGATTGGCTCACGGAAGCAGCTGGAGGCGATGGAGTGTTTGAAGTGAAAGTACATTCTTATACTCCGACTAGCGCTGGTTACACGCCCATCGAGGATGATGATTTTGATTTAAGTTTCGTAAGTATTGACTATCTAATCGAAAACATCAGCGCCTATGATTCTGTCGGTGCCACGGCAGCATCCGTACAGTCTCCGACAATCTTCGCCTTCTCCCCCATTCTAGTCGCCACTCCAGAGGCTCTAATCTGGAATGGTAGCAACTATGTATCCGACGCAAATGGTGTAAAAAACATCACTGTGAACGCACCAAAGAGATTTCGTGTCAGTCTAGATAATGCTGATGATACAAACGATGTGAGCATCAGCTCGCCCGGTATTGGGATTGCTCTCAACAGTGAAGCCGGTAGTAATATCACCTGGGTAGCCGGAGCGACGTCTTTAGAGGAGGTAGGTCTGAGCGCTCTCACGGAAGATCTGACCCTCGATACTAATCTTGATTTGGTTTTCAATTCACCAGGAACACTAAAAGACTTAACTAGTTGGATTGGGAGTATCACCGACGATGATGTGCAGACTCTCCGCTTTCGAGCGACGCCAGCACTAGACGCTACAGACACTGGCGATAATCTAACTACAATTTTACAAACCTACGTCTGCTACACAGTCGACGGGACAGTCAGCAAGAAAGTCTGTCATCGTAGTGGAAAGCTAGCGTCCGGGACCGATGTAAAGCTGCGTAATCCTGGTATTGAAATCATCGGCTCAGTGAAATCCGAAGCAGGCACCTCTTCGAAACAAACTGATGCCGCATTGAATAAGTCGTTCGGCGACATTGCGCAAAGTGAATTTAAAAATGCAATCAATCGTAATGTTTTGAACTTAACCAAAAACCCAGCATCAAACGTGTGCAAAACCGTTGACGAGATAATTGACGCCACGAGCGACTTCGACTCCTTGAGTTGTAAAAATAATGAAGGAAATATTTTTTATTTCAGAAATCACGATGTAGTTTTAGGCGATGGAGTGAATCCTCTCGCTCTCCCAAGTGGAGCTAAAACAGTCTTGATCGAAAACGGAGACCTTCATATCAAAAGTAACCTTACCTATCCTGTCGGCAACAGTAATTCTTTTGGAGTGATTATTTTGAATGGCAATATTTTTATTTACCCTGGGGTGACGAATGTAGTCGGAGCCTATTA
>JAIPGZ010000038.1 GCA_021735425.1 Candidatus Altimarinota bacterium | reverse complement strand
CTTCTTTTGCCTACCTTTTTATATTGCCATGAGCCACATTTAGAACATTTTTTTGAAACATAGTGAAAAAAATTAAGTATTGACCTTACACTAGACTAATACATGGAATCTGTAGACCCCATTTTTTTCATTAAGCCCATTAATTTTATTTTTTTTACAATTATCTTTTTTTACTCATGATGACAGGACGGCGCATTTTTATCCCAAACCCCTAATTTCCTTTGAAGTTTTTCTAATGGACATTTGCCTTTAGACGCCTTGTCCTCCATTCCGGTAATTTTATAAATTTTTCTCAAAACATTTCTGAGGTGAGTTGCGATATTCAACACCCTAGGGACATCGCGTTCATCAAAAAAATTTTCGCTAGCAACTAATACCTTTTGTAATTGACAACCACACTCACCTTTTTCGCAAGATTTTCGGGAGTCGTTCATTCATTAGTTTTAACAATATTTTTAATTTTTTGCAAGCCAATTTTCCCACTTTTCGAGAAAAAGTATCCAATAGTTTGCTTTTGCCCTTTTCAATCAGTATAATCTCCCGGCTAATTTTTTATGGCGAGATATTTCAAACTCCAGAAGCAGGCGGTGCGAAATAAGAAGAAAAATGCACCCAAAGCCGACAAAGAAGTTATTTCTGCGCTCGGTCGAGTGACGGAGACTCTCCCGAATGCTGAATTCCTCATCGAGTTAATTGAGGAAATGTATAAAGGTCACCGTCTGAAAGCGAGGATCAGTGGAAAGATGCGGATGCATCACATCAAAATAATTCTGGGAGACTACGTCCGTGTCGAGTTGAATCCTTATGATTTGAATCGAGGTCGACTAACCTTCCGTTATCGCAGCAAAATCGAAGCGCTCCGCGAAACGCAACCAGTAATCAGTAATCCTGAAGCTAATCCTAAAACAATTGAAAGTTAAACCATCTGTAAAACCGCGTTGCTCCAAATGCAAAGTAATTCGCCGCAAAGGCGTGGTAAGAGTGATTTGCACGACAAAAAGGCACAAACAAAGACAAGGCTAGTCTGATTTTCAATTAGTAAATTTCTACAAACTATTAACTACCAACCACCAACTATCAAATGGCAAGAATCGCCGGCATCAATCTCGCATTGGAAAAAAGAATCGAAGCAGCGCTCCTCGCCATCACTGGTGTAGGTCGTAGCCTCGCTAAGAAAATTTGTGATAATGCAAAAATTAATCCAGACAAGAAAGTCAAAGAACTAACCGAAAAAGAGGAAGAAGCTCTCCGCACCGAAGTCGCGAAACAACCGACCGAAGGTGATTTGCGAAGAATTGTAAATCAAAATGTAAAGCTCCTCCAAGATATCGGTAGCTACCGTGGCAACCGCCACAAAAAACGACTCCCCTGTCGCGGTCAGAGAACGAGAAGCAACGCCCGCACAAAACGCGGCAAGAAAATGACTATGGGATCCGGTCGCGCAAAAGTTGAAAAGAAATAATTTAATCTTTAATCATTACTTTGGCTAAGAAAGAAGAAAAAAAGACCGAAAAGAAAACTGCGCCAGCGCCCGCCAAAAAAACTCGCGTGAAGAAAAAGAAAATTCGTCGAACCGTACCTCACGGTCATGCTCACATTTTGGCAGGTTTCAATAATACTATTGTGACAATCACCGATGAGAGCCATGCCACACTTTGTTGGGCTAGCAGCGGCGGCAGTGGCTTCAAAGGCGCTCGCAAATCAACTCCTTACGCGGCGCAAGTCGCAGCGAAAAATGCGGCGGAAAAGTCTAAAGAATTCGGACTTGAGACAGTCGATGTCTTCGTCAAGGGTATCGGACCAGGACGCGAACAAGCCGTTCGCGGACTTTCCTCGGCTGGTGTCGATGTACTTTCAATCACTGACAGAACGACAACTGCCCACGGCGGTTGCCGCAAAAAGAAACCAAGGCGCGTTTAATTCTACCTCTTCCTAGACACTAAATGCTTTACAACGGACCCAAATGTCGACTCTGCCGCCGCGAAGGTAAGAAATTATTTTTGAAAGGCGACCGCTGCAACACTCAGAAATGCGCCTTCCTCCGCAAACCAGAAGTTCCCGGTAAGTACGGCAAGAATACGATGGGCAAAAAAACTGAGTATCACGGTCAGCTCCGCGCGAAACAAGCCGGCAAACGTACTTTCAATCTGACTGAGAAACAGTTCAAAAAGTATTACACTGAGGCAAATCGCCGCGATGGTAACACCGGTGAGAACTTCATTTTGCAGCTGGAATCGCGGCTCGACAACGCCGTCTACCGCGCGGGCTTCACCGCCTCGCGCAATCAAGCCCGCCAAATGGTTAGCCATGGCTTTTTCACCGTGAATGACAAACGTGCCAGCACTGCCAGCATTCAGCTGAAAGTAGGAGATGTGATTAAAGTGAAAAAAAATGATTCCCAATTTTTCGCCGGAATAGTGAAGCAAAAAGACAATTCCCCGAAATGGCTGAAAGTCGATTTAGCAAAATTAACGGCCGAGGTTGTCGCCATTCCAGAAATCATGGAATGCGAACAAATCGATACCCAAACAATCGTAGAGTTCTATTCCCGCTAATTTTTCAATTTTTTAATCCCACCGCTATGCATATCATCCAGCAAGAAATCGGGCTTCCGAAAATTGTCGCCAAGAAGGTGGGAGACAATCACACTCTTTTCACAGTCGCCCCACTGCCGAATGGTTATGGCATGACTTTGGGTAACTCGTTTCGACGAGTTCTGCTTTCTAGTCTGCCTGGTGCGGCAGTCGCAGCAGTAAAAATCAAAGGTGCCACCCATGAATATTCAACCCTGAGTGGAGTGAAAGATTCCATGCTCGACATGCTTTTGAATTTGAAACACCTGAATGTAAAAAAACACTCCAAGAAACCAACTATTTTAAAATTAGAGGTAAAAAATCGCAGCGGTGAAATCACTGCGAAAGATATTGAAAAAAACTCCGATGTTGAAATTCTAAATCCCGATCTCGTAATTACCACCCTCGACAAGAAAGGCGAGCTCAAAATGGAAATCGTCATCGAAAAAGATGTCGGTTACCTCCCCGCCGCCGAACGCCAGAAGAAAAATAAAGAAGTCGGCTTGATATACCTCGACGCGATGTTTAGCCCTGTAGAGCGCGTCCGCTACGACGTCACAGCTACTCGTGTCGGTCAGATGACCAATCTCGATAAATTGGAAATCGAAGTGAAAACCAATGGTAGCATGACCCCAGAAAATTCAATGAAATTCGCGAGCAATATCTTGAAGTCTTACTTCGACCTGTTTAATACTGAGGAAGAAACCGTCGAAGAAGAATTCATCACTGATGTCGCAAAGGTCGGCGAGGCGGAGAAGGTTGCTGCCAGCGCCACTCCAGCTGACGACGACATCGCCGTCGGCGAACCAAGCAATGAGAAATACACGCCAATTGAAACTTTGCAATTTTCACCACGCACTTTGAATGCTTTGATTAACGGAGGCATCGGCAGTGTGGAACAGCTCATCAAATGCAATCCAAACAAAATCGCAGAATTACGCGGATTTGGTAACAAAGCTTTGGACGAGGTGAATGAAAAGCTCGCCGGCAAAGATTTGAAACTCGAAGGTGAAAACGAGTAAATAATTGTCGATTTCAGATTTTAGATTTCCGATTTTTTATTTCTCAAGCTCATTCCAAAAAATCAAAATCTTCAATCATCAATCTTAAATTTTAAATTAACTAATGAGACACGGAGTCCACAAAGTCCCGAAACTTGGTCGCAAAGCAGACCACCGCAAACTCTTGATTCGCAATCTCGCGACAAGCCTGATTCTGCACGACAAGATTCAGACCAGCGTGACGAAAGCCGGAGCCTTGCAACCGATTATCGAGAGAATCATCACTAACCTGAAAAAAAAACAAGATGACAAGTCAGCGATTCGTTATCTGCAAACTTATATTTTCGGAGAAAAAGCCCAGAAAAAAGCTTTATCGGAATTGAAGCCGAAATACGCCGATAAAAAATCTGGTTTCACTCGCATCACTCCAATCGGGATTCGCAAAGGTGATGCCACTCTGAAAGTCCAAATCGAATTAATTTAAATGAAAACAACTCTCCCTAAAGTCTCGAACATTCCCAAAGATGCAAAATGGTATCTAATCGATGCTGCGGGTCAAACCACCGGCAAAGTGGCGACAGAAGCCGCACGCCGACTGACAGGCAAACACCGCGCCGACTTCACACCACACTTCGACCTCGGTGACGGAGTCATCGTCGTGAATGCGGAGCAACTGCGTTTCACTGGAAAAAAGCTCACCGACAAGATTTATTACCGACACTCTGGCTACCGCGGACATCTGAAAGAAGTCACTCCTAAAGAATTGCTCATCAAAAAACCAGAGCGAATTCTAGAGCTCGCGATTCGCGGGATGCTTCCAAAAAATAAATTGAAAGACAATCGCCTACTACGACTGAAAATATTCGTCGGAAATGAACACAAGCACGAGGCGCAAAAACCAGAGAAATTAGAAATCAAATAAACTTTATTCCCTTATTCTATTATTCCCTTATTCCCCCAAGATGGAAGCCAAAACTGCTAAAAAGACCGAAGAAAAAACGAATTCCAAACCCTACGTTTACGCGATTGGGAAACGGAAAACTGCGATTGCGATTGTGAAGCTTTTTCCGAAGGGCAAGGGTGAGTTTCTGATCAACGGTAGAGAATTCAAAGAGTATTTCCCCGTCGGACAGGATGTCGCGAATTTTTTGGCACCTTTCAGGGCTGCTGATGTCAGCGACAAAAGCTACGATCTCGAAATCAAACTAGTCGGAGGCGGTGTCTCAGCTGGCGCAGAAGCCTGCCGACACGGTCTTTCCCGCGCTTTGGTGAAGGAAGAAGAATCTCGCCGCGGCGCTTTGAAAAAAGTCGGCTTCCTGACTCGCGACTCGAGGACGAAGGAAAGGAAGAAACCAGGTTTGAAGAGAGCACGTCGCGCACCGCAGTGGAGCAAGCGTTAGTTTGTAGTTACTAGTTTGTAGTTGGTAGTTTTTGTTGTGCGGATGTGAAAGTTCGCATAATAACCAGTTCTACGGAAATCGCT
>JAIPGZ010000013.1 GCA_021735425.1 Candidatus Altimarinota bacterium | reverse complement strand
TGTGATGGTTACTTCGCTCACCTCAAACAAAAAGTAAAACTCCATCGTGGTCTGAGACCCCATCGAAGAAAGAAAATGACTGACTATTTTCTTGAAAATGGGATTAGTTAGACCCCATTTTTTTCATTATCCCGATTTTTGATAAGTAAAGTTAATTTTAGATTCATGGAAATAATAAAAAAACTCGCAAATCTGCTCACAAAAAACTCAACTGAAAAGAAGGAGCTGGTAAAAAAAATTTCTGTTGAAAAAAATCAAGACGGCAAAGATTTAAGAACTGATAAATGCCCAAATTGTGGGGCGCAATTAAATAAAATTCCCGGAGCAAAAACAAAATGTCCTCATTGCGAAAAATTTATGTATGTTCGCACTCGTCCAAAAGATCGGGCAAAAGTTTTGGTGACCAAAAAAGAAGCTGATGCTATTGAAAAAGAGTGGAGCGAGATAAGTTTTAGAAATGACTGGCTAAAAGATTTAGAACAATTCGGAGTAACCGAAAAAGATTTTTTAGCTAAAAAAGAATCATCGCTAAAAAAATTTGGGCAAGCACGAAGCGATCGAGACATCATTTGGTATATTTTTAACGAGTTAATTTTAAAAAATATTAATGATTTCCAGACATTAAAAATGATTAATTATCAGATGGCTCTTTTTCTTAATCAAGAAGGAAGAGATTGTTTTGCAGCCCTTCAAGAATCAGCAAAAATGGAGTTATTAAGCCTAAAAGCAAGAGGCGTTAAAAAAGTTCAAATAATAACTTGCGGACAAGACTCTTGCGAAGCGTGTCAAAAACTGGACAAAAGGGTTTTCACAATAGAGGAAGCTCTTGAGAAAAAACCTATTCCTTGCCAAGACTGCACATTTAAAATGTATAACGAAAAACATGGATTTTGTAGATGTATGCATGGAACAGAAATTGATTTTTAAAACTCCCGCCTCCCTTTCAACGCCGCGCCCAAAGTAACTTCGTCGGCGTAGCTCAGCTCTGAACCAGTCGGCAAACCCCGCGCTAGTCGGGTGATTTTGATTTTGGGGAAGGAACCCGCCTGGAGCTGCTTCGTCAGATACATCGCCGTCGCCTCGCCTTCAACGGATGGATTCATCGCGAGAATAATCTCCTCGACTCCCCCGCCCTCAACTCGGCGCACTAAATCTGTAATCGTCAAACTTTCCGGACCGATGCCATCGAGCGGATTCAGCACGCCATTGAGCACATGGTAAACACCGCGCCAAATGCCAGCCTTCTCGAAAGCCAAAACGTCCAGCGCTTCCTCCACGACACAGATTTGAGAAGCGTCGCGGTTGGAATCTTCACAAACTCCGCAAATATTTTCCATTGTAATGTTGCGACATTTCTCACAAAGCTTCAGCCCCTCTTTCAAATTCTGCGCCGCCTCACCCAACTCTCTGGAAACATTGCCGGGTGAGCGGATAAGATAAAACACCAAACGTGTCGCGGTCTTTTCACCGATGCCAGGCAGCGAAGCGAAGGCATCAATCATCCGAGAAATCGAGGAGGGGAAATTTTTCACCTACGTATTCTAGCGTGCTACCATTGAATAGCTAAATCATCTTCTCCAAGCTTCTTATTAACTCTTTGAGATAAAACATAGACTATTTCATCGCGCGTTTTTTTAACTGGAAAAAGTAATAGCAGAGGATCCTCCCGACCAAGCTCGATTCGCGGTCCAATGCGATCACCTTTTTCGAGCAAATCGAAGTTGAAAAGCTTGGTCAAAGTCAGTCTCATGTCTTTTTCAGACGCTTTGGAGAGTTTACATTCTACAGAATGTTTAATAGCAAAATGTAAATACTTATCACTCTTTTTTTCCATATCTATTAAACGATCTTCAATTCGTGACCTTAAACCCAACCAAAAACAATCACCTTCTGGACCAACAATCGCAAACAATGGCTCTTTTGTGTCGATATTATTATCAGGAAACAAACACTTCAAAAGGCTAGTTGGCACAAAAATTCTATTCTTGTCGTCTATGGCATTAAAACCTGAAAGTTTTCCAGCATCGATTGCCTCTTTTCTTTTAATCATAAAAATAATAAAAACGGTCTTTGTTTTTACGCTAAAAAGCCCCGCAAGTCAAGCGAGGCTTTTTATAAGATTTAGAATCTTAATTCTCGACATACCTTTGCAGCTCCCACGGCGAAACATAAAGCTGAAATTCATCGTACTCGTCTTCCTTGGCTGTGATGTACTTTTCGCAAAAATGGGGACCGAAAGCTTCGAGCAAAAGTTGATCTTTCGCGAAATTACGAACCGCTTTGCGCAGATTCGAAGGCAGTGTGGTGATTTTGTATTTCTTAGCCTGCGCGTCGTTAAATTCGAAAATATTTTCATTCACTGGATTCGGCGCTTTGAGTTTGCGTTTGACTCCATCCAGACCACTCGCCAGCATCGCGGCAAAGGCGAGGTAAGGATTGCAGCTGGGATCTGGATTGCGCAGCTCAATACGAGTGGCTTTGTGCGCCAGCTTCGGATTGATGCGCGGTAAGCGAACAAGCGCGGAACGATTCGTCGTCCCCCACGCGACATAGACCGGAGCTTCGTAACCAGGGACGAGACGTTTGTAAGAATTGACGGTCGGATTCGTGACTGCAGCAAAAGCTTTGGCGTGCTCTAGTAGTCCAGCGATGAAATGTTTCGCGAGATCGCTCAAACCATTTTCGTCTTTCGGATCATGGAAAAGATTTTTGCCAGTCTTGATGTCAGCCAAAGATTGATGAGTGTGCATACCCGAGCCGTTTTGACCCTGAATGGGTTTCGGCATGAAAGTCGCGTGTAGATCATATTTTTGGGCAACTGCTTTGAGCGCACATTTGAAAAGAACCGCTGAGTCAGCCGTCTTGAGCGCATCAGCATATTGGAAAGAAATTTCGTGTTGTCCGGAAGCGACTTCGTGATGCAGCGTCTCGACATTGATTCCGAGAGCGATCAAGGCGCTACTCATGTCTTTGCGAATGTGTGCTGCGAGATCAGTCGTGAAATCAAAGTAACCGGCTTGGTCATTCGGGAGAGCGGAAATCGAGCCATCCTCTGCTCTTTTGAAAAGAAAAAATTCCAACTCCGGCCCAGTGTTGTATTGGAATCCCATTTTTTCCGCTTCGGCCAATTGTTTTTTGAGAATCTGGCGTGGATCCCCCATGAAAGGTTCTCCGTTTGGCAGATAAACATCACAAATGAAAAGCGCCGTCGGTGTCGTCCCCCAGGGCAGCACGCGGAAAGTATCGAGGTCGAGCTTGAGGTACATGTCGCTTTCGAAAATGCGAGTGAAGCCCTCGATCGAGCTGCCGTCGAACCAAACATTACTGTCAATCGCTGACTCCAGCTGAGAAACCGGAATTGTGATTGACTTCACCATGCCATGAATGTCGGTGAAATGGAGATTAATGAACTCAATCTCGTTCTTTTTTACCTCGGCGAGGATTTGGTCTTTGGAAGCCATTTTGGAGGGGGTTAAGAATTTTAAAATTTAGTGGACGCTATTTTACTCCTTCGAGATTAAAATCAGGATAAGCGGAAACACCATGTTTGTGGGCATCTAAACCAGTCTCTTCGGAAACCCGACTCACCCGTAAACCGAAGATTTTTTTAAGAATTAAGAGAACTGGAATCGCAGTCACAAAAACCCATGCTGCTACCGCGACGACTCCGAGAGCTTGAATCCCGAGCTGCTTCATGCCTCCGCCATAGAATAAACCGCCGTCTGTCGCGAAAAAACCGACTGCAAGAGTGCCCAACATTCCGCAGGCTCCGTGGACTGGAAAAGCTCCCACTGCATCATCAATTTGAAGTTTTTCGAGTAAAACGGTGGCGAAAAAAACAGTAACCCCACCCGCCGCGCCGATCAGCATCGCACCAATGGGAGACACACTCGCACAACCCGCGGTGATTGCTACCAAACCACCAAGCACACCATTGAGAGTCGGACCCGCTTGCGGCTTACTTGTGAGAATCCAAACCAAAACCATCGCGACAATTCCTCCTACTGCCGCTGCCAAAGTCGTATTCATCGCGATGAGAGAAACCGCAGCTGTATCCGCGCTAGAAGCTATCGCTAGCTGACTGCCAGAATTGAATCCGTACCACCCAAACCAGAGGATAAAAACACCCAAAGTCGCGAGTGGAATCGAGTGACCGGTGAAATCTTTTTTCTTTTTGAGATTGAATCTCCCCAAACGCGGACCAACTAAAATCGCACCGATCAAAGCAACCCAACCGCCCACCGAGTGGACCACCGTCGAGCCAGCAAAATCGACAAAACCTTTTGCGGCCAACCAGCCACCGCCCCAAACCCAGTGACCAACGACCGGATAAATGAAAGCGGTGATGAGAAAAGATAAAACGATGTAGGTGAGGAATTTCGTGCGTTCGGCCACAGCCCCGGCGACTATCGTCGCTGCCGTCGCCGCAAAAGCTGCCTGGAACAGAAAGAACGCGCCAGTCGCGATGCCCGCAGTTTCGGGGGGAAGATTGAGCAACTCGAATCCGTGCTGCCCGATGAAGGCATTGCCCTCACCAAACATCAAAGCGTAACCGATAAAAAAGAAGCCAATCACGCCGAAAGATAAATCCATCAGATTTTTCATGAGAACCGAAACCGCTGATTTCGCGCGAGTGAACCCCGCTTCTAGCATTCCGAATCCGGCTTGCATGAAAAAAACGAGGAAGGCGCAAATCAGCACCCACGCGGTATTGAGACTAAACGCTAATTCGGTGATTGATTCTTCCATTTTGTAGGAATTGAAAAGTAGAAAACCTTCCACAAGTTTTTAGGGAGAATGTGTGGAAGTACTTATGAAACAATTTTAATTCAATTTTTGATGAAATCAAGCTTATTTCCTTTACAGATTCTCTATTTTATTGCTCGGTACAATCATTTTCAACCATTTTGTCAAGTAATTTAGAGAAATTCAACAAATATTCTGTAAAAAAAGAATATGAATAATGGAACATGGAATAGTAAAATAATGGAAGTTCATAGTCCTTATTTCTCTATTCTCTTATTCCCCTATTCCAACTGTGCAACTCAAACTCAAAATCACCGGCCAAGTCCAAAATGTTTGGTACCGTGCCTCCACCATGGGAGTAGCCCGTGATTTAAAATTAAAAGGTTATGCCAAAAATCTGCCGGATGATTCTGTGGAAGTAGTCGCCGTGGGAAGCTCGAAAATAAATCTGGAAAAACTAAAAAAGTGGTGCACTCACGGCCCCACTGGAGCACAGGTCAATCACATCGAGGAAGAATGGAGTGACTCCGCAGAAGCTTTTAAAGATTTCTCAGTTCTCTAATTTAGAAACAATCTCCGCATTCACCGACTCCATCCCTTTGGTCCCCTCAATTTCGACTAATCTTCCCTCCTCGCGATATTTCTCAATCGCCGGCATGGTTTCTCGATCGTAAACATCAAGTCGCGTTTCGATTGCTTCCTGCGTGTCATCAGCGCGAATTTTCAATTCCCCGCCACAAGCCGGACAGCTTGCTAAATTTTCAGAGCCATCTTTCGTACCAAAAATTTTTCCACATTTCGAGCAAGTCTTGCGACCAAGTAATCTTTTTAGCGCCTCCTCACGATTGAGAGAAATGTAAACCGCCAGCGGCTTCCGACTGACTTTCGCGAATTCTGCCTCGAGCGAGACTCTTTGCGATTCACTCCGTGGAATGCCGTCAAAAATTGCCTGCTCTCCCTCTGTCAAGTTTTGCAAAAAGTTTTCAACAATCTTCATCACAATTTCGTTGGAAACCAATTTCCCAGCGGTAGTAATTTCCTTCACCTCTCTGCCGAGCTCAGAATCTTCCGCAGCCAGCCGACGCAACTGCCCACCCGTCTCGAAAATCTTGTAACCGAACTTGTCAGCGAGAATGCGTGCCTGCGTGCCTTTGCCGCTGCCCTGCATTCCGAAGAGAATAATGTCTTGCATTTTAAAAAAGTTAAATTTGAATTTTTAAATCAGCATCAAGACTACCATCCGCAGTTTGAAAAACCAATTCTCTTGTTCTTTTTATAAAATTAGCCTCTGAATATAGACCTTTGTCTTTGTAAAGAATTCCCAAATTAACAAGTTTCCACCAAATATCATAAACAAATTTTGACGGCTCACGATTACCTTTCGCGAGCGAGAAAGCAATCATGTAAAGAAAACCATTTTCACTTTCGACACTCGGCATCCAAAATTTATTTTCTTCAGCGTCATTCAAAACATCCAAAAGCATCTTTCGCGAAAAATCATCGGGAATGAATGCTCGACCACCGTTTTCTATTTTTTTTATTGTCATCTCATTTTATCAAAACTGCTTTAATCCTGCGCACTCCCGCACTGCTCGACTCCTCTTTTTTAATCTTGAAGCGTCCCAACTCGCCCGTATTCCCCGCATGTGGCCCACCGCAGATTTCCTTCGAAACTCCTTCAATCGAATACACCTTCACCTTCTCTCCATACTTGTCGTCGAAAATCCCCATCGCTCCCGCCGCCTTCGCCTCCTCCACACTCATTTCTTCGCAGGTCACTGGCAACTTTTTTTGAATCGCAGTGTTCACGAATTGCTCGACTTCCTCTTTTTGCTCCGGCGTCATTTTTTCGGAATGATTGAAGTCGAAGCGTAATCGCTCGGCAGTAATGTTCGAACCTTTTTGAAAAATCTCCCCACCGAGAACCTGACGCAAAGCCGCATTTAGCAAGTGCGTCGCCGTGTGAAGTTGCGCGACAGCTTCTGAATCATCCGCCAACCCACCTGCAAATTTACCCGCTGAGGCAGTACGCGACTGGTCTTGATGCGCTTTCTGCGCTGCTTCGAATTTTTCAGGAGCAATCAATGCCACTCCCTGCTCTTTCAAAAACTCTTGCGTCAGCTCAAGTGGAAATCCGTAAGTTTCGTAAAAATAAAAAGCTTTTTCTCCGTCCACTTCTCCACCCTTTTTGAGAAACTGAGCAATTTCTCTTTCCCCTTTTTCTAAGGTTTTCTTAAATTGATTTTCTTCTTTCTCTAGTTCGAGGAGAATCTTCGCGGAATTCTGAACAAGCTCGGGGTAAGTCTCGCCGAAATTTTTAATTACCTCCTCTGCAATCTGAGTCGTGAAAGTTTGGGCAAAATCAAAACCCAATTTGCGTGCCTCGCGAATAGCGCGCCGAATCAAGCGACGCACGATGTAGCCAGCGTCCACGTTGCTCGGCGATACACCATCGCTGATAATCAAGACCGCAGCACGTAGATGATCTGCGACAATTCTTTCGGATCGCTCATCGGTCGAATTAGCCAGCTCTCGAATTTTTGCCACAATCGGCACAAACAAATCCGTCTCAAAAACTGTCGACACTTTTTGGAGAATCGCTGTGACGCGATCGAGACCGAATCCGGTGTCCACATTGCGCTGCTTCAGCGGGGCGAACTTACCTTCTGCAGTTTTTTCGTACTGCATGAAAACATCGTTCCACACCTCCACCCAGTTCGGATCCTCACAAGTTTCTTGAAAGTTTTCCGGAGCAGCGTCCAAACCAATCCAGTAAAATATTTCGGTGTCCGGTCCGCACGGTCCCGTCTGTCCCGCTGGTCCCCACCAGTTATTTTTTTTCGGCAGTTTGGCGATTCGATTTTCGGGAATGCCCAAGCCTTTCCAAATTTCAAAAGATTCTTCGTCAAACGGCGCACCTGCCGACCGTAGCCCAGAGGGCGAAGGTTGGTCGTCATCACCCACAAAAACCGAGACAGCTATTTTTTCGAGCGGAAATTTCAATTCGTTCGTCAGAAACTCAAAACTCCATTCGATGGCCTCTTGTTTCCAGTAGTCTCCCAAACTCCAATTTCCCAGCATTTCGAAAAAAGTGAGATGCACCGCGTCACCAACCTCGTCGATGTCTCCTGTGCGAATACATTTTTGACAGCTGGCTAAGCGCGTCCCAGCAGGATGTTTTTCACCGAGGAGGAATGGGACGAGTGGATGCATGCCTGCCGTCGTGAAAAGCACAGTCGGATCATTTTCCGGAATCAGTGAGGCTGACGGAATCACCGCGTGACCCCGCGAAGCAAAAAATTCGAGATATTTTCGACGCAGCTCAGAAGACTTCATGGGAAATATTCTACAACAAAAAAACTTGTTCCATTTTATTCAAACATTAACTGAATCAATCCTCTGGTACCATCTTTTAGTCCTTCCTTAGTATCTTTTAGGTTTTCTAAAATTTCTGCAGAGTCTTCACAATCAGAAATACTTTGTAGTAATTTCTCCAGCCTAGCTATTCTTAACAAGCATTTATCTAGCTCATGATTAGCCGTCTGCTCAACAACAAGAATCTGATCTTCTAGGGTTTTTTTTCTAAGCTCGGCAAAAGCGTTATCTACGTTCATAGAGATTGATTTTACTAGTTTTTTTGAATTTTAGAAACTACCAATCATCTCTATGTGCACAAAAAAACGCCACCAGTGCTTGTGCTCTTCTTCCATGCTCCATGCCCCGAAGGGGCCCCTTTGGGGCTTCATGCTTTCGCCGCCGCCTTGACGAAACCGAGGAAAAGCGGGTGCGGACGGAACGGTCGCGAAAGAAATTCAGGGTGAAACTGGCAACCCAGCATAAAAGGATGACCTTTGACTTCACTAATCTCGACTAAATTACCTTCAGGATTATTGCCAGCGATTCGTAAACCAGCGGTCTCGAGCACATCGCGGTAACCATTATTCACTTCGTAACGATGGCGATGGCGTTCGGAAACAAATTTTTTGCCGTAAAGTTTGCTGGAAATCGAACCCGGTTGAAGCTCACAACGGTACGCTCCGAGTCGCATCGTGCCACCCTTTTTGCGAATCTTGCGTTGATTGGGAATGAAATTGATGACCGGATTTTTAGTTCTGGAATTGAACTCTTCGGAATTCGCATCCGCCAGCTTGAGCACATTGCGTGCGAACTCGATGACGAGGATTTGCATCCCGAGACAGAGCCCGAAGTAGGGAATTTTTTTCTTGCGAGCGAATTCCGCGACGAGAATCTTGCCCTCAATCCCCCGCTCGCCGAAACCACCTGGCACGAGAATCCCAGCGGCCGAACGAACTTTCTGCCATTCTGGAGAATCTTTTTTGGTCAATTTTTCGGCATTCACCCAAATAATCTCAACCTCGCGACAAATCGAAAGTGCGGCTGCTTTGAGCGCCTCGTTGACGGAAATGTAAGCGTCGTCCAGGTCAGTGTATTTCCCAACGCAGGCGATGCGCAATTTCTTTTTTTCACGATGGCAGACGGCGGAAAGTTTTTCCCAGTTTTCTAGTTTCGGTTTTTTGAGCGGTAGGTCCAATTTTTTCTCGATAATTTTGGTGATGCCGTGTTTTTCGAAATTCGCTGGAATATGATAAATCGAATCCACCGTCGGCGCGGGAATCACGCACTCCTCGGCGACATCGCAAAAGAGGGCAATTTTTTTGAGGTGCTTGGATTCGATGGGAAGATCCGAGCGCGCGAGAATCAAATCCGGCGCAATCCCGATCCGGCGCAATTCGCGCACTGAAGCCTGGGTCGGTTTAGTCTTGAGCTCTCCGGAAGCAGCAAGATAAGGTAATAATGTGAGATGCACAAAAAGCGTCCGAGTCGAACCGAGCTGATAACGCATGTGGCGAATCGCCTCGAGGAAGGGCTCACCCTCGATGTCCCCTACTGTCCCGCCGATCTCGACCAAAACTATGTCAGCCTTACTGACTTTCGCCGCGAGTACAATCCTTTCTCGAATCGCCCGAGTAATATGAGGAACGATTTGAATCGTGCCGCCGAGGTAATCTCCTCTCCGCTCTTTCTCGAGCACTTCGGTGTAAATCTGACCAGTCGTGACTGTCGCTTCTTTGGTAAGAGCGGTGTCGATGAAACGCTCGTAATGTCCAAGATCTAAATCGGTCTCAGCCCCATCATCGGTGACGAAAACCTCGCCGTGCTGGAAAGGCGACATCGTGCCAGGATCCACATTGAGATAAGGATCGAGCTTCATCGGGAAAACAGAAAAACCCGCCGACTTCAACAAAGCTCCGATAGAGGAGGCAGCAATTCCCTTCCCAAGGGAAGAGCACACTCCACCGGTAACGAAGATGAACTTGGTTTTCATCAAAAAACGAGAGGATTGTAGCACAAAAATATTAGTGCTGAATTTTTCAAATTATTTTGAGCTAAGCAAGTAAAAATAATCTTAACGGAACCTTAACCGTATTAAATTCTTCAGAATACTCAAGTGTGTTATTTTGATTGTTTGAAATTATTAATCCAAACTTTGGTTTAACTTTTTTTGCAGTCGCAGCTACTTGTCGATAACCTTTCTCTCCTGCACCGACCTCAATAACTATTTTTTGTCCACCTGTCCCAAGAATAAAATCTGCACCACCTTGAGCGCTGTCGTAAGTCAAAGAAACACCATGTTCTCTGTAAAAAATACGATGCAAGTACATACCAACTAAATCCTCCAACAATTTACCTTGTGCGTTTTCTGCAGAAATTGTGTTTCCTAGTATTTTGTAATACATTGCCCGAAAAGCAGGAGCTGAAAAAAGATATTTCGATGGCTTTTTGGCAGCCTGATTGAGATGAGAACCGTGCGGATAAATACGATGCAAAATTTCTGTTTGCTCCAATAGATTAAAAATTTCTACGACTTTTGGTCGACTAATACCAAAGCTGTTCGAAACCGTAGAAAAGTTAAAGGCATCCATATCGGCTACTGCATAAAGTATTCCTGGAATCTTAGAAATAATTTCTGAAGAAAAACGCCCTATACTGGCAATATCCCCACTCACAACTTTATCCAAAATTTTACTAATCTGGTCATAAATAATAGATTCATTTTCCGACACCATCATAAAAGGCAATGAACCGTATTCTAAATATTTACTAAATTCATGTCTTGTAATACCTAAATAATATTGATTCGCTTTTCGCTCTAAAGACTTCAACGCAGCATAAACATCTTGTGCTCGATTTGAAAAAAACAAAGCCGTGCGAATTTCTTTAGAAAGCCCTTTCGATTCAAATTTATAATTCTTAACCTTTAAATATTCGCTAAAACTCAGCGGAAAGAGTTTTTCAAAAACAGTTCTTCTGGCAATATCCGTGTTGCTATTCATAAGCAATGCCGCCGACCCAGTCGCAAAAACAAAAACCTTATTAGAGCGATCATAAATACTTTTCAAAACTATTCCCCATTTTTCATCATATTGAACTTCGTCTAAAAAAAGTAAGAGTGGTTTGTCTAAGGCCTCTAAAGATTTACCAATAATATCTTCATAAGCAGAAATCACTTCATCTAACGAGGCTCCTAAAATTTGGCTGGTTTGATCAAGCGAAATAAAAAGCTTGTAATAGTCTCCATTTCTCACGCTGTGAAACAATTGTGAAAGCAGGGTCGTCTTCCCAGCACCCCGAAGACCCGTAAGCGTAACCCAGCGAATTTTGGTACTGCCTGCCAAAAAACTTTTCAAATAAGCCTCCATTTTCACAAAAATATTTCTTTGCAGCTTTTTATCGTTTTTCTCGTCAAACACATAAGCTTTCGCCTTTAAATCCGCCTGAGCAATTTGCTCGTGCAAGAAATTAGTGATTTTTTCGCTTAATTCAGCCATAAAAATTAATTATTGATTTCATGTCAATTAAACTTTACATGAAATAATCTTTTAATGTCAATTAGGATTTGCATGAAATTTAAGATTTTAAACAAGTTCTATTCCCGACACAGCTCTCTAAAATTGCAGTAATTACAAAATTTTGTCTTGTCGGTTTTTGGAAACACATCTTTGTCTTTGGGAATATTTTCTGCCACATTGGCGCAAAACCCATACATTTCTTCCGTCTCCCTTTTGACTCTGTCTGTGAATTCTTGAATATCAGCTTCATCGATGTCCACTTGTCGCTCTTCATAATGCGGATACAAATAAACAATAATCGGATTTATCTTGGTGTGATCTGTCTGGAAATGAAATGACGCCCAGGAAGTGTACCCCAGCAATTGTTTGCTGTGTTTGACCTGATCCGCCTTGCCTGTTTTCCAGTCGAGGATGAATAGAGCATCCCCCAGAGGAAGCAGGAAGTCGACTTTGCAATACGCCTTCAGCCCTCCCAGCCTAGTCTCTCCGAATCCCGGGGGCTCGATTAACCATTTATTTTTGTCCGAAGTTGCTTCCTGCATCAGCCATCTAAATCTCGGACTGTCTAAAAAATTTTCCAGAGAAATTTTCACCTTTCTGAATAAATCTTCCATGTCCAATTTTTCAATTGCGCCGTAGTAAATCTCCGCAAATTTTTTCGACCGACAATACTGCTCAGTTGTTTCCCACGCAAAATCAAAAAGGCGACTTCTATCAATCGCTTGTTCTGTTTTCTGTAAACGTTCCAAAAAAGTTTTATTGACGTCGTGCACAATGTTGCCTATTTCCAGCGGAATCGAGGTCATACTTTTCAGGCTCTCAATTTTTTGCCTCGCATGAATCGGATCATACTTGCCGTAATAGGTGTAATAATATTTCCTTTTACAAGATTCAAACAAACCATATCGGCTAATCGACCAGCCCAAAATCGGCGTGTAGGGAAATTTTTTCATCATCGTGTGTTCAATTTCTAGTTTTTTGGAAAAATTGTCAAAAGACTTTCTGTTAAAATCTTCCCAGAAAATATTCAATTTAAAATATTAAATTTGAAATTAAGCCAATCTCTCTCGCAAACGAGCAAAACCGTCGCTCACGACGCCGACAGCGTGAACGCGAAACTTTTGACGCAAGCCGGATTTGTGAAAAAAGAGGCGGCTGGTGTGTATTCGTATCTGCCATTTGGGAGAAGAGTACTCGCGAAAATCGAAGAAACCATTCGCGAGGAGATGAACGCCATCGGCGGGCAAGAAGTCCTCATGCCAGCGCTCACGCCGCTGGAAAATTGGAAAAAAACTGGGCGAGACGATGTCCCGATTGCCTTTAAGCCAACTAACAAAACGGTCCTCGGCTGGAGCCATGAGGAAATCATCACGCCACTCGCAAAACAGCGAATCAAAAGTTATCGCGATCTGCCATTTGCTGCGTATCAAATTCAGACTAAGTTTCGAAATGAACCCCGCGCGAAATCGGGTCTGATGCGAGGTCGGGAATTTTTGATGAAAGACCTTTACTCCTTCCACGCGAATCAAGCTGATTTAGCGAAATATTACGATGAGGTAAAGGCAGCGTATTTCCGAGTTTTTGAAAAATGCGGCTTAGAAAGTTTTTTGGTGAAAGCCGGTGGTGGCGAATTTACAGAAAATGTTTCGCATGAGTTTCAGGTTTTGACTGAAGCGGGCGAGGATAAAATTTTGGTTTGTGAAAAATGCAAACTCGCCTGGAACGCTGAATTGGAAATCGCGAAATGTGAAAAATGCGGGGATGATTTAGTTGAGAAAAAAGGCAGCGAAGTAGGCAATATTTTTGACCTCGGGGCGAAATATTCGGACGCTTTCGATTTAAGTTTCACAAGCGCGGAAGGCAAGTCAGAAAAAGTTTTGATGGGCTGTTATGGCATCGGCGTCTCCAGGCTAGTCGCGACGATTGCCGAAGTTTGGCACGATGAAGCGGGACTACTTTGGCCGGAATCAGTCGCACCATTTCAGATTCATTTAATCTCGCTCGGCGAAGATGAGGAAGCGGAAAAAATTTACCGCGAGTTGTCGGCGAAGACAGAGGTGCTTTTCGACGATCGCGACTGTCGGGCAGGTGAGAAATTTGCCGACGCCGACTTAATCGGGATTCCGCTACGGGTTTTGGTTTCGAAGAAAACTTTAGAAAAAGGCGGTGTTGAGATTAAAAAACGAAATTCGGAAAAAGTCGAGATTATCTCGACTGACAAAATTTTGCAAAAATGAAATTGGAGTTTAAAATTTCAACGATTTATTCTTTAATCTCTAAAAAATGAAAAAAATCCTTGCAACCCTCGGAATTGTGCTCCTAGCTGGATGCCAAATCCCAACTGGAATGGACCAAGAAATTATGGACGACGCTCCGCCACCCCCTCCTCCTCCTTTGATGATGGAAGAAGAAGTAATGCCTCCGGTTGAGGAAATGATGCCGCCAGCATTGATTGAGGAAAATGTGGAAGCTCCGGCAGAGACTCCACTGCCACCTGAGGAAATGTAATTCCAAAAATCTTTACAAGCAAAAACCACCCGGACGAAAAAACGGGTGGTTTTTTACTACAAACCTAAATTCCATCCGCGCAATAAAATAATGACTGTCCCAGCGACGAGTGGAACCGTCACGTTGTCATTCAATAATTTTTGATTGAAGCGAATCTCCATCGCCTCAAAAAGCATCGCAATAAAAGCCGCGATGAAAGCCTCAGCCGGATCGACAAAAGCCATCGCCGCCGCTCCACCGAAAGCCGCACCAGCAATCGTCCCCTCAAAAAGTTTTTTGTCGGAAAGTCGAGTTTTGAGTTTACCGAAAGGCCCAATCAGCGAGCTCACTCCGTCCCCCACTGCGAGAATGAGAATCGCAGCATAAGCAATGTCGGGTGGGAAAAGCTGGAGCGCGAGAATCACTCCGATGAAATAAGTAATCACCCCTTTGCCAGGACGAACCTGCTTGCGCTCGAATTTATCGAGAAACCATCCGACGATAGGAATGCGATGATTAATGGAAATCCAGGAAACGATTATCCCGCCAGCGAGCATCCAAAACAAAATCCACGAGTCTAGAATACCGTGATTGAGCAGAGAAACGATCAGTAGCCCCAAAGCAATGTGCAAAAGCTGGCGACGAATCTCGAGCGGAGTGACCGGCATCTTGGCCATATTAATAGGGTTAATTTTCAAGTTTCAAATTTTCATAATTTACAAAACAATTTTCAAGGCAGCAATTTTTAATTTTCAAACAATTGTATTTGCAGCATATTTTCAATCTAAAATTTGAGATTTGAAATTTATTTATGAAAATTTGTAAATTAGTAAATTTGAAAATTAATTACTAGCTATTTGGAGTTCGGAGAGATATCAAGCATGATTTCGAAGTTATCATCCTCCGCACATTTATTTTGAATTTCTTTGCCACATTTTTCACAGCGATGAATCACAATCCAACCATCCCGTTTTTCGAAAAGCGCTACTGGTGCCATTTTCCCGCCGCAGTCTGAGCTACGATCTCCTGGGGTTTCGGAATCAACGTGCAAACTCCACAAACAAAATGGACAGTGATTGCGCGCCGTCTTCTCAGCAGGTGAAACTTCGCGACTGCAATGCGCACAGCGGAAACTGGAGTTCGTCGAATTTTTATCGCGCATGTTCTGCAAAGAATATTGGAATATGGAATATTGGAATAATAGCATTCCCCTATTCTCTTATTCCACTATTCCCTTATCCCCAAAAAATCAAAATCCGAGGAAAAGTAAAATTTGAGAATCGAGTGCAAAAGCTGTCATGATGTAAGCGAGTAGAATCCCTCCCATCACGTCAGAGAAAAAATGAAGCTCCAGATAAATACGAGAAACCGCGACGAGTATCGCCAGGGCGAAGAAAGGAATACTCCAGGCCGGCCAAAAAAAGGCGAGTGTAAAAGCCGCGACGAAACTACCAGCCGCGTGAGCGGAGGGGAAAGCGGAATCGATTTTACCGAGGTAGGTCGTGTGACCGAGCGGACGAACACGTTTGAAAAGATACTTGATGATAAAAGCCGAACCCGTCGCCAAAAGACAAGCGAGTGTAAGTGCCGCGACAGAAAAAAAGTCGAGGAATTTGAAAACAAAAAAAGCTGGGATGATGTAAAGCGTCGAAACAACAAAGGGGGTAAAAGAGACCGCCCCAAAAAAATGGTGAATCGAGGGATGAAACTGTCGCCGAATTTTTTCGACCAGCACGACTAATTTTTTGTCGATGTAAAAAAAACCGAACAGTGCAAGAGCAGCAATAGTCGCAATCAACCACCAATTCAACATCGCGGTTAATTTTAGCAAAAAGTCGGAGCATGTTGTGAAGCGCGTGCCAAAACCAACAAGATATCTTGACTGTAAAAATTGTGGTAGGATTTTTAAAATTTTAAATTTCGGATTTTAAGTTTTAAAATAATTTTGCCCTCAAGGGGCTCCTTTGGATAATTCGTCAATTTTAGAATTTTGAAAATTTAAACATTCGACCTTGTTTCAAAATTTGAAACTTAAAATTTAAAATTAAATCGCCAATGCCTAAAAAAATAAAACCGTCTGCTGCTGCTAAAACATTCCTAATCGCTGGTGGTACAGGCTTCCTCGGCTGTCACCTCGCCGCCGACTTGTTGCGACGCGGTCATCGAGTCAAGCTTTTGGATCTGGAGCCTTTGACCGAACCGGGACTCTGGGGACGAGTGGAGAATTATCAAGGCGACATTCGGAATAAATTTTTGGTGGACAAATTGATGAAAGGAGTCGATTTTGTGATTCAAGCTGCTGCCGCTCTCCCTCTCGCACCAGCGGAAGAAATCCGGACAACGACGATTGCTGGAACGCGAATCATCTTGGAAGCCGCACGGCGCCATAAAGTGAAACGGGTAGTTTACATTTCCTCGACCGCTGTCTACGGCGTGCCGGAGAAACATCCGATTGTTGAATCTGACCCACGAATCGGGGTCGGTGTTTATGGTGCGGCGAAAATTGAGGCAGAAAAAATTTGCGAAAATTATCGAAAACTTGGAATGGTCGTGCCAATCATCCGACCAAAAACTTTCATCGGAACAGGTCGACTCGGCGTTTTTCAAATTCTCTTTGACTGGGTCCGCCGCGGCTGCCGTATCCCGGTCATCGGGGACGGATCGAATCGTTACCAGCTAATGGGTGTCGAGGACATAGTCGCGGCGATTTGGCTGACGCTGACGAAGCCGGAGAAAAAGGCCAATGATACTTTCAATGTCGGTGCGAAAAAATTCATGACTGTCGAAAAAGATTTGAATCAGTTTTTCCGAAAGGTGAAATCAAAATCACGCGTGCTAAAAACGCCAGCGGGTGCGGTGAAAAAAGTTTTGGCGACGCTCGAATGGCTGAGGCTCTCGCCGCTCTATGCCTGGGTCTACGCCACTGCAGACAAAGATTCTTTTGTCTCGACGGAAAAAATCGAGAAGCAGCTCGGCTGGAAAGCGAAGTTTTCAAACGCCGATACCTTAATTCGCACCTTCGAGTGGTATCAGAAAAACTGGAAAGAGTATGAGCAACAAACCGGCATCACCCATCGTGTCGCCTGGAAACAGGGCGCGCTAAAAATCGCACGCTGGGTTTTGCAGTAAAAAGGTTTCGACGATTTGGAGTCGTGTTGCGCGCTGGAAAATTAACTCTTCGGTCGCTGTTTTTAAACAAGAATCTGTTAATAAAATTCTCCGGCTAATTGTCTGAACCACTGACCAACACTGACGACACTGAATCCACTGAACGCGGCTAAATAACACGCCGACCAAATTCAGTGTGATTCAATGCTTTCATGTGTCTTCAGCGGTTCAGATTGTCTGAACCAAGATTTTCCTGATTACCCATCCTTCGCTTTCCGTCCGCCACGGCGGACTTCAAGCTTCGGAGGGCAGGCGGGATTACCAGGATTGTCACCTGCTGAGATTACGGTTTGAGCTAATCAAGGAAATCCGTGAATCAAGTGAATCAAGGTTCAGACAAGAGACGAACCGACATTCGAGAATGTAAACGTAATAACATATGGCTTGCCGTTCGAGATTCGAAGGCGGGAATAAACACATGGCTTGCCATGAGTCCCGCAAGGCGGGACGAATGGTGGGTCGGCTGGGACTTGAACCCAGGACCATCAGCTTAAAAGGCTGTTGCTCTACCAACTGAGCTACCGACCCAAAAAAGTGGGTGGATTTTAGCAGAAAATATTTTGCCAGAAAAATCAATTTAACCTTCCACAGGCTGTTCAACTTCTTCAACCACAGTCTCTTCATCCCCAGCTGGTTCTGCGGCTGCTTCAGCTTCAGCTTCAACATTTTCTTCGACTACAGGCTCGGCGACTTCCTCGTCGCCTGTTGCCAATTCTTCGGCTAATGCTCGGGCTTTTTGATTCGCGGTAATTTCATTTTGGAGACGGTTCAGACGCATCTGGATATTGCCTTGCAACTCTTCGATGACCTGATCGCGCGCGGAATTTTCTTCAGCGAGAATCCACTCAGCCGCCTTGGGTGTGAAGGCCGCCTGAACTGCAGCGGTGTCGGAAGCGGAAACTGTCTGGTAGCCCTTCACGATGCGGCTGAATTCTGTCACCTCGACATCGAACGCGACTGGTCCATCGAAAGTCGCTCCAGCGTCACCATTCTCACAAAATTCTCGCGCAATCGCCCAAACATCGTAATTCAGATTTCCGGTGGAAACCTCGCCTTCGTCGATGTAAACAAATTCAGCGAACACTCCTCCGTCGCATTTCGGTTGGAGCAACTCCCGCGCCAATTTATCGCGAATCATGTTGCCGAGTCCCTCTTTTTCTTCGTTGAAAGACTCGTCGCTTTCGCGGCAACCACAACCAGCATCGTCTGTGAAAGGCGCGCGCCCGGTTGGGCAGCTGAAAAAAATCGTGCGACATTCGCTCGCGCTTTTGGAGATGTAAAAAATTTTGGGAATTTCTTTTTTGAACACCGTCTCAGCCGCTTCGGTCGTATCTTCTGCGTCTCCTCCTCCGCCGAAACAGGCTGGTAAAAGAAGCAAAATCGCAATCGCGGAAAAGATTTTGAGGAAAGAGTTTTTCATTTTGAAGGGATTATTGAGCTAAATTATTTTTGAGTAAAACGACAATCTTCGCAACTTGCGCGCGAGTGAGCGTGTCACGCAGACCGAAAGTCCCGTCATCGTAGCCATTAATAATTGAATGGTCTTTTGCCCAAGCAATCGCGGCAGCGTAAGGATGCGACAGCGAAACATCGGGAAAGGGTTTCTCGGAAGCCGCCGGAATCTCGACACCCGCAGCGGTGAGCAGCGTCCAGACCGCTTCGCCTCGAGAAACTCCGTCAGCCGGGTAAAATTCGGTGGAAGTCGTCCAGACCGCGCCCACTTTCGCGAGTGCACCGACGAAAGGAGTGAACCAGGCGCCGGTCGGAACATCGGAGAAATTTATGACTGTTGAATTATCGAGCGCGAAAGAATTAACCGCAATCTTCGCGAGCTCGGCGCGATTAATTGTGGTGTCAGGTTGAATCGTCCCATCGGGATAGCCGTCGATAATTTTGTCGGAATTGAGCCGCGCGAGGAAACCCGCTGACCAATGAGCGGCAGCCAAATCGGAATACTGCGCAATCGCATTTTGGAGCTGCGCGAGCGTGATCCCAGCCTCGCTCGCCTTCTTCTCGTCAGAGGTAAGCGGAGGCTGCTCAGTAGGAGGAATAACGTCGTTTTCGGTCACGCACTCCCCCGCCGTAGTAGAGATAATTCCCGCTGCCTCGGCATTACAAAGATTGGAATATGTCACCCCATCACTCCCACAGACCGGAGTGTAATCGGTGGTGCAGACGATTGGGATCTCGGATTCGACGACGAGGGTGATGGAGACCGTCGCCGGCTCGGATTGATTGCGGGCATCCCGCGAACGCAATTCGTAAGTCAACTGATCACCGACTTGAACGTCATCGTCGATGAATTCGGTAGGCTGGTTAATCGTGTTGAGATTGACACCGGTTTCGAATTCGCCATTGCGGGTAACTCCCTCGCGAGTACGAATACGGAGAATCGCGATGCGGGAAGTATCAAGGTCGGGCGGATTGATCCAACTCAATTTAACCCGATTGCCAGAAATCTGTGTAGCAGTAAGCTCGTCGACCGGGTAAGGTGGAGTATTGTCGGTATTCGGATTGGTGTCTTCGATGATTACCCCGTTGATGTTTTGGGCGGAATAAACTCCGCTGTCATCGAGATGCAGCTCGAGATACCTGACTGAATTGCCAGTATCGTAAACCCGCAGCTTGAGACCAGTAATCACTAAACTTTCAGAAGCCAGGAAGTCGCGAGCGACGGTCAAACTGAGATTCCGCAAATCGCGAGAAAGAGCAATCAGGTCGGTCGGCGCACCGACAATAGCGGAACCAGTGACGGCTGATCCGGAGAAACTGACGAAAGAAAGATCGCGGTCGAAAGTCGCCCGCAAGCCTTCGGGAACTTTGATCTGGATGCCAAACTCGGCGGTAATCTCGGCAGCGGACTGCGCGGTAATCGTAATCGGAGAGATTATCCGAGGAGGATCGCCAGCGACGAAATCTTCGACATTGGGAGAATAAAACTGGACCGCCGTGGCAGAAGGAAAATTGAAAATCAAAATGACAAAAACAATCGCCGAACCGACTTTGCGGAAAAATCTAGGAGTGCGCATTGGGGGGAATTAAATATCCCGCTTCGCGGGAAGGTTCGTAAGGTTATTAAGGTTTATAAAGTGGATAAGGGTTTTATTATTACTTGAATTTTAGGTGAATGTCGACTTAAAAATTTTGATGCATTTAAATTACAGACCGATTTTTTCTGCGAAAGAGGAATTTTTGTTGCCGGTTTCTTTTTGCCAGAGCAAGTAAGCCGTCTTGGCTTTTTCGAGCTCGCCCGCTTTTTGCCAAGCCTCGGCGATGTCAAAACGGTACTGCGTCAGGCTGAAAACATCGATGAGTTTTTTGTAATTCTCTACCGCCTCAGCAGCATCGCCAATTTTTTCGTAAAGACGACCGCGATTGTGCCAGCCGACCGAGCTGTTTTCGTAGAGGGCAAACATCTCATCGTAAGTCCGAAGCGCCTCCCCCACGCGGCCCAAATTTTCGAGCGCGATGGCTTTGGAAATGAAGAGGTCAGCGGGTGGGCGGAAGTCAGTCGGATCAGAGGTGAGGAAAAATCCCGCCTCTTCGGGCAGCTCCTCCTCAGTCTCTGGATCAATTTCAGATTCGGGTTGAGACTCAGTCTCGGGTTGGACTTCGGCCTCAGCTTGCTCCTGCGCCATTTTTTCGGCGACTAATTTTTTGAAGGCGGGAGTCTGGATAATCAGATCATCGTATTTGACAATCTCAGCTTTGAACGCAGCGACCTGCTCTGGTGTCAAATCGACTGGCAGAGTGGTGTCGTAGACCGAGGCGCAACCGACGAGGAGAATCGCAAGTGTCGCGGCGAGAATAGTTTTTTTAAACATAATTAAATTTAAAGAAGCGCAGTTATTCTAGCTTTTGGAGAGGAGAATGTCGACCGAGGAAAAAGCCCCACCGAGACAAGACTTCGAGAGTTGCTAAATTAAATTTTGGGCGGGAGGAAAAAATCAGGATGCGACCATGAAACATTTTTTCGCACGACAGAGATAATCTTTTTTTGAGAAGCCGCGACGGCTAAACTTTTGGGGGTTTTTTTCAAAATTTTCGCAACTTCCGAAAGCTTCAAAAGCGGTGATTTTTGAAGCTCAAACTTACGGCAAATCACAATATCGAGCGCAACTGCAAGCGGTTTTTCCAAAAGATTTTCAAGCTCGGAAAACGCTGCAAAATCAAGATTTGCAAAAGTTTTTTGGCGGTTCAAGATTTTATGAATTTCGGAATCCGCATTTTCGAGCGCGGCGTAATATTTTTCGCGATCGGCTTTTTTGACGCCCTTGACCGCAATCGCCGGCAAACCATGCGCAATTAAAATAAAATTCAAAATGATCCGTCCGAGTCGTCCATTGCCATCGGGAAATGGATGAATGTGCTCAAAAAATGCATGAAAAATAGCCGCCTTTCGCGTCGGCGCTGCATTGAGATTTTGGGTAAACCACAAAAGTTCTTCAATCGATTTTTCGATTTTTGGCGGCGCAACTGGACTGACTTTCGATTTTCCGACTGCTCGTCCACCAGCCGCCCACTCGCCGGGTTTCTGTGAAAAACTTCGCGGGATCTCCCGAAACATTTTGGAATGCAAATGTAAAAGCAAAGTTTTTGGAACTTCAAATTTTTTTTCTTGAAATTGTAAAAATGCGAATTCATAGGCGAAAAGAGCGGAATCAAAAAAATTTAAAATCTTCCGAACAGATAAATCTCCATAATTTGGCTTTTCTAGAATCTCCTCCAAATCCCAGCGATTGTCGAACTCCCCTTCAATCGATAATGTATTTCGCCCGTCGTCAATCAAAAGCTCAAGCCATTCCTGGTTTTTGACGACAGGCCTGGAAAGCCCGCCAAGCGAAGCAATCCACTGCTTGCGATTGTTGATCGCCGTGAAAGAGATAATTTTTTTAGTCATCGATGATATAATATGCTTTATTCGAAATAAAGCAAAATATGCGTTATTCGCTTCAAAAGAAGCCAAAAAACTAAAACTAATATGCTCCTTGTTTTTTGAAGATTAGCTTTTTACGGTTTAGCTAACGAAATGGAAAAAATCAAATTTAGGTTTATCACTTTTACAAAGTAGTTTCCGAGTGTTTTTGGTTTTTACTGCTCAAATCCGACTAACGATTTGGGCTCTATCGTCCTGCAAAAAAATCCGAATCGCCAGAATGGACATGTAGCCATTCGAAATGTTCGAGGAAGGTGAGGCAGACTCTCCAACTACAAGAATATTTTTTAGCAAGAATAACCATGACAATTCCTGCCTGTCCGCCGTGGCTCGGAAGCGAAGGCTGGGCTAAATAGCATTCCTGTAGTTCTTTCGTGGACTCCGCGTTCCAATTGTCTGAACCACTGATTACGCAGATTGAACGGATTACACGGATTATCTTCCTGCTGAAATTACGACTCTCCCATATCCTCACACCAAACTCAAAGAAAAGAACCTACGTTCTACGTTCTACGTTCTACGTTCTACGTTCTACGTTCTACGTTCTACGTTCTACCCCCAAACCAAGAATCAAATCACCCCATCACCAGCTCCAAATGCAAATCCAGGCTCTTTTTGATTGCCGTGAAAATAAATGCTTCGAAAATCTCGTAGGCTCCCTCGTCCGCCTTTTGCAACACCTCGTAATATTTGGAACGTTGGCTGGCTTCAATCACCGTAATCGGATAATGATATTTGAGCAAAATCGCATTCATCAACAAGCGTGCCGTCCGACCATTGCCGTCCGCGAAGGGATGAATCGATATAAATTTGTAATGAACGTAAGCAGCGATAATGGCTGGATGCTGCTTTTTTCGTTCTAGTCTGTCCACTGTCGCCACGAATTCCGACATCAAACTTCGCACTTCCGCAGGCGAAGGAAAGAGCTTGTTGCTTTTGGCAATCCCCGCCTCGTGATCACGGTACTGGCCGCGGAGAAAAACATCCACCACATTACTCGTAACTTGTTTTTGAATCACCTGAATAAATTTTTCGGAAAATATTTTTTTGGCGTGCACAAAATCCTGAACCAACTCCAACGCTTTTTGCTGGCTTTGAACATCTTTGACCTCATCGCGGCTCCCCCGCACGGACATGCCCGCGAGAACCAGACTCGTCTCCCGCAGTGGCAATCTAGCGCCCTCAATGGTGCGAGTAGCGTAAATGAAGCGACTCTCGAGAATCGAGTTAATTTTTTCGATAATGGATTCTGGCAGCGGACGGTAACTGTCGAGTTTATTTTTCAGACTGGTGATCTCCTCCAGCCGTGTGCCAATCGCCGCTGTGTAATAGACGTTGCGTCCTTTGCCAAAAACTCGAAGATAACCAGCCTGCTCCAGTTTGCCGAGATTGCGCGAAGCGGTGGCTGGCGGCACCTTCAACTGCCGAACCAAAACTTGGGTCGAAAGTGCCCCCTCTCTGTCGAGCAGCTTGAGAATGCGTTTCTGGAGTACGCTAAGGCGAATGGTGTCCATAGTCGGAAAATTTAAATAACAATTATTCCCTTATTCCCTTATTCCCTTATTCCCTTATTCCCTTATTCCCTTATTCCTAAATTAATCACATCATAATCATATCACACGCTGTACCAATAATCAAATCATTTTCACATCATAAATCCTTCTCCTCGTAATTGCCTGAACCTCATTGCACATTGCACATTGAAAATTCCCTAAAATCTCCTCAATTAAAAAAGACCCCACCCGAAACGGAAAAGGCTTTTTTAGATTTAGCTATTCCTGTAGTCAAGCCATCAGCGAGCCCATCGCCAAAAACACGACAACACTCACTCCGGCACTGATTGCTACACTAGCCGCCGCCAGTTTCCAGTGGAATTGTACTTTTACCTCGTGGCGCGATTCGTGAATATCTCGCAATAACCGATGATCCTCACGCTGATTATCTTCTATTCGATCCATCCGCTTGTCTTGCTGCTCGAAACGCTTGTCATGTTGCTCAAGAATTTTCAGCACTAAATCTAATTTACCATTAAGTATTTCATTCGTGATTGTTTGAGAGTCATTCATCGGGAGCAATTATCTGACAGTATTTTAGCTAAAGTTAATTTCAACTACAAGAATAACCATGACAATTCCTGCCTGTCCGCCGTCAAAGTCCGCCGTAGCCCGGAGGCGAAGGTCGGAAGCTGGAAACGAAGGCTGGGCTAAATGGTATTCCTGTAGTTCTTTCGTGGACTCCGCGTTCCAATTGTCTGAACCACTGATTACGCAGATTGAACGGATTAACTATGATTCTCCGCCTGCTCTTGACTACCACCCACTCCACCGCACCACCATTTCATTTTCGGCAGAAGTGAATCAACGTAATCATCCTAATCAGCGTAATCACAGTTCAAGACAAAAAATCTCCCCAATTAAAAAAACCCCACCTTCCGGACCCAAAGGGACCACTTTGTGGCAGGGCTTTTCTTAATTCTTAAAACTTAATCCTGTGTCCTTATTCCTTACTACTTACAAATCCTTAAGCAAGGAAACAATCTTCGCCACCTGTCCGCGTGTCAGCGTGTCGCCGGGACCGAAGTTGCCATTTTCATAACCGTTGATGATTCCATGTTCAGAAGCGTGGGTGATGGCGGCTGCGTAGCGGTGCTTCGTGCTGACATCCGGGAAAATTTTGGCAACCGTCACGCCGTCGAGATCGACTCCCGCGGCGGTGAGCAAGACCCAGAGCGCTTCACTGCGAGTCACATTCCCTGACGGTTGGTAATTCACACTAGTCGTCCAAGCCGCACCGGCAGACTGCAAGGCGCCGACGAAAGGCGCGTACCAAGCATCATTCGGCACATCGGCGAAAGCCTCAGTCGCACTTGTGAGATTGAAAGCCTTCGCGGCAATCTTCGCCAATTCAGCGCGGTTGATTGTGTTGTCCGGCTTGACGGTACCGTCGGGGTAACCTGCGAGCACTGCCATATTTCTCATTCGAGCAATAAAAGGCGCTTGCCAAGCATCTTTCACGAGATCGGAAAATGCGCCCACTGCGGAATCGACTTCAGACTCGGTAACCCCCGCCTGCTCGTAGCGATTTTGCGATTGAGTTTGAGTCTGCGTGGTCGTCGTCGTAGTCGTTGTCGAGGTCGTCGAAGTAGTGGAAGTGGTCGAGGAAGTCGCTGTCGCACCCGCCGCGACGGTAATCGATTGAATCGCACTGCGAGAAACATTGCCGGAATTGTCCTGCGCCAATAAAACGTATTTCAACGAATCCCCGGCTGAAACAGCGGTGTCGGTGTAGGTCTGCAAACCTTTGGCGACAGTCGCATAGACTATCTCGCTGACAGCAGAAGTATTTTTGCCACGCAGAATTTTGATGCTGCTGTAATCGGTGTCCGCTGGATCAATCCAAGTCAAGACGACTTTGTTGGCGGAATTGATGGTAAGACTGATGCTGCCAGGAACGGCAGGAGCGGTGGAGTCAACCGAACTTGAAGAAGATGAAGAAGCACTTGAAACAGTCACAGACGAAGCACTCGCTCCTGTGAGGAGCGTCGCAGCCGCCCCCGAACAAGCTGCCGTGTAAGTACCACTGTAGCCCAAATAGAATGTCCCCGAATTACTGTGATTCAATCCAGAGAAAGTCGCGACACCGGCTACGGCTGATTTGGTGTTGCTCGCCAATGTCCCGCTCGCACCAGATGTACACGCCGCATCAGTGTAAACCGCGCCCGTAATGGTAGTAGTAGCTCCAGTAATCGTATTGCCGTAAAGATCAGCAACATTAACTACTGGCTGAGTAGCGAAAGCTTGATTCGTCAAAGCCGTCGTCGAAGCTTGGGTCGCAATCATTAGCTTATTCGCTGCACCGACAGTGACTGTGAGATCAAGGTCGTCAGCTGCACCAGACGAAGTGAGTGACCCATCGGTGACATCCACCGTAGTCACTTCGACTTTTTTGGCGACAAGCGTGAGTGAAGTACCATTGGTAACGCCAGCTGTGAAAGTGGTCGCTGTCGTGCTACCGATAGCAATTGCTTCAATCGACGGGACATCTCCGGCTGGCGAATTCGCTGGTCCGCTAAATACTAAATCTTTCGAGCCACTGTAGTCTGTGTCTGTGTTGTCATTCGCATCTTTGGCAGTGACGGTCAGCTCATTGGTAGCCGTCGTCGCCATCGAAGCAGTGCCTGTCACGACGAGTTTGGTGGCAGTAACTGCGACAGTCCCGACAACCGGAGCAACCGCGCTCGCATCCGCTCGCATCGTCGAGCCACCGGCATCACCATCCTCCAAAACACTTGTTGAGTCATTAATTGAAAAAGTGTAGGTGTCTCCTTCTGTCGCAGTAAGTGCCGCTCCAGTCTTCATATAAATATAAATCCAATAGTCTTGCGCTGCATCCGAGGCAAGTGAAATCAAATCACCTACTCCATCAGTATTGGCAGCTGAACCAAACGTAATTGTCGCGTCGGTCACCACCCCAGAAGCAACCAACGTCGTACCGGCATCAGAGTAAAGTCCTGCACTGGCAACATCGGTCGAAGCATTGGCTCCTGTGCCGCCGACTGCGAGAACGATTTGATCAATCCAAAGTGGCAATACATCTCCCCCATCAAGAGTCGCATCATCATCTATTTGAAACTTGAGAGCGATAAATTGCTCGCCGGCTGTATCATTGAGCGGGTCAATATTATAATCCGCCTGTGCACCGCCAGAATGCACGATTACGGTGCCTCCTGCGCTAGCCAAAACCGTCGGCGAGAACACAATCGCAAAAGCGAAGGCTAGGGTCGCACAGCCAAAGAGCGCAAACGACCGCGACCAGGTTTTTATTTTAATGGACATGGCAAAGGGGGTTAAAAAAAACAATTTTCTTGTGAGAAATTTTAGTGAAATTTTAAGCGGTTAGCTAATTCTCCACAAAAATCACTTGCCAAAAAATGAAATTTTGTTTGAGAAAAAGGTGGTTGTCTTGAGCTATGATTCCAGCAATTGTCTGAACCAAGATTTTCCTGGGACTAAGTCCTCCCCTTGGGAATTAAGGGATTACCAGGATTACCCCCTGCCGAAATCACCACCCTTCAATATTTTCACGCCAAACTCAAAGAAAAGAATCCGAGAAATCCGAGTTCAGGCAACCTTCTTATTCACCACTCTCTTAAATTCCAAACTCTGCGCGCCGAAATTGAGCAACAAACCAACTTCGAGATTGTAGGCTTCTAGGTAATTGATGGCTTGCGCCAAATGAACATCATCCAATTTAGTGACAGCCTTAATCTCAACCATCACTCCCCCTTCCACCAAAAAATCAACTCTCCGCGTCCCGATTTCACTACCTTTGTAATCGATATGCATTTCGTGTTCTCGAGAAAAAGATAATCCAGCCGCCTCGAATTCGACCGCTAGTGCGCGTTGATAAATCACTTCTTGGAATCCGGTACCGAGCGTCGAGTGCACCTCCATCGCCGCCCCGATAATCTTGACCGTCAATTCGGAGTGCGAATATTTGGGGTTGATGATCATCACCTAATTTGATTTTATACTTCTTGGATAATGATTTCACCTTTGTCTTGAACCACTGATTACACTGATTACGGGAGACGGGAGACGGGAGACGAAGTCACCCAATCCCTCGACGCTCTCCTGTCGGAAGAAAAGAATCAGCGTAATCATAATAATCAGCGTAATCACAGTTCAGACAAAAATCTCCCCAAATAAAAAAACCCTCCGACAATGCCGGAAGGCTTTTTAGATTTTTTAGCTATTTCTGTAGTCAACCCATCAGCGAGCTCATCGCCAAAAACACGACGACACTCACTCCGGAACTGATTGCTACACTAGCAGCAGCCAGTTTCCAGTGGAATTGCACTTTGACTTCGTGGCGCGATTCGTGAATTTGCTGCAATAGTCTGTGATCCTCACGTCGATCATCTTCCATCCGATCAAGCCGTTTATCCTGCTGCTCGAAACGCTTGTCCATTTGCTCGAAACGCTTGTCGTGTTGCTCAAGAATTTTCAGCACTAAATCTAATTTACCATTGAGTATCTCGTTCGTGATGGTCTGAGAGTCATGCATTGGGAGCAATTACCTGCCAGTATTTTAACGAAAATCATTTTTAACTACAAGAATCGAGGTTGGAAATTGGAGGGTAGACGGTGGAAGCTATTAATAAAATCTCCCTGCTAATTATCTGAACCAAGATTCACATGATTAAAAGATTACCAGGATTGTCGCCTACCGAAATCACGACTCTCCCTATTCTTCATTGCACATTGCACATTGAAAATTACTTAAAATCTCCCCAAATAAAAAAGCCCTCCGCCAAGGCGGAGAGCCTTTTTAAAGTTTTTTATCTATTTCTACAGTCTCAAATACTTTATCTAAACCTTGATTCAACCCGCACCACCATTTCATTTTCTGCAGGATTGAATCAGCGTAATCATAATAATCAGCGTAATCACAGTTCAGACAATTACTACAAAACTAGCCTCGGGAGGAGATCGCTCCCCTCCCAAAAGCTAGTAGTAATATTTCTTGAGTCCCAGAACCCGATTATTTCGTGAGAGTGGCACTAGCCGTAGCCATGTCACTTACGAGGTAACCGTTTGTCCAGTCAGCTGTCGAAGTGGTGTGAGCCGTCACACTTTGGTCAGACCAAATGAGATTCGGGTAAGCCACA
>JAIPGZ010000012.1 GCA_021735425.1 Candidatus Altimarinota bacterium | reverse complement strand
TAATCTCAGTGAATGCTGATGGAGAATCTGGTGAAGATGATAGCCCTGATTGTAGTGGGGTTGGCTTCTGCGATCGCAGTTTTGAATTGCGCAACCAGCTGTATTGGAAGGGCTTGATAGCGACCCAAAACACTATTGGTGGATCAGACAAAGCTGCTCCAAAATGCCCAGCCGCCCTAGAAAGTGCCTGCGAAACGGCATGCACTGGCAACCTAGGTCATAACTGCAAACGTAACCTAGCAAGACCTTATGATTTGGCCTATCTGAGGACCTTTCACTCAGCTTCAGGAGGTACACAGATTTATTCAAATAGTGAAGCCGCCCTCGTCGTAGAATACGATTCGCGCATCCAAAGTAACCCTCCTCCTCTCTTCGAGACAAGTAGCGGAAGCGGAAGCAATCAGCTAGGAGGTGATTTACTTGGGACGAAGAATATCAATCAAGTAGCTCGTAGAAGCTGGCTTGATGTTGTCTTAGAATGGTTTGGTTGGTAAAAAAATCAAACTCGTGATTTTTTACAATAAAAAAAGCGGATGGTCTTACGACTGTCCGCTTTTAAAATTTATTGTTTTCTTTAATGCTTACCAACTCACCTCTATTTGAGGGTAACCGTGCAACCCGCTGCCTCCAAATCTTTCTTCATTTGTTCGGCATCCGCTTTTGGCACATTTTCTTTGAGAATTTTCGGAGCCGCCTCTACAGTCGCCTTGGCTTCGCCGAGACCCTCACCGGTAATCGCTTTTACAGCTTTAATTGCGCCGATTTTGTTGTCTCCCGCCGCTGTCAATTCGACTGAAAAAGATGACTTCTCCTCTGCTGCTGCACCGCCCGCCGCTGGAGCCGCCGCAGCCGCGACCGGAGCCGCTGCCGAAACACCAAACTTCTCTTCCATCGCTTTGACGAGATTGGCAAGATCGAGCACTTTGAGATCGCTCACTGCGTCAAGAATTTTTTGAGCATCCTTGGATAGCTCCACCGTCTGTTCGGTTTTTTCCTCTTTCGCAGCCTTTGCTGGTACCTCTTCTTTTTTTGCTTCTTCGGCAGGAGCAGCAGCATCCTTTGTTTCTTCAGCAGGAGTAGCTGGAGTGGCGTCGTCAGACATTTTAAATTGGGTTAAAAAAAATTAATAAAATTAAGCCCCCAAGGCTTTTTTCTCGCGAATCGCTTCCAAAGTCCGGACAAATCCGCTCAATAAACCGCCACCGACACCGACGAATCCGCGGAGCGGCGAGATGAATAAGCCGACCAATTGACCAAGTAGAGCATTCTTGGAAGGAAGCGCTGCGAGCTGCTGTGCCTTTGCTTTGCTGAGAATTTCGCTTTCGAAAACTCCACCGCAAATCTCAATTTGTTTAAAATCTTTCTTAGAATTCTCGAGAATTTGAAATCCTGCTAATTCGTCCTCGTGAGAAAAAACCGCTGCAATCGGACCGACCATCGACTCGTCTGGGATGTCTTTCAAACCTGAATTTTTGGCAGCGAGACGAATCAAAGTTTTTTTTGCGATAATCATCCGCGCACTCCCCTCCCGCAGCCTGGTCCGCAATTCCTGAATCTGCGCAACCGTGATGCCAGTGTAAGCAGTGAAGGTCGCCGACTTAGCCTTTTGAAATTCCGCATCTAAGTCTGCGAGAATTGTCGATTTTTTAGCTTTGGTAATTGCCATCTTAGTAGGATAAAAAAAATAGTTTGGTTCTTGGGATGAAGAAGCAAACTACTGGAATTGAAGTCGTTTTGCCTCGGCAGGATTTAGGAACCTGCTTTCTTCAGCCCGAAATGCTGCCGAATTCTAGCGAAAATTTTTAGAAATGCAAACTTTTTTATTCTGCAGGAGTTTCTGAAACTTGGTCTGCCGCAGGATTCGCGAAAAGATCAACCAATGGATCAGAACCTGAGTCATCACCTTCGGTAATAACTTCTTCTTCGTTGTTTTCTGAATCTATTGGAGCTTCAATTTCTTCGTCTTCCGGCTCCACCACTATCTCTCCCCCTTCAACTATTTGGCAAAATTCCGACATCTTCCCGACGATTGCGAGTGAAAGAGCATTTTTGCTAGCCGGATCCGCCTCGATTGTTTGTTGATAGATGGAAAAGTCTTCCTCGTCCACCCCAGCATCAGCCAAAACCTTTTTTGCTAAATTCTCAATTTCAGAATCGGAGGCAGAAGCATTATTGCTCGGCAGACAGAGAATTTCCGCTGAAAACGCAATAAACGAATCATCCGTTAAGGTCGTTTGTGCGGTTTCGTGGGAAGCTGGAGTTTCGGGAGAAATTTCCTCAGCCGGACCGCTGCCAAATCCACATCCAGTAAGAAGCATAGCCAGACCGAGAGAAGTAATAATTTTTTTCATTTTTTTGGGGTTAGAATTCTTTCTGATTTTAACGAAAAGTTTTGAAAATCCAAACTGCTAAAAAATTGGTTTCGAAATGGCTTGGTAAAAAACCGCGCCGTCCTCTGCTTATCGTCGTCGGTCCGACCGCGAGCGGCAAAACGGGATTCGCGATTCACCTCGCGAAAACTTTCGGAGGTGAAATTGTCAACGCCGACAGCCGACAGATTTACCGAGAACTGGAAATCGGCAGCGCCCCGCCGACCGCCACGGAACGAACGGAAGTCCCCCACTATCTCGTCGGCATCGCCTCACCAGCGGAGAAAATTTCGGTCGCGAAATATCGTAAATTAGCGGAGGCTAAAATTCGAGAAATTTTGCGACGCGGGAAATTGCCGATTTTGACAGGCGGACACACTCTTTTAATCTCGGCGATTGTGGAAAATTTTCAGTTTCCGGGAAAGGCAGATGAAAATCGACGGGCGGAATTGGGAAAAATTTGGGAAAAAAATCCAGCGAAATTATGGAAAATGCTGCAAAAAATCGATTCTGAAACAGCGGCGAAAATCCCAGCGAAAAATCGACACCACTTAATTCGCGCCGTCGAACGAGCAGAACTAGGAGGTGAAAGTAAAAAGGGACGACGAAAGTTCGACTGCCTAATTTTGGGTTTGAATCCCAATCGCGAAAAACTTTACGAACAAATCAACCAACGCGTTGAGAGAATGTTGAAATCGGGGTTGCTTACCGAGGTGGAACAATTAGGAAAAAAATACAATCGTTTTGCCCCCGCCTTACGCGGTCACGGTTATCGGGAACTTTTGGACTTTTTGGCAAGCGAGAAAAGTTGGGAAGTTGCAGTAGCGGAAATCAAAAAAGACACGCGAAATTATGCGAAACGGCAAATGACTTGGTGGCGGAATTGCGGATTCGCGAAAGAAATTATTTGGCTCTAAAATATCCTTGTGAAAAGATTTTTTCGTAATCTCATCGCCAAGTTTTTGATTCTCCACGCACGTCGGCGCGTCCACGCCCATTCGACGGTAATCGGCGTCACTGGCTCAATTGGCAAAACAACAGCGAAAGAGGCGATGGCAAAAATTCTCTCAACTCGTTTCACGACTCTCGCCAGCGCCAAAAGTTTGAATTCCGATTTTGGTGTACCACTGACCCTGCTAGAAGAAGAGGAGTCCGGTTTTTCGGATCCGCTGAAATGGCTCGGCATTCTCTTTCGAGCGGAATGGCGTGGCTATACGAAACTGTCGCACGAAAAAATCATCCTTGAGCTCGGCATCGACGCACCCGGAGATATCCCGAGATTGTTGGAAATTATTGAACCGCAGATTGGTGTTTTTTTAAACGCAGCCCCAGTCCATCTTGAGAATTTCCGAAACGTCGAGGAAATTGCAGCAGAGAAAAGTTTATTAATTGCGAATCTGCCCGCCCCAGGAGTAGCGATTTTGAATGCCGATGATAAATTTTCGCGAGCGACGGCGACTCGAGCGAAAAAAATCTTTTTCGGAACTGCGGTGGACGCCGACCTTCGCGCGACAAAAATTCGAGAAAACTTAGGCGGACTCTCAGCAGAAATTTCTTGGAAAGGCGAAACAGCCCAATTTCGCGCACCAGTCTTGGGCCGACAAAATTTACCGTCACTACTCGCCGCGATTACTGTCGGTGTCGTGGAAGGTATCAGTTTGAAAAAAAGTGTCGAGGCGCTGAAAAATTTCCGACTGCCACCCGGTCGACTAAATTTATTGGAAGGGATGCGAGGATCGCGAATTATCGACGGCAGTTACAATTCAAATCCAATGAGCCTCGCTGCCGCCCTCACTACCCTCGGACAATTGGAAGCAGAGCGGAAAATCGTCATCTTGGGACAAATGAACGAGCTCGGATCCGACTCGGAAAATTACCATCGCGAAGCAGCGAAACAAGCAGCAGATATCGCCGATATAGTAATCGGAGTTTATGGATCCGCAAAATTTTTCGTAAACGCCGCCAAAGCGCAGAAAAAAACGGCCGAATTTTTTACCAAAGCAGAGGTCGCCGCTGAATGGTTAAAAAAAGAGATCAAAATGGGTGACTTAATTTTAGTGAAGGGTAGTCAAAACAATGTTCGCCTCGAAAAATTGATTGCGAAAATTTTGGCCGACTCATCTGATCAAAGACTCTTGTGTCGACAAGAAAAGGCTTGGGAAAAACGATGAGTTGTGCTAAAATAGTAAGATTTAAAAACAATAAAATGGCTGAATTCGAAAAACTTCTTGAGCAACAAATCGAGGCTGATTGCTCCGACCTGCACCTTTTGACTGACGAACCTCCTTTTCTGCGGTATAAAAACGGCGCATTAAATCCAATCAAAGATGCAGCTGAAATTTCCAAAACTGAAATTGAAAAAATTATTGTCGACATTATCGGCGATTCGGGACTAGCCAAATTAAAAAAAGAAAAAGAAGTCGATTTCGCAATTGAGCGCAAAAAAATGGGGCGGTTTCGAATTACTTTTTATCAAGAAAACCACGGACCGGCAATTGCGATTCGTTCGATTCCTTTCGAAATTCCGACTCCTAAACAAATCGAAATCCCAGCTGAAGTCTTGGAACGAGTCAGCCGCAATGAAGGTCTGATTTTAATTACAGGCCCCACCGGAGCGGGTAAATCGACAACCCTCGCTAGTTTAATCGATTACATTAATGCCAACCGATGCGTGAGAATCGTCACAATCGAAGACCCAATTGAATTTGTTTTCAAAAGGAAAAAAGCGGTTATTTCTCAAAGAGCTGTCGGTATCGACGCCGAAAATTTTGCCAAAGCGATTAAACACACCGTCCGACAGGATGCCGACGTCATCGTTGTCGGAGAAATGCGCGATCTTGAGACAATCCAAACCGCAATTACTTTGGCAGAAACTGGTCATCTCGTCCTCGCAACACTGCACACCGACGACGCGCCGCGAGCAATTCAAAGAATTGTCGATGTTTTTCCAGGAGACAAGCAAAAACAAATCGCACTCCAGCTCAGTCAATCTCTCTCGACAATCATGAGCCAACGTCTTATCCCAAAAAAAGACGGTAGTGGCCGAGTTTGTGTGAGAGAAATTATGTTTAATAATTCAGGAATTGCCAACGCTATTCGCGAACGTAATATCTCCGAAATCTATTCCCAAATCCAAATCAATGGTGAATGCGGTATGAAGCTCTTCGACGAAAGTCTCTTGGGATTTGTGCAAAACGGTGAAATCGATCCAGAGGAGGCTTACCATTCCGCCCACGACCAGATTCAAATGTTGCAACGATTGAAAGTGCTTTAGCCGAAACGGCGCTTAATTAAGTTGATAAAAATACCCAACATCGTAAATCCGAGCAAGACCTCAATTCCTGCGATTAGCTTTTCGGCAATCGTGATTGGGGTTATGTCGCCGTAACCGAGTGTCGTGAAAGTGACGGTTGAAAAATAAAAATAATCAAAAAAACCACTTCTGTTGACATAGTCGGCAAACATTGATGTCGGCGAAACTAAATCAAGCAGTGCATAAATGCCAGCAAAAAATGAAATAAAAAGCAAAACCGTGAAACCCCAACGTCCCAAGGAATGACCATAACGAGAGGTTTTGTCGAGAAAAACATGACCGAGATGCGCGAAATGTTTACCGGAAAAAAAAGCAAAACTTTTACGAAAATGCATTTTGTCTTCATAGGCTCGCTCACTGCCTTCGAGAAAACCTTTCTTTTGATAAATCTTTTCTAAAACCACAAGATAACTGTCGATTAGCCTGTAAAAAGCCTCAATCTGCGAACGAAGCACTTTTTTTTCTTCCCCCCGTTTCATCTTAAAAAACTCTTTCCGATAATTTCTTTCGGCAGTTAGAAAATTAAGCTGCATTTTTTGATAAATATCGCGTGCTTCTTTATTCTCAAAAAGGAGATGCTCGCGCAGCATCAGCCGAAGCAGATAATAATTGCAAGTCCCCCGTTCCTCATCTTCTAAGGTTTCCTGAAGCCTTTTTTTAAGAGTTTTGCGCGCCTCAGCAAATCGATCATCCACCTCGCGTCCTTCGATAAAATGCATCGCTTCATGCAAATTCATCGAAGAGTCGGAGGAACTTTCATCAGAAATATTTTGGAAAACGGAATCTTTCTCCAGAAGTTGGAGTGTATTTTTTTCCATTTTTTTGTTTTGTAATCTTGTTATTTTAGCAGAAATTATGAAAAATAGCAAATCGAGAACATACACAAAATGAATTAAAATCGATTTGATGTTTAATTTGGACGCTCCCACTTCAAATCTCGCGAAGCTGCACACCCAGATTCATCGTAAAAAGAATTTCTTTCCGGGGCAGCGCGACAGCGAAGAAGTCCAACTTTGTATTCGAATTCATTGGATTCAGCGGGCAAAAATTTTTATTTGGTTTTTATTGCTGGGAATTTTATTGCCAGGAACAATTTATTATTTTATTTCGAGAGTTGGATTACCAACGGAAATTTGGTCGCTTTTTAGTCTCGTAGTAATTTTTTACTTTCTTTTCAGCTGGCTCATCACTTTTATTGAATTTATAAAAAGTGAGTTCACACTTCTCGTCGCGACCAATGAACGAATCGCCGACATCGCCCAATCCAGCATTTTTGACCAACAAATCTCGGAAACAAATCTCGACCGTATTCAAGAAGTCAGTGGCTACACTCATGGTTTTTGGAAAACTTTTTTAAATGTCGGGAATCTCGAAATCCAAACTGCCGGAAGCGATATCCCTCTTGTGATGCGGCTCGTAAAATCACCGCAACTCACCGCAAGAAAAATTTTGGATGTCCAGCGTGAAAGTCAACAGCGTAGACGCGGAAGCGATTTCGGAAAACGATCCGAAGATGAAATTCAGACCAGAAAAGGTGAAGTTCTTTCCGAAGAAGAATTGAAGAAACTGCGAGGTGGCGGTATCGCAAATGGCGATCGCCAGCGCAAACCGCACAAATCGGTGTAGAATTATCTCTCATGAAAATTGTTTTTACCGGTGGCGGGACCGGTGGTCATGTCATTCCCAACCTCGTGATAATCGAAAAAATCCGCCAATTGGCCGGACATGCCCAACTTTTTTACATTGGTTCAAAAAATGGAATCGAGCGAAAACTTGCCGAGAAGGCAGGCGTGAAATTTTATGGAATTCAGACGGGAAAATTACGACGCTATCTCGATTGGCAAAATATAGTCGATGCGGTGAAAATTCCGATTGGGATTACGCAGGCAATTCACAGGTTGTTGAAAATCAAACCTGATGTAATTTTTTCTAAGGGTGGTTTCGTCAGCGTGCCAGTTGCGATTGCTGCGGGAATTTTGCGCATTCCGTTAATAATCCACGAAAGTGATCTAACGCCAGGATTAGCCACGAGAATTACCGCAAAATTCGCGAAAAAGATTTGCCTCAGCTTCCCGACCACTCATCCCGGCAATAAAACTCAAATCACTGGCAACCCAGTCCGACCAGTCGGAGACGCGACAGTAGGGCGAAAGTTTTTAAAATTTGAAAACAAAAAACCAATTGTTTTAATCGCTGGCGGCAGCAGTGGCGCAGTTTTTTTAAATCTGCTACTCGAAAAAAGCATTTTTGAAATTGAGAAAAAGGCGAATATCGTCTGGTTAACCGGCAAAGGGAAAATACCTCCACACTTTCCGACAGTAAAAAATTTGCGGATTTTTGAATATCTAGAAGCAGAATACCTAGACGTCCTCGCGGCAGCTGATCTCGTCGTCAGTCGGGGCGGTGCCAACGCAATTTTTGAAATTGCCGCTGCCGGTAAACCAAGTCTACTAATTCCTCTTTCGTCTGAGATTTCGCGAGGCGATCAAGTCGAGAACGCGAGATTTTTTGAACGAGCGGGAGCAGCGATGGTTTTGTCGCAGGAAAAAACACGCCCTTATGATTTTAGTAAACTTTTAATTTGGCTGATTACACAACCAGAAAGATTGGCGAAAATCGCGACGGCAGCGGAAAAACTTTCATCTAAAGATTCTGCCGATAAGATTGCTAAAATTATTCTCGATGTTGCAGCGAAATAATTTTCTTGACTCGTTAGCTTGGTGGATTTGCGCAATCTTATCGGCAGTGCTCCCCTTCCATGCCTTCCTTTTTACCTGGTTTCACTCATTTTTCTGGCAACAGGATTTTGTAATCATCATACAAGCTTGGAAAGAAATTTTGGTTGGATTTCTAGGAATTCTAGCGGTCGGAAAATTTTGGCAAAAGCGAAAATTACCAGCAAAAAAAAGTTTTTGGATTAGTGGAATTTTCGTAATTTTAGCTATTTTGTATGCAATCTTCGGTGATGGAGTTTGGGGACAAAAAATTCTAGGACTACGAACTGCGACGCTTTTTCTAGGAATTTTTTTAGCAGTGAAATTTTTTGATTTTGGAAAATTAGGAATTGAGCGATTAAAAAAAATAATCTTGCTATCCGCAGGCGGCGTAATTCTTTTTGCACTGGCGCAGAAATTTTTGCTACCTCCTGATTTTTTGGTGAATTTCGGTTATTCGGCGAATGTCTCGAGTTGGCTGCCAGGCGGCAATCTCCCCGCCTACCACCTCGTCGGCGTGAGCGAAACCATCCGGTTACAATCAACCTTCGCCGGACCAAATCAGCTCGCCGCGTTTTTATTAGTAATTTTGCCGCTCGCGATTTTTGAATTTTGGAGGAATCGTAAAAATAAAAGTTGGTGGAAATATTTTTTGGCAGCGGAAATTTTGGGAGGATTTTTTGTTGTAATTTTTACCTTCTCGCGATCAGCCTGGCTCGGAGCAGTCGGAATTTTTTTAATTTTCGCGGTTGAAATGTGGCGGAAAAATTTGTCACGCAAAATTAAACAACGAATTTTTTTCGGTGGAATCACGGCAATTTTGGGAGGAGGAATTTTGATTTTTTCGGGCGAAAATTTAGGTGAAATTTTTTGGCGAACCGCCTCGACCGGAGAGCATTTTGAGCGAACTCAAGCCGCTGCCG
Organism: Candidatus Altimarinota bacterium; assembly: GCA_021735425.1. Taxonomy (GTDB): domain Bacteria; phylum Patescibacteriota; class Gracilibacteria; order JAHISY01; family JAHISY01; genus JAHISY01. The sequence goes on along the minus strand of JAIPGZ010000012.1, from coordinate 20,430 downwards.
AACTCGTTTTGGAAAATCCGCTCGGTCTCGGATTAGGTCAAACAGCAGGAGTCAGCCAGCGCTTTGGCGAAGGAATTACTCCCGAAAATACTTATCTCGGGATTGCCCTCGAGCTCGGCTGGCTCGGCGGAATTTTGTTTTTAATTTTTTGCGTACAACTTTTATGGGAATTAAAAAAAGCCAACTCCCCACTTTTTTTCTCACTTAGCGGAATTTTAATAATCGCTCTTTTTCTCCATCCCCTCGAAGATGCTCCAACTACATTGACACTTTTTTTGCTAGCAGGAATGATAAACTCGCTGAAATAATCCCCCAAAATGCAAATCACCACCCTTCCGAACGGACTCAAAATCGTCACCCAAACACTCCCCGGCACGGCAGCCATCACCTGTCTCGTCCTCGCGGGAGCCGGCAGCCGCTACGAGACAGAGGAGCAAAATGGAATCTCGCATTTTTTGGAACACATGTTTTTCAAAGGCGGCGATAAATTTAAAAACACGAAAGAAGTGAGTGAGGCGATCGATTCAATCGGAGGAGAATTCAACGCCTTCACCGGCAAAGAATACGCCGGCTACTTCGTGAAAGTCGCAGCGAAACATGCCGACACCGCTTTCGACGTTTTGAGCGACATGTTGGTGAATGCAAGATTCCCCGCGGAGGAAATCGGGAAAGAGCGCGGCGTCATCCTCGAGGAATACAACATGTACCAAGATACACCGATGTACCAAGTCGGCTGGGATTTCGAAAAATTACTTTTTGGCAATCAACCGATGGGCTGGGACCAAATCGGGAGCAAAGAGAATATTCGAAAATTTCAGCGCGATGACTTTGTGGATTACAAAAACAAACTTTACCAGCCAAACAATTTGGTAATCGCAGTCGCAGGAAAATGTGAACACGCCGAGGTTGTCGCGAAAATCCAGCAATTTTTCCGATTCGAAAATGGTCAAAAAGATTTTGCCTGGGCACCGCTTGAAAGTTTCGAGGCGACGAGTCCAGTAAAAATTCAGGACAAAAAAACCGAACAAGGCCACCTCGTGCTCGGAGTACGAGGCATCGCCGCGGAAGACGAACGACATTGGACGCAGAAATTATTGGCGATAATTTTGGGTGGGAATATGAGCTCTCGGATGTTTTTGAACGTGCGGGAAGCCAAAGGACTTTGCTATTACATCCGGACGAATACCGACGATTACACCGATGCCGGCGTAATTTCGACTTCCGCTGGGGTGGACTTGAAAAGATTGCCGCTCGCGGTGAGTGCAATTCGCGCGGAATACGAAAAGCTCGCAGAGGACGGCGTGGCAGCAGAGGAATTGATTCGCGCTCAAGAATTTCTCAAAGGCAAACTGACTTTGAGTCTGGAGGATTCGGAAGAATACGCCCACCTCCTCGGCAAACAATTTTTGCTTTATCGGGAGCAATTTGAGTTGGCAGAAATTTTTGCGAAAATCGACGCGGTGGAAACTGGTGCGGTGCAAAAATTGGCGGCGGAAATTTTCGTGCCAAAAAATTTGCGCCTCGCCGCCATCGGACCTTTTGGCGGGAGAGAGGAGGAGTTGGCGAAACTGTTAACGTAATTTGATTTAAAATCAAAAACATGATATTATGTGCATAATTAATAAAAACAAAAATGAAAAACTATTACTGCCCTAACCGTTTGGTTTTCTTCGGAGAAAACCCTCAGCCTAAAACTCAAGAAAGTGTAGAGCATTTAGGAAATGATTTCGAAGTAAAAATAACTACGGCTGCTGCGAGAAAAATAGAAATTAGGGATAATAAATTACGACAGAAGGACTCAACAAAAGATATTGCCGACTTTGACGAAAATACTAAAAAAGTAGAAGCATCCATTTATATATGTCCAAAATGTCCTATTTCTGATTTTTTAGAAATTAAAATTGACAATAAAGACGGCAGTGCGCAAACCATTTGGATAGATTCCTTTGGACAGCTTTTATTGTATGAACCAAAAAATGGGGCAATGGACACAAAAGATATGATTAGACTGCTTGGAGGTTGAATTACTTAATTCGCGTATTCTTCAAAGCCTCCCCTGGCGCGACCATCGGGAAAACATTTTCTTCCGGCTCGATGAGATATTCGACCAAAACTGGACCAGAAATTTTCGCCGCTTTTTGGGTAATTTTGAGGGCATCAGAAATTTTGGTGACGCGGAAAGCGGTCAGCCCACAAGCCTGCGCAAGTTTGACGAAATCTGGATTGAGCAGCGGGGTGTGAGAATAATTTTTGTCGTAAAACATTTCTTGCCATTGGCGAACCATCCCGAGAAAGCCGTTATTGAAGACGGCAATTTTGAGCGGAATTTTTTCTTGTGCGAGCGTGGTTAATTCTTGAATATTCATCTGAATCCCACCATCGCCAGTCAGACACCAAACCGGAATTTTGGGTTGAGCAACCGCCGCCCCCATTGCCGCCGGCAAACCATAACCCATCGAACCAAGTCCTCCGGAGGAAAGTAATCGCCCCGGTTTTTTAAATCGGAAATGCATCGCCGCCCACATTTGATTTTGCCCAACATCGGAAACAATAAAAGCATCTGGCGAAACTTTGTTGATCGCGTGAACAACCTCAACCGCCTTCAATCGTTTAGGGTTTTTGGCTTTTTCGATTGCGAGCAATTGCGTTTGAATTTGTTTGGAATATTCGTGAATCTGAGAATGCCAACTCGAGTGCTTTTGGGATGGAACTTTTGCGATTAATTTTTGCAGACCGTCCTTCGCGTCAGCGATAATTGGAGCGTCGGTCGAAATAATTTTGCCAACTTCGGCGGAATCAATATCGAGGTGGATGACCTTGGCCTGCGCTGCAAATTCTGACAATTTGCCGGTAATTCGATCGTCGAAACGCGCCCCGACTGAGATAATCAGATCGGCGTGCGAGATAGCAAAATTCGCTTCGGGCGAGCCGTGCATCCCGAGCATCCCAAGATAATTTTTGAAACCGAAAGGTAGCGAGGAAATCCCAAGCAAGGTTGAACAAACTGGGGCGTCGATTTTTTGGACAAATTTTTGCATTTCTTTCGAAGCACCAGCAATCAAAACTCCGTGACCGGAAATCACGACCGGTCGTCGCGCCTTACGAATTAATTGGGTTGCAGCTTGAATCTGTCGCGCCGAGGCGGGTCCCCGCTCGAGATAACCCGGCAGATTCAGAGGAACTTTTTTATAGTCAAATTCGGTCGACTGAATCTGAGCATCTTTCGTGACATCGATATGGACTGGCCCAGGTCGCCCCGTCCGAGCAAGATGAAAGGCCTCCCGTATTGCTGGACCGAGGTCAGCGGCCCTTGTAATGAGATAATTGTGTTTTGTAATTGGTAAAGTAATCCCCGTCATGTCGGCCTCCTGGAAAGCATCCGAGCCGACCAAACCCGAGGCGACCTGTCCGGTAATCGCGACGAGCGGGATTGAATCGAGATAGGCGTTGGCGATGCCGGTAATCAGATTGGTCGCGCCCGGTCCAGAAGTAGCAAAACAGACTCCAACCTTCCCCGATGCTCGCGCGTAACCTTCCGCAGCGAAAGCAGCACCCTGCTCGTGCCGATTGAGGATATGTCGAAGCTTGGCAGAATAATTGGTGAGCGCGTGATACAACGGCAAAACCGATCCGCCGGGATAGCCGAAAACAGTGGAAACGCCTTCCGCAATCAAGCTTTCGCAAATTATTTCACTGCCTGTTTTTTGCACGAAACTTATTCTACGACGTGAACCTCTTGACTTCAAGCTAAGGGGAAATTAAAATCCGAGTCTGTAAAAATATTAACCCTTTTGAAAATGCCTAACCCTTCGACAAGCTCAGGATCTTCGAAAATCCAACCTGTCAACGATTACATTTTAATCGAACCAGAAAAAGCGGAAGAAAAAACCGCGAGCGGGATTTTCATCCCCGACACAGCGGATAAGGAAAAGCCCCAAAAAGCGACCGTCATCGCAGTCGGTCCGGGGAAATTAGGGAAAGATGGCGCACGCAAAGCACTCTCGGTCAAAGTCGACGATTCAATTTTGTATTCGAAATACGGCCCGACCGAAGTGAAGCTCGACGCGGATGAATATTTTTTCATCCAAGACAGCGATGTAATCGCTATTTTAAGAAAATAATTTTCAATCTTAATCCTTATTTCTTACTAACTTAATCCTTTTCAAATGGCTAAAGACATAATCTTCTCCGAAGACGCTCGCAAAAAACTTTTCGCGGGAGTCACGAAACTCGCTGACGCGGTGCGCATCACGATGGGACCGAAAGGTCGCAATGTCATTCTCGAGAAATCCTATGGCTCGCCGACAATCACGAATGACGGCGTAACCATTGCGAAAGAAATCGAGCTTGAAGACAAATTCGAAAATATGGGTGCCGAGATGGTGAAAGAAGTCGCGAGTAAGACGAACGACGCGGCGGGCGACGGCACGACGACGGCAACAATTTTGGCGCACGCGATAATCAAAGAGGGTTTGAAATATTTGACCGCCGGTGCCAACGCGATGAATTTGAAAGCCGGAATTTCGAAAGCGACAAAAGCTGTGGTCGCAGAATTGGAAGAATTAGCAGAGCCGGTTAAGACGAAAGAGCAACAAAAACAAGTCGCAACAATTTCTGCGCAGTCCGAAGAAGTCGGCGAAATCATCGCGGATGTGCTCGAAAAGGTCGGTGAGAACGGCGTAATCACCGTCGAGGAGGGGCAAACGATGGGGCTGGAAGTCGAGGTCGTCGAAGGAATGCAATTCGACAACGGCTATATTTCGCCTTATTTCATTACAAATACGCAAAATTTGAAGGCGGAATTCGCGGACGCGCAGATTTTGATTACCGACAAAAAGATTTCCTCGATTCAGGAAATCCTCCCCCTGCTAGAAAAATTGGCAAAAGCCGGACAAAAAGAATTGGTAATAATTGCAGAGGACATCGACGGCGAAGCACTCGCGACTTTAGTCGTGAATAAATTGCGGGGTGGCTTCTCGGCACTCGCGGTGAAAGCGCCAGGATTCGGCGATCGAAGGAAAGCAATGCTGGCGGATATCGCAGCGCTGACCGGTGGAAAAGTAATCAGTGAAGAGGTCGGTTTGAAATTGGAAAATATCGAAATCGACGATCTCGGTCGTGCCGCGAAAGTTATTTCAGACAAAGAAACGACAATCATCGTCGATGGCAAAGGCGACAAAAATGCAATCGAAACGCGCGTCGCGGCAATCAAGAACGAACTCGAAACTTCGACCAGCGACTTCGACAAAGAAAAACTGACTGAAAGATTGGCAAAATTGACTGGTGGAGTCGGCGTAATCAAAGTCGGCGCAGCAACGGAGGTCGAGCAAAAAGAACGCCAACATCGCGTCGAGGACGCCGTCGAGGCTACGAAAGCCGCAGTCGAAGAAGGCATCGTCGCAGGTGGCGGAGTCGCTCTCATTCGCGCGAAACAAGTCTTGGAAAAACTAATTGAGGCTGAAACGGATGCCGATGAAAAAGTCGGAATGAAAATTATCGCAAAAGCACTCGAAATCCCCGTCCGTCAAATCGCCGAAAATGCGGGTGAAGATGGCGGCGCGATTTTAGCGAAAATCGTCGAGGCAAAAACAAAACATTTTGGTTTCGATGCCGCAACTGGGAAATTCGTAGACATGGTGGAGTCCGGAATCATCGACCCGAAAAAGGTCACCCGCTCCGCGCTAGAGAATGCCAGCTCAATCGCCGGAATCTTCCTCACGACCGAAGCCGCGATTGCGGACAAGCCGAAGAAAGATGAGCCGGCTCCGCCGATGCCGGGAGGAATGGGGGGAATGATGTAATCCGGAGTTTTTAAGAAATGAAAGCCTCAAGAAATTGGGGCTTTTATTGCTCCTCCTCTGTCCACTCAAAATCTGCACATGAATTTTCTTTGAAATAATTATCAAGCGCCTTTTTTGTACATTGCCCATATAAACCATCAGCTCTAGCACAAGCAGCGTCTGGATCGTCATAATAACTCGGGCTACTACCATCTCCTTCTTCGAGAATCCAAGCCCCAAGCTTGTATTGGACATTCATCACGCTACAATTTGCTTCCACAATATCCATAGCCCCACAAATTGGTATTAAGTTTGCTAACGCTTCACATCCCGGGATTTTGCTTTGCGCCTCTAAGTCTCCCTCATAACAAGATTCCGGAATATCCATGCTTGTAGGAGCTGGTTCACAAGGTTCTTCCTCTTCCTCTCCCTCACATCCACCCTCCGCCGAAGCAGCATCCACCCTAATCCAATTACTATCTGCCCCACCACAAACCAGTTGATTAAATTCTTTTTGAAAGCCGAAAATATTTTCGTCGAAAGTTTTGCCGTCTGAGTTCCATTTTCCAACACACCAACTAGTCGCCAAAAGCGAAGCCTCGCCTTGCGCCTGCTCGGTTTTTTCACTGTAAATCCCGTTCTCAGCTACGCTCAAACAATCCTGCGCCGCTTCGTAAATTTTTTCGGTAATATTTCTGACAACCAGCAAAGAAAGAATAATCACCGCCAACCCGCCAAAAGTCCAAAGCAGTTGCTTCTTGGCAGCTTGCAGCCCCTCCTGATTACCCATCGCAATCACCAACCGTGCCCCGACGATGACCAGCATGAGAACTGCGATTATCGCAGCGAAATTGAGAATGCCACCAAGTAAACGAAGGACAAAATTTTGGGTACCAGATATCGAATAGTCTTCCATCTCCTGCGAGGCTGCAGAACAATTCGCGGCACCCTCCGGACAACTAATCGTGAAACCAGCTTGCTCCGAAGCCTCGAGTATCCCCACACCAGCTTGCACGCCGGTTGAAACAAAGATAAACGCGACGATTCCGAGAATAATTTTTCTCAACATTTTGTTTTAATTTTCTTGCTATTTTAGCATAAAAAGCTTAAGAAATCAATGCGAGTGCGAATGCCCGCCTTTCTTGTGTTGAACTGTTTTCCAAAAAATATAAAGAAAAATTAATAGCAATAGAATCATCAACCATAACAAAGCCTGCTCCAGCCACGGAGAATTCTCGACGACGACGACCGCCTCCTTCACCCGACTTTCACCAGCATCATCAGTCACTTTTAGTTTGACCAAATATTCTCCAATCTGGGTGAAAATGTGAGTCGCCTTAGCATTCTCGACAATCGCGGAACCGTCACCAAAATCCCAGACAAAAGAAGTAATCTTGCCGTCCGCGTCAGAAGATTTCGAAGCATCAAAACTAACTTCCTCGTTGACGATTACAATTCTGTCGCCCTCAAAAACCGCGACTGGACCTTGATTGGCGTCGTTCGGATCGGCGTTGTCACCCAAGCCGTCTTTGTCAGTATCGAGCCATTCGGAAGCATCGCAGATAAAAGCATCCTCAGAATCAAAGTGCCCGTCGTTGTCATCATCTTCGTCGAGAGAGTCAGCCACTCCGTCGGAATCACAATCGGCACAAATTTTGGCGTCTGTTGGATTTGCGTCGGAATTATCGCCACAGCCGTCGGCGTCGGAGTCTTGGCATTCGAGTGGTTGGAGCGGAAACTTGTCGAGCAGGTCGTTGCAAAGCTCGACTCCATCACCGTCGGTGTCTGGATTGAGCGGGTCAGTCCCAATTTTGGCTTCAGCCAAATCAGGCAAGCCGTCATTGTCGTCATCAATGTCGGCGTTGTCGCCGATACCGTCACCATCGGAATCGAGCTGTTCGCTAGGATCGAGCGGAAAAGCATCTTTGCCATCACTCGCTCCATCATTATCAGAATCTGATTTTTTGGAATTCGTGCCAAGTGATTCTTCATCAACATCAGGTAGGCCGTCGTTGTCATCATCAGTGTCAATCGCATCCCCCACTCCGTCTTTATCAGAATCAGCGTCGACGAAGAAATTCTTCTCAGTGTAATTGTTGGAAGTATCATCCCCTTCAACTTCCGAAGGAAAAAGTTGTACCGCAATTTTGTGATTCCCTGCCACCGCCGTCCAATTCACAAAAACCTCATCAGGAACACTGCCAGACTTCACACTCACAGGCTGATCGGTCGCAACTTGAGAACCATCGACGAAGAACTTAACAGTGCCAATCAAATCAGCATCGCCCTGATTTCGGACAGTCGTATAAATTTTCACCACCTTACCGTGAATCACCCCACTCGCCGGCTCCAGAACTAGCTCATCGCCAGCAACTGACAAATCCGCAAAAACCGGCGAAGCGGAAAAAAACAAGAGAATTACCGCGACTAGAATTTTGGAAAAGAATTTCATTTTTAATTTTTAAACAGAATAATTTTAGCAAAATTTCACAATTCTCGATTCGAATCGCAATTATTGCCAAACTCATCAATCCACTGCACAACGGTAATTTTGCCATCAATAATTTTGTTACCACTTATGTCAGAAATTCCGTCTAACCGCAATTCATACCATTCCCGACATTCTGGAGTCACACCTGAAATATCAAGTTGGATATTTTGCGGCGGAATAAAGCGGACGCGCTGAATCGCAACAGAGTCGAATCTTTTATTGCGGTAATTCATGTCGGCTAGCGAAAACCGAGCGGAAACGACAGAATCCGGATCGAGTGGTTCATTGAAACGCAGATCAATCGTCCGCAAATTTCTGCCGATAAATTCTTGCCATGCCAGTCGCGGCGGGATCTCGTCGGGCAGAATTTTTAACTCTAATTCTTTGTCCGAATCTAACATAACCTGATAAAGAGCAAGATTTTCTTTCGTCTCGAAATCGTCCGATGTAAGTAAAAATCCGGGTGGTAGTTTGACCGTCACCCGAACGAAGTCGGAACCGCTACCCGACTGTTTCACAAGTTTTAACTTGTAAACTCCGTCTTGCATCACGAACGCTGGCAAATCATAATTAAGCTCAATTTCTCTTTGTTCGCCTGGACTCATTTTGATGATTTCGCCAAAAACTTGGTGGAAGCCGTCGTCAAAACTTTGGTCGACTTTACCAGAATTTTTGGTGGAACCAATCGGCGCGAAAATCCGCCAAAAACTTTTGTAATAACCGGAAATCGGCTCGGCCGCATCGCCACGATGCGCGATTTGAATTTTAAGATTGGCGGTTGGAATCAATTCTTTTTTAGAGTTTTCTGTGAATTCAACATCGTAAAAAATATCGCGAACGAGATAACGACTTGACTTCATTCCGCCGTAATTCCCCTCGTTAATCGCGAGAAAATCGCCTCCGAATTTTTGGCTTAAAACACCGCCCCAATTTTTATTTTCGACAATTTTTTGGACTTCCGGGTCGCGGAAATAAAAAAGCAGGTGTTTGGAATTCAAACTTTCGAGCAAACTTTGGCTCGTTTTTTTCGGATGGGAAATCGATTTTTTAATTAAATTTTTGGCCAAAGAGGCGAGAAAATTTTTGCGCGAATCAATCTCCTTAGGGTTATGTAAATCGATATTTTGAACCTCGTTTTCAATTTGAGAAAATAAACCCGCCGCGCCGATTAAGCCTGGATTGAGACTTTTCGCGAGATTTTCGAAGGCGGTGAAGTCAATCGCAATCACCCCATCGAAGTCGGCGTCGGGGAAACCGAGCTCGTAAAGTCGGATTAATTCTTTCGCAGTGGTGGGAAAATCCGCGTCGAAATTACCATCGCGAAATCCATGACCAGGATAGAAATCGCCAGCCAGCAATTCGGTCATAATCTCACTCGGCGGGGTTGAATTTTTTTGAATTAATTTTTCATCGTAAACGTTACCAAATTCGAAAAGCGGAATCCCCGCACGAAATCGGAGTGTCGCGAAGGAAGTGATAAACCCGCCCGTCGGTCGTCGCTCCGCGTCGTTTTGGAAAATGACGAGATAATTTTTGGCGGCAGGGAAACCAGAAATTTTGAAAATCCCCAACTCACCCAACTCCCCAATTGCCAGCCGCAGAAAAATCATTCCGATAATCGAAACTGCAACAAAAATCGCCAATGCCCACTTCCAAATTCTCTTTTTTTTGGGGTGGATTTTGGCGAGAATTTTTTGGAAAAACATTTCCCTGAAATTTTAGCATCACTTCAGTCCTCCTACTCTCACTCTTTTTTAACCTTTATTCTTTATTCTGAATTCTGTATTCTTGCTTTATGAAAACCATCCAAACTGACCAAGCCCCATCCGCCATCGGCCCCTATTCGCAGGCGGTAATCGCTGGCGAGTTGATTTTTTGCAGCGGACAAATCGCACTCACGCCAAATGGGGATTTTTTGAATGGAACGGTCGAAGAACAAACTCGACAAGTTTTGGAAAACTTGGGAAATGTCTTAAAAGCCGCGAATTCTGACTTTTCGAAGGTCGTGAAAACGACGATTTTTTTGACTTCGATGGAAGATTTCGCAGCGGTGAATGAAATTTATACTGAATTTTTCGGGAAATCGAAACCAGCGCGAGCAACTGTCGCCGTCGCGAATTTACCGAAAAACGCAAAAGTTGAAATTGAAGCAATCGCGATTGCGTAGAGACTGCATCTCTACTGCCGCTCCAACACTACGATTTCCCGCCCGACCGTCTGATCGGGTCGCGAGTAAATTAGCTTTTCGGTATTTTTCATTTCCCAACCCATTTCTTTGAGAATCGGCAAAATTTCCCGAGAAGCGAAATATTTGGGAATCCCCGCCTCGAGATAAATCGGGAAACAAATCACGACGCGCCGACAATCGAGCCAAGCGAAAAATTTGGAATAAAGCTGTTGCAGCTCGGCAAAAATTTTGGCGCGAATATTTTCTTCGGGAACAGTGCGACGCGGCGGCCCGAGATAACCTTCCGAAACAACCACATCGTACTTCCTGTAATCCGATTCGTTTAATTTTTCTTTCGCATCATGGACGAAAACCTCACCGGATAAATTCATCGCCGCCAAATTCTTTTGGGAAAATTCGACCATCCGTGAATCGAGATCACTCCCGATGACCCGATGACCGAGCAGCGCCGCTTCAACGAGAATCCCACCAACTCCGCAAAACGAATCGTAAATTCGCAAATCTTTTTTATCAGCAATTCCCAAATTCAACATCATTTGGGCTAATTTCGGTGGCAACATCCCCACTCGCGCATCGCGAAAAGCTTTTTCATAGTCGCGTTTTTTGTAGTCGTCGAAAGGCTGATTTTGCTTTAACCGAGCGAAAAACCAATTCCCACTCCCCCGCACGGCGAGAATTTCAACGCCACCTTTTTTGAGCACTTCAAATTCCGACTGCGGATTGGTGAGATTCGTGAAATTTTTGTTCGCGAAACGGGAGGAAATGCCCTTCTTCTGGAGAAATTTTTTCGCGCCGATTAGCAAAGTTTTGAGTGTCTTGGAGTCAAAAGGGTAAACCGAAAATCCGAAGATTTGTTTGCCCTCTTTTTGCGAAAATTCTTCTGCGAGGAAATCGTAAATTTTTTGAGCATCTTTGTCTTTTAAATTGTCTTCGCGGTAAACCAGCTCTCTGGCAAAAACTTCCCCAGTTTTAATCACGCCGCCGATTTTCTTCAAATCAATCGTCTCAATCCCCTCGAAAATCGCGAATTTTTTTTCGCGAGCACAGATTTTGGCTCGCGGATAAACGGCACGAACTTCGGCAATTGAAATTGTCGGATTTCGCCCTAAAATGAGCAATGTTTGCAAAGGAAGACTTTTATTCATCTCGTGGAAATTGGAATCGCACTCGCAATCGCGCTTGCGTTTGCAGCTGGTTGGCTAGCGGCGAATTATTACGCCACCACTAATCCGCCCAGTTTTGAGATTTTAAAGGATTTTAGAGAATAAGGCGGAGAAATTTGAAAACTTGAGATTGCTTCGAGATGTTAGAATGCTGACATGAATAAATCCAAAAAATACGCATCTGCTGGAGTGAATATCGCCGAAGGTGATGCTGCCAGTAAACTAGCTGGAAAATTTGCAGCGCTGACTTTCGCTGGACGAAAAGGCATTGGCAAGCCGGTGAAGCTCACCGGCGGCTTTGCTGGGATTTTAGATTTCGGGAAATTTTACTTGGTAATGGGCGACGATGGCGTCGGAACCAAAATGGAGGTCGCGGAAAAAATGAAAAAGTTCGACACTCTGGGAAGTGATTTATTGGCGATGGTCGTGGACGACGCAGTCTGCCTCGGCGCGGAAGTGGTGGCGATGACCAATACTCTCGACACTCAAAAGGTCAATCAGAAAATCGTGGGAGGGTTGCTGAAAGGTTTGGCAAAAGTTTGCCGAAATGAAGGTGTCGTAATAGCTGGAGGCGAACTCGCGGAGGTCGGCAAAGCGGTCAACGGAATGGTATGGAACGCCACTGCAATCGGAATCGTCGACAAAAAGAAAGTCATCCTAGGAGACAAAATCAAAGTCGGCGACGCGATAATTGCCCTGAAAGAAGACGGCTTACGCTCAAATGGTTTTTCGCTCGCGCGCAAAATCTTGGCAGATAAGTTTGGGGAAAATTATCACCGGAAATTTCTAGGAATGAAAAAGTGGGGGGAGCTCCTCCTGACCCCGAGTCGGATTTATCATTCGGCGATTTTGGAATTAGTCGGTAGATTCGGAGAAAAACCGAAGGTAGCGGTGAAAGGAATTTGCCACATCACTGGCGGCGGGATTCCGGGCAACCTGCCGCGGATTTTGCCAAAAGGTTTGGGAGCGAAATTAACAAATTTGTGGAAACCGGCGGCATGGGTAAAAGAGTTGATTCGAATCGGAAAAGTTTCGGAAGACGAGGCGCGCGAAGTTTGGAATCTCGGTAACGGAATGTTGCTCGTGGTGAATCCGAAAGATATTGATAAAACTTTGGAGATTTTGCGAAAACGGAAAATCCCGGCACGCATCGCGGGAGAAATCACGAAAGGTGGGAAAATTGTGATTGAATAGTAAACTTACCTAATAAAGAAAAATGAACTATTGCGAATTTAAAGAAAAATCCTGTACGCAAACTATTACAGCAAACGAAGGAAAACAGTCTGTATGGCAACTAATAAAGAGGTTGAGCAGCCGCGGAGAAGCAGACCGCCCCATAGACACACGCTCTATCTTGGCAGACTATGTGTATAAACAAACATCCCTAAATGACATAGCCGAAACATTCTCAGAAAGAGGATGGAAATACTTACATGTGCACGACTGTAATAGGTGTCGAGAAACAATACGTGAACACTTGGAAAAATTAGGATTGTTAAAGTAGTAGTAGTAGCAGTAGTTAAAATAATCCAGCTAACAACTAAAATTTTTTGTTTGTCATTTTTTAACCCCCTGCAAAATGTCCACTCTCCCCTCCCGTAAAAGATTCCTCGTCGCCATCCCGCTCGGTCTTACTTTTGGAATTTTGTGTGCCTGGCTCGCCTCAAGACAAGATCCTACGATTTTTAATTTGAAATCATTCACATTTTGGACAATCGTTTCGAATCGTCTTTTAATTGGAGCAATCGTCGGTCTCGCCGGCGCGTACAAAGTTCATCCGTTTTTGGGTTTTCGAATTATCCCAATTGTCCGCGGAGCGATTCTCGGCACGCTCGTCTCACTCACACTCGCTTTCGGCGCACTGATTGCCGCACCTGAAAATGCAACTCAAATTTTTTGGCTGATAGTCGGCACCGGTGCGATTTACGGAATGATTATCGATCTCGTCGCAACGAAAATCGGCGGCGAAGGCAAAGCTTTGCTGACTTAATTTTGGGAAAATTGTGATTGAATAAAAAAATGGTTCAGGTTAAAATTAATTCCCACTAGAGATTCAATTTTTCGCCTAAGAAAAATTTAACGAACCAACTGACTAACTAACCCAATAACCAACTAACTAATCTCATGAAACTCTGGCAAACAAAATCTTCGGGCAAACTACATCCCTTCATTGAAAAATTCACTGTCGGGCCAGATTTGATTTTGGATAAATATCTCCTCCCCTTCGACTGCCTCGCCTCGAATGTCCACGCTTTTATGCTACAGAAAAAGGGCTATTTGAAAAATGGAGAGTTTAAAAAAGTTAAGAAAATTTTGCATGAAATTTATTCGAAAGCCATCACGCGACAATTTGAGCTAAAAAATGTGGAAGATTCACACTCGGCGATTGAGGGCTTACTGACAAAAAAACTGGGTGAACTCGGCGGGAAGATTCATCTCGGACGAAGTCGTAACGACCAGTCCGCAACCACCATTCACCTTTTTGCGAAAAACGAGTTGTTGCAAATGCGAGAGGAACTTTTGGCAGTAGTGGGAATTTTGCAGACTCTCGCCAAAAAATGGGAGAAGCTGCCGATGCCAGGCTACACCCACACACGACCGGCGATGGTTTCGACTTTGGGTCACTATTTCGCCGCTTTTGCGGAAACACTTTCGATTGATTATTTGAGTGTCGTGGCAGCTTACGAAGCCGCCGACCGTTGCCCCCTCGGGAGCGCAGCCGGCTACGGCACCTCCGTCGCGATTGATCGGAAATTAACCTCGAAACTATTAGGATTCGGAGAAATGCAGATCAACACCCTCTCTGCCCAACTCGGCAGAGGTCAAGTCGAGACCACCACTTTGGGAAGCTTGATGAATGTCTCACTCACTCTTTCGCGAATCGCGAATGACATTATTTATTTTTCCGCACCAGAATTTGATTTTTTTAATCTTTCGGACAAAGTCGCGACGGGCAGCAGCATCATGCCCCAGAAAAAAAATCCCGACGCTTTAGAAATTATTCGAGCTGCTGCCGGAATGCTAATCGGCTCGCACACCCAAGCCGCGAGTATCTTGAAAGGTCTGCCCGCTGGTTATCAAAGAGATTTACAAATGCTGAAGCAACCTTTCGTCCAAGGTGTGAAACTAACGAAACACTGCCTGCAAGCCTTCCAGATTGTTTTGAAAAATTTGGAAATGAATACCAAAGCTATCGAACACGCCGCCAGCGACACTCATCTTTATGCAGCGGACTTGGCGAATGAATTGGTCCTGAAAAAAGGTTTGAGTTTCCGGGAGGCCTACCGAAAAGTGAAAGAGGGCTACCTGAAGGCCGGTTGGCGAGGTGTGGTTAGTTTTGACGACATACCAAACTTCGACCCGAAGAAACAAGTCGCCGCAAAAAAATCTCTCGGCATGCCCGGCAATCTCCAACTCGAAGTCGGGTTGAAATGGCTCGCGGAGGCGCAGAAAAAAACCAATGCCGAGAAAAAGAAATTCGACGAGACACTTAAAAAGATTTGGCATTTGTAAAAGTGGAGCATGAAATCCCCCAAAACGAACCTACGGCTCAAATCATAGAACAAAAAACATTTTGCAAATTTTTTTATCCTCGCTAAAATCCCTCCACTTCAAAAAATTTATGAATTATTATTTACTAATTATTAATTACTAAAATGTCCAAAACAGCTAAATGTCCAAAATGCGACGGTGAAATCACCCTCGCGGATGACTGCGAAGTCGGAGAAATAATTTCGTGCGATGAGTGCTCGGCGGAGCTCGAAGTAAAAAAATTGGAGCCGGAGGTCGTCCTCGACGACGCACCAGCAGTCCAGGAAGACTGGGGAGAGTAATCAATGATCAGTTTTCAATGTGCAATGTGCAATGGTTTTTTTGATGTATGCTGTTATGCTTAATGCTGTATGCTGATTAATAAAGTCCAAACTGGCTCACTCGCCGAAAATTGTTGGATTCTTCGAGATAAAAAAAATGCTGCGATAATCGATCCTGGTGATAATGCCGAGAAAATTTTGAAAGAGCTGGATGATGCCAAAGTTCTCTGGATCCTCCTCACCCACTCCCACATCGATCACCTCGGAGCCTTGGCAAAAGTCTGGAAAAAAACTGGCGGGAGAATCGCAGTTCATTCTGCCGAAACGGAAATCGTCGAAAGAGGTGAACCAAATCCGCCAAATTACCCTATGAGATTCGAGCCAGTCCTGGTCACAAAAAAATTGGAAGATGGTGATATTTTAGATTTCGAAAATTTGAAAATTGAAGTAATCCACACCCCCGGCCACACGCCGGGCAGTTGTTGTTTTCGCATTGGTGACGAACTTTTTAGTGGCGACACGCTGTTTAAAGAAAATGTCGGTCGCTGGGATCTCGCTGGCGGCGACTTGGAAGACCTGAGACACAGCCTCACGAAAATACTTAAACTACCGGACGAACTGAAAATCCACCCCGGTCACGACGCAGATTGGACGATGAGCGAAGCGCGAAATTTCCACTTTCCAATCTAAGCCTTTATAATCCTTAAGGCTCCTTATCATCTTTACAATCCTTCAATATGATTATCGTCAATTTCAAAACTTATGAAACAGCAGTCGGTGAAAATGCCGTCGCTTTGGCGAAAATCCACGAAATGGTCGCAGAAGAAACCGGCGCGCCAATTGCGGTAGCGGTGAACGCACTAGATTTGGCGGCAGTCTTGAAAGCAGTACGCATCCCCGTTTTTGTACAAAGCATAGATGTAGCAGGATTCGGCAGCTGCACCGGTAGCATCGTACCGGAATTGGTGAAAAAAATGGGCGCAGTCGGGACACTGCTGAATCATTCCGAAAAACGACTCGGCGAAAATTTGGCGAAAAGTGTCGCGGCGGCGAAAGCGGCCGGATTGCAAATCGTACTTTGCGCAGAAGACGACGATGAGGCCGCGAAATTTGCAGCGGAATTCGAACCAGATTTTGTCGCGGTAGAACCACCGGAATTAATTGGTGGAGACATTTCAGTGACTTCGGCAAACCCGGCGGTAATTGAAGATTCTGTGAAAAAAGTGGGAGCGATTCCCCTCCTCGTCGGTGCAGGTGTGAAAAATGGTGAAGATGTAAAAACAGCTTTGAAATTAGGGGCAAAAGGTGTCCTACTCGCCAGCGGCATCACGAAAGCGGAAAATCCAGCGGCAGTTTTGCGCGATCTCGCAGCGGGATTGAATTAAAAAATTAACCCCAAAAAATATGCAATTTGATTCTTGGAATGAGGATGGCTACACCCTCACCGACGAAGACAAAAAAAACATCGTCGAGAAAATCAGCAAGCTGGCAAAATTCAGTCACCTGTTGAATGACGAAAGCGTGAAAGTCCATGTCGAAGTCGTTCGCGGTAAAAAACACGAATCACCCAATTTTGGTTTGCGGGTGCAAGTCACCGTCCCCGGCAAATCCCTCCGCGCGGAAGCCAGCGGAAAAACCATCTCCGATGCAGTAGATGAAGTCGAGCGAAAACTGCGGGCACAGATTGAGAAGTTTAGAAACTAACTAACAATCTAACCCTCAACTCTGGGAGTAGTTTTAGAAATTTTTGCTCTAGCTTTGCTCACCAAAGTCCCCATCGCCCCCCAATAACTTTTATTAATCGGGGCAGCTGGACTGCAATCTTCATCTGGTAAAACTTTTTCAAGCGTTTTTATTCGTGATCTTGTCAAAACTGGAAGCAATCCTGCCACCTCTTTTTCACTCAAACCACTTTTGCCACTTTTTAAAAACTGAATCAAAAGCTCCACCCTACCTCTATCTCTTTTTTCACTTGAATCCAGCATTTGAATTGCGAACCCCTGATTATCTAAAAATTTCTTAAGCAAAGCTTTTAGATGTGGCTTCTCTGTGTCTCCACGCTCAAAATCATCATTCACAGATTTAATTAAATCCGCTAACTCGGGAGTCATTGTTCTAGTTCGATCAATCATTTTTCAAAAGTTGAAAAAAAAGCCTGCTTAATAAAAATTAACTGAACGAAAGTTTAATGTAAGTTTGGTTATTTGTCAAGTTTTTGTATTGCTCACTTTGTCTTGAACCTCGCTTTGGAAGAAATTTCTAGGATAAAATTCGCGAAAATTAGCTTTTTCAATTAGAATCGCACTCACGATTTTCCCAAAATTTATGCGTGTTTCGGATCTCGCCCGCAAACTCGGAATCAAAACTGAAGAGCTTCGCGCAAAGCTGGCGGATTTTGGGGTAACGGAAAAAGCGCTGGACGTTGATCCTGCCAAAGCGGAAGAGATTCAAAAAAATTGGGGTGGCGCGAAAGCGGATGCGGAAGATTCTCAAGAGCTGATGGGGATGGTTTTTGACGAGGAAGATGAGGAAGATGAAAAAGAAGACAAAATCAATAACGCCGAAGAAAAGAAGGAAGATCCCGCGGAAGAAAAAAAGATGGCAGATGGCACGAAAGTCGGGGGCGATCAGGAAGCCGCACGGGCACGTTGGGCGCGAGCGAAAAAAGCGAGCGAAAAGTTGATTACGCGAAAAGTAAAGAAATTAGAAAAAGATAAAGTCGGTCGCATCACCCGCCAACAAGAAAGAATGGAGGAAGCGATGCAGGACAAATCGAAACAGGCTGCCGCGCTAAAAAGCGAAATCAAAATCGGCGATATGATTTCGGTACGCGAGTTGGGAGAAAAAATGAGTGTCTCGCCAATTCGGATTTTGGGGGAATTATTGAAAAACGGAGTGATGGCCAACTTGAATCAAATTATTGATTTCGAGACCGCCGCCATCATCGCAGAAGCCTTTAGTTGTAAGACCAGCAAGGACACTTCGGCGGTAAGTGGAAAGGAAATTTTGAAGGGCAATATTGCAAAACTATTGGAAGATGATTCGGGCGATCTAGTCGAACGCCCACCCATCGTCGCAGTCATGGGCCATGTCGATCACGGCAAGACGACTCTGTTAGATGCCATTCGGAAGACGAATGTCGTCAAAGGCGAAAGCGGTGGAATCACTCAACACATCGGCGCTTATCAGGTCGAGGTCAAAAAAAGAAAAATTACTTTCCTCGACACTCCCGGTCACGAAGCTTTCACAACCATGCGAGCCAGAGGAGCGCGTGCGACTGACATCGCGGTCATCGTCGTCGCCGCAGAGGAAGGGATTAAACCGCAAACCGTCGAGGCGATTAATCATGCCCGCGCGGCGAAAGTGCCGATTATTGTGGCAATTACGAAAATTGATAAACCCGGTGCAAATATCGAAAAAGTGAAGGGCGAGCTCGCCGAACAAAATTTACAGGCTAGTGACTGGGGCGGCAAAACGGAAATCGTGCCAGTCTCCGCGCCGACCAATCAGGGAATCGAGGAGCTGTTGGAAATTATTTTGCTAACGAATGATCTCAGTCCAGTACTGGCGAATCCTTCACGCGACGCAGTTTGTACTGTCATCGAATCCAGATTGGATAAATCGCTCGGACCAGTCGCGACAGTCTTGGTAAATACCGGCACACTTCAGACTAGTGATAATTTCGTCATCGGACCGGTCGTCGGAAGAGTCAAAAAAATGTTCGACTGGAAGAAAAAAACGGTGAAAGAGGCTGTGCCAGGAATGCCAGTTTTAATCGCCGGTTTGGGGGAATTGCCCCACCAAGGTGTCGGCGAAATTTTGCAGGTCCTCCCCGACGGCGAAAGTGCAAAGAAAAAAGCGATTGAAATGCAAAAAATTCTAGATACTGCGGCGCGGGAAAAAGCCAGCGGCATGAGCCAAATCATTGGACGCATCAACGCCGGAGAAATGAAAGAATTGAAAATTGTTTTGAAGACTGATGTGGAAGGTAGCCTGGAAGCTATTCGGGAAAACATCGCGAAAATCGGGGGCAAAAACGCACAGGCCAAAATCATCCACGGTGGCGTCGGGAATGTGACCGAGACTGATGTCCTAATGGCCTCCGCAGCGGATAATTTTTTGATTGCCTTTCATGTGAAAATCCCAACGGCGGCGGTAAAACTAGCCGATCGCGAAGGCGTCACGATTCGCCAGCATACGATAATTTACAAGCTTTTGGAGGAAATCGAAAAGCTACTCGGTGGCTTACTCGACCCGGAAGAAATTGAAACTGATTTGGGAGAGCTCGAAGTAAAAGGAATTTTCTTCACGAAGGGTAAAGAACAAACTGTCGGTGGCTTGGTAAAAACGGGGGTAATGATCAATGGCGCAACGATTCGAATTTTGCGAGACGGCATCCTAATAGATGAAAGTCGAATCGCAAGCTTGAAGCGAGAACAAAAAAGTGTCCATGAAGTGAAAGAAGGCCACGAATGCGGACTGAAGCTTTCGCTCAAAAAAGCCAAGATTCAGGAAGGCGATGTCATCCAGGCTTGGAAAGTTGAAAAGATTGAGAGAAAAATTTAAAATCTCGCAACTTATCGAGAGTAAAACAAAAACATTCCAACTCCTACGCGGGAGTAGCTCAGCTGGTTAGAGCGCCGCCCTGTCACGGCGGAGGTCGCGGGTTCAAGTCCCGTCTCTCGCGCCACGAAAATAGGTTCTCCGTTGGCTAGACGGAGGTTCTGCTTTTGGCGTGGAGATGGGCGCAAAATCGCAGGTAGATTAAAAACCTAAAATCGGACTACGATTAGCTTCGCCAATTTTTTGTTGCGTTAATCGTCCAAACCAACTGACAAATGACCCCGAACCAATAACCAGGGACTAGTAACATTAAGTGTTGGTAAAACTGAAGAATCGGGCTAATTTAAGCCCCTAACCCTTCAAAAAGTATGCCAGCACAAAAAACATGCCCTCACTGCGGCGTAATCGGTGGAATAATTCGTTGGGGTAAAAC
>JAIPGZ010000011.1 GCA_021735425.1 Candidatus Altimarinota bacterium | reverse complement strand
CTTACCGTGGTTATCCGAACCTTACTGATTTTCTAAAAGAGATTTGTTTTCAATTCAACTTCAGCTATCCTGAACGGGTAGCCTACCTAACTGCTCGATTCTCTAGGCCAACTACCAACACTTAATAGGCGTAGTCCCTAAATGGTTTTAGTTGACAAGAATAAGGAAAAGATATAAATTCTTATCTCGTTTTTAAAAGTTCTATTTTTTTGCGAGTATGCCGAAAGAAATAATAAGGACGACTATTGTTAGCGGGGCTGGACCCCGTACGGTTTCTAATCTTTTGGAGCAGTTTTTAAAAAGCGTTGGTGGAAAAGATCGTGATTCTACTGTCCCAGTTTTTGCAGCTGTTGATGAAGTACCCGACAGGACTGAAGCTTTGCTCTCAAAAGATCCAGAAAAGATACAGCAAGTTGCCCAAGAAATGTTTAATAATGTTGCGATTCTAATTCGTGGAATAGTACTACAGTCTCCGGAAAAAGCTAAAAATGGGCTTGTTGTCGGTATCAGTTGTAATACTTTTCATGCGAATCCGATTTGGTCTATCTTTAAGGGTTTAATCAGGAATTTGGCAAAAGAACTTAAGGTCGATATTCATGTTGTTAATATATTAAAAGAGACGGTTGATTTTACGCTTAAAAATTGTGAAAACGCTAAAAGAATAGGTGTTTTGGCTACTAAGGGCGCTCATTCATTGGCACTTTACGAGGAAATTTTAAAGGATGCAAAAAAAGAACCAATAGTGGTGAAAGATGTTCCAGATCTACATGACACTATTTACAGCAATCTAAATGGTCTAAAGAAGAAACCCGATCGTGATTTTAATGATCCCGACAGTGATTGGGCGATTCAAAGACTAAAAAAACATCTTGATGAGTTAATAGATTTAGGGGCAGAAGTTATTATTCTCGGTTGTACAGAACTGAGGTTTGGGCTGCTTGATGCTTTTAAAAAGGAAGGAGGAGTGGTCGCTTATCATAGAAATATACCCATTATTGACTCTTCGGCAGTTTTGGCACGTAGTCTCGCGGAGTCGGCTATTCGAGAATCTACACGATTTAGCATAAAGGAGTTGTAAGGAATTACAAAGGTCTTACTGCTAAAATCTTCGCATGCTTCTTTCTTCTGTCTCTAAGCTCGTAAGTAAATCACTTTCTCAGCAAGTAGATTTCAGCCTCGAAATTCCGCCTGATAAAAAATACGGAGATTTTGCTTGTAATGCAGCAATGTTGTTGGCGAAAGAGCTAAAGAAAAATCCGAGAGAGGTGGCGGAGGAAATTTCTCAAAAATTGGAAAAAAACGAGTTAGTCCAAAAAATCGAAGTGGCTGGTCCAGGCTTTATTAATATTTTTCTCGCACCCGCTGCTTTTCACGCTGAATTTTTCGAAATAGAAAAAGCGGGGAAAAAGTTCGGGGAATCCAAAATTGGCAAAAAGCAAAAAGTCTTGCTCGAATTCATTTCGGCGAATCCAACTGGGCCGCTTACCATAGCGAATGGCCGCGGTGGTTTCGGGGGCGATGTTGTGGCGCGAGTTTTGGAAAAAGCTGGCTTCGAAGTTGCGCGAGAATTTTATGTCAACGATGCGGGGCGACAAATCATATTGCTTGGAGAATCGGTGCAACTTGCTAGTAAGAATACAGTATACAGAATACAGAATACAGAGGATTTGTATCAGGGGGAATATGTCCAAGAGCTGGCGAAAAAGTTTCCCGCAAAAATTTCTAAAGATGCTAAAAAAACAGGCGAGGTTTTTCTCCAAATTTTACTTGAAAATGAAGTCAAACCGTCGATTGAAAAAATGGGAATTAAGTTTGATAAGTTTTTTTCCGAAAAGATTTTGCATGACCAAAAATTAATCGAAAAAAATCTCGAAAAATTTGGCTCTAAAATTTATGAAAAAGATGGTGCGACTTTTTTGCGGACGACGGATTGTGGTGATGACAAAGATCGGGTGCTCAAAAAAGCGGATGGCGAGTGGACCTACTTCGCAGCGGACATCGCTTACCACGCTGACAAATTTTCGCGGGCTGACAAATTAATCGATATCTGGGGTGCTGATCATCACGGCTATCTTGGTCGCATATTCGCAGCGGCGGAGACGCTCGGTCGGCGTGACGATCTCGCGATTATCGTGACCCAGCTCGTCAAACTTTTCCGCGAGGGCGTCGAAGTCCGGATGTCAAAGCGGGCTGGCAATTTCGAGCTAATGGATGATTTAATTCGTGAGGTCGGTGCGGATGTGGCACGCTGGTTTTTTGTGATGCGGGATTGGAATACACACCTGAATTTCGATCTTGATTTAGCGAAGAAGCAGTCGACAGAGAACCCTGTTTTTTATGTCCAATACGCTCACACACGGCTCGCTTCGATTCTCGAAAAATCCGGCGACCTCGATTACAAAAATGGCAAAATCGAGCTGCTCATTGATTTTGCCGAATTTGGTTTAATTAAGAAATTGGCTGAGCTACCAGAGCTGATTGTCGAAATTGCCCAAAACTATTCAATCAATAGTTTGACGACTTTCGCGACGGAGTTGGCGTCGACTTTCCACAAGTTTTACGAAAAGTGTCGCGTCGTCGATCCCGAGAATCCTGAACTTTCTGCCGCTCGACTGCGACTTGTTGCGACGACGAAAGAGGTTTTGCGGATTGTTCTAGAAGATCTTGTCGGGGTGAGTGCGCCGGTGAAGATGTAAAATTTTATTTTTTGGATTCCCAATCAAGTTGGGAATGACAGCTCGAGCGAAATCGGAGCGTGGTCGCTTCCTGAAATTTCCGAGTGAATTTCGGCTGCGACGATATTTTTTCGCAACTCCGCTGAAACAAAAAAATTGTCGATTCTCCAGCCGACATTCCGTTCGCGGGCGCCGCTGCGCTGGCTCCACCAAGAATATTTCACCTCATTGGGATGTAGTTCTCTAAAACTGTCGAGGTAACCTTTGGTGATTAGTCGGTCGAGCCATTTTTTTTCAATCGGCAGAAATCCGGAAATTTTTTCGTTTGCTTTTGGTCGTGCCAAATCAATTTCACGATGGGCGGTATTCACATCACCGCAAAAAACGATGGGTTTTTTTCGCTGCAGCTTCTCGATTAACTTTAAGAACTCTTCATAAAATTTTAGTTTGTATCGCAGTCTTTCTTTGCGGGCTTTGCCGTTTGGGAAGTAAACATTCAAAAAATAAAACTGCTCGAATTCTTGCAACAAGATGCGCCCTTCATTATTTAAGACAGGATGGGGGAATTCGGTTTGGGTTCGCAGGGGCGTGATTTTCGAGTAAGTCGCGACGCCGGAATAGCCAGGGCGCAGTGCGGAATTCCAAAAACTTTGGTAATCATCTGGTCCGAGAATATTTGGACCAAGCTGGTTAGGGTTCGCTTTCGTCTCTTGAATTGCGACGATGTCGGCCGG
Source organism: Candidatus Altimarinota bacterium (assembly GCA_021735425.1). GTDB lineage: Bacteria > Patescibacteriota > Gracilibacteria > JAHISY01 > JAHISY01 > JAHISY01. Next base: position 28,581 of record JAIPGZ010000011.1, on the reverse strand, counting down.
GGATTGCGCGAGCCATTCCAAAAAACCTTTCTTGGCGGCGGCGCGAACTCCATTCACATTCCACGAGATGAAATTTATTTTTCCCACCTCGCTATTTTAGCGGTAAAATCCGTGGCAACGGAGGGGTGGCCGAGTGGTCGAAGGCAACAGTCTTGAAAACTGTCAGACCCGCAAGGGTCTCGTGGGTTCGAATCCCACCCCCTCCGCCAAACTTTCAAAATTTCAGTGAGCGAGTAAACTCTTCGCGAGTTGAATTACGAAGCTTTACCTCTCGCTTTTGCCCTCACCCTCTTCGCGGGTTTGTCTACCGGAATCGGAGGAGCTCTGGTTTGTCTCACTAAACGTACCAACACAAAAGTTCTTTCGATTGCTTTGGGGTTTTCGGCAGGGGTGATGATTTATGTTTCTTTCATGGAAATTCTCCCCGAAGCGAGCAAATTGATTGGCGCGAACCTAGGAATACTGCAAGGAGGGTGGATTACCCTAGTGGTTTTCTTTGGAGGGATTTTACTTAGCGCTTTGATCGACAAGTCAATCCCTGCAGCCGATAATCCTCACGAAATTCACAAAGTAGAGGAGGCCAAAAAATTTAGTTTTCAAATTTTAAAAAAGAAAAAATTATTACGAATGGGTATTTTTACGACAATGGCGATTGCTCTTCACAATTTTCCAGAAGGATTGGTGACATTTATTTCGACGATGCAAGATGTGCGAATCGGGATTCCGATTGCGATTGCAGTTGCGATTCACAATATTCCCGAGGGAATCGCGATCGCGATTCCTTTTTATCATGCCACTGGTTCACGCAAAAAAGCTTTCGTCTATTCCTTGCTTTCGGGATTAGCTGAGCCACTTGGTGCCTTGGTTGGTTGTGCGTTTTTCTTTTGGCTTTTGAACGGGCTGGCTTGCGGGATTCTCCTCGCTGCGGTTGCCGGAGTTATGATTTTCATTTCTTTTGATGAATTGCTTCCGACCGCACGCGAATACGGTGAACACCATCTTTCGCTTTATGGTTTAATCGGAGGGATGGGGACGATGGCGGTGAGTCTACTTTTACTTGTCTAATTATTCCCCCAACGCTCTCCAAATCATCTCTGCGATGAAGCCGCGGTTTTGAGCATTGCCATAATCTTTCGCTTCCGCTGGTAACAAAACATTTTTGCTCAAAGCGGCGTTGGCGAATTGGGAATACCATTCACCGCCGACATTCACCACTTCCCAGCCGTAAGCATTCGCCAATATCTTTAAAGCCTCGGCACGGTTTACTGGATTCGCTGGTTTGAATGTGCCATCGCCGTAGCCATTTACCCAGCCGCGTGCTTTGGCATAGCAGACATAGGGCGCGAACCACTCGCTTTTCACATCAGGGAAACAATTGCTACCGGTGAAAGTCACTCCAGAATCTTTGGTCGCCTCTACCAAAATTTTCAAGAACTCGGCTCGGTTGATTTGAAGATCTGGTTTGAAACTGCCATCGTCGTAACCCGAAATGATTCCCTTCTCTGCGATTTTTAAAACCGCGTTGGCGTGGGGGGTTTCGAGACTGATGTCGGAAAACGGCGATTCTAAAATCGCGATTCCGGGTTTCCCTGTCTCCCAAGATACGAAAATTCTCGCTCCGTTATCTTTCGAAAAAGTGTAAGTTCGTTCGGTTTTGATTTCGTCCGCTGCCGTCGGTAAACCAAAAACCGATTTACCAGAATCGTTCCGATATTCGCTCGCGTCGTAAAAACAACTTGTCTCACGCGGGCAATAAGCCTCACCGCTCATTTTGAAGTTTTCAAATTTGCTACCTGTGAGTTTGTCCACAAGTTCATTCCAAGCATCTGCCCCTTCCTCCGAAAGTGCAAAATTTAAGTCGTTGAAATAGTCCACTCTTTGCACTCCCTCGCCGAGTAGTATCACCAGCTGTTTTAGCGCGAAGTCAGTTTGATTTGTCTCACTCACCGCTTTCTCGGCATCGTAATCTTGAGTGGTAAAGCCAAACTCAGTCACCCAAATCGGTTTTTCACAGCCTGCATTTTCCAGAATTTCGCGGTAAAAATTTACCCATTGCTCAACGGTGTGATAAGCATTTTTCGCGACATCGATTTCATCTGGAGCGACACCGAGGTGGTAGGAATGGAAGGCGAGGACATCGAATTTATTGCAAGCGTTATCGAGCTTCAAAAACTCTTTCAGCCAGCCGTAATTGTATCCCGACAAACTTCCCAAAACGACGGGGGCGTCGACGGTGGAGATTTCGCTGCGAGTCTGATTCAAAAAATCGTAATAATTCAGCGCTCGTGCTTTATCAGTCAAACCGAGACCGTGGTGCGTCTCATCCGGTTCGTTGCAAATCTCGCTTGCAAAAATTGTCCGATCCGCCCGTCGGTAAAACATCACTGCATTTTCGTCTGAATCCCAACAGCCGGTGATTTCGCGTGGGTTTTGATTGTCGATTTGAATTTTCCCATCGACATCCAAAACGACATCCGCGGGATTGGCGGCGAAGGTGTTTGAAACTATCGCGCCAAAAGAGAGGAGAGTCATGACTCCGATTCGGAGAGTTGGGAGAGTGCTTAGCATTTTTGTTAGATTAAAGGATTTTTGGCTCAAAACGCAATTTTTGAGCGGCGAGAGTTTAGAAGAAAAAAAAAATTATGCGAGAAAATCCCCTTTCCCTAGATTTATTTTTGTGGGCAAACACAAGATTTATTCAAGCAACAACTTGTTTTGTAAATTGTTTCAAAAATTTTCTCTGACACCGACTGAGTCACGATGATATTTACCAAACTCCCCTGACTTCAGGGCTTGTGCTCCGTCGATTACCGGTCCATCGCTACAGGCGCACCAACCACTGTCATCCATCGCGCAACTACCGCAGATGCCGATTCCGCACTTCATGTATCTCTCTAGGCTTAATTCACAATCTACATTTTTTTCTTGGCAAATCTCCGCGACGCGCTTCATCATTAACTCTGGCCCGCATGAAAAAACTTTGTCGATTTTTTGTTCCACTAAAACTTTTTCTAACAAATCTGTCGCAAAACATTTCTCTCCGCAGCTGCCGTCATTAGTTGAAAGCAAAACTTTGCCGAATTTTTTGGCGTACTTTTCACCAAAAATTAAATTCTTCGATCGTGCACCAATCAAAAAATGGACCTCGCAATTCGTCGCTCGCTCCGCTAGTCCGAGGAGGGGCGCGACGCCGAAGCCGCCGCCGACGAGCACAATTTTTTTGTTTTCCAAAATCGAAAAGCCGTGGCCGAGTGGTCCGCGGATGCCGACTTGGTCGCCGACTTTTTGTTCCGAAAATTTCTGAGAAAAATCACCGACTGCCGAGACAGTGAGACGGAATTCACCTTTTTTCATTCGCCAAATGCCGAGTGGTTTTTCATCAATTCTAGGCAGCCATGCCATTACGAATTGTCCTGGTTGAAATTCCAAATCGCCGTGGAAAACGAAAGTTTTGATACCTTTCGCCTCAGCGATGACTGCTTTGATTTCGAAGATGGTGGGGAGAGTTTGACTCATTTTTTGTGGGCAAGTCCGACAATGTCGGCGACATTTTTAATTTTCTTTCTCTCACAGAATTCGGCAATCTCTGCCGCGATTTTTCCAAAAACTTCCGACCCATCTTTCGCCGCCGAGCCGATGCCGATGAGGGTCGCTCCGGCTTGCAGCATTTCGATCGCGTCTCTTCCGTTCGTCACTCCGCCCATCCCGATGATTGGAATTTTCACCGCAGCGAAAATTTCGAAAACGGCTTTCACCGCGATGGGTCGAATCGCGGGACCAGACAGTCCACCAAATTTATTTGCCAAAATCGGCTGCGCAGTTTCGATGTCGATTGCCATGCCTGGACCGGCGGTATTGATTGCTGTGATGGCGTCCGCGCCAGCGGCCTCGACGGATTTTGCGATTTCTGCAATGTTTGTGACATTTGGTGAAAGTTTCACTGCGAGTGGAATTTCCCCAATTGCTTTTTTTACAATACTTGTCGCTTCTGCTGCTTGTTTAACATCACAGGCAAAGGGTTTTCCAAATTCGTCTTTGACATTCGGACAAGAAATATTCAACTCAATCAGGTCGGGTTTCAGCTCGGCAACCGCCGCTGCTGTCTCGCCGAATTCCGCTAAGTTGCTAGCGGCGATGCTCGCGAAAAGCGGTTTCTGCGAAAGCCTCCGAAAGCTTTCAAATTCGACTAACGCCTCCTCAATCCCGCCATGGGGGAGTCCGACGGCGTTCAACAAACTTCCTTTGCCGAGATTAACAACGGTCGGATTCGGGCGACCGGCGTGTCTTTTCAGCCAGACTGACTTCGAAGTGACCGCTCCCGCACCATTTCCCGCCACTCTCGCGAGACTCGCGCCTGTCGTTCCCAGAATCCCGGAAGCCAAAACAAGCGGATTCTCTAGGTGGATTCCGAGGAAGTTAGTTTGGAGTTGCATCTGCGTAATTTTAACAAGTTTTTTAAACAAAAAAAGTAATATTTTGGCAAATGCTTTGTTTAGATTTTTGAGTAAAATTATGCTACAATAATCCGATGTTGAGGGATAAATTTTTCCCTTTTTAACCCCAAATAATAGATGTTTAATAATTTCGATAAATTTACGAAAGAAGCGAAACGGGCTTTAATTGTGGCGCAAGATCAGGCGCGTGATGTGGGGCTTAGCTATGTCGGGACAGAGCATATTTTGCTAGGAATCCTGACGCAGCCCGAGAGTCTCGGAGCTTCAGTTCTGCTCGGTTTCGGGGTGACTGTCGAAAATGTGAAGTTGGTCCTCCAGACCGTCGGGCGGGCGAACTCCACCAAGACCAGTTCCGGTGAGTCGGGTAGTCTTTCCGGTTTCGCTAAAAAGGTGATTGAAGATGCGATTCGGACGGCTTACCGTTTCAACCATTCGGCCGTCGGGACAGAGCATCTGCTTTACGCTTTGGTTAGCCAGGAGAATACCGCTGCGACGGTGATTCTCGAAAATATGAAAATTCGTCCAGCGGAAGTTCGTAAACAAATTGAAGAAGTTTTTCGCGATGCGACTGAGGCTCAATCGATTCCGAAAAATGTGCATCCCCTCGAAATTCTTTTTGGCTCTTTGCAACAGGTCATTTCTCGTCAAAATTCACAACAGGATTTTGGAGATTCTTTTGCTCATAAAGATGGGTCGGACAAGGTCGGGCAGTCGGCTGGTTCTGCGTCTCGCAAAAAATCTAAAACTCCGGCACTCGATTATTTCACGACCGACCTCACTGCCGAAGCGCGGGCGGGCAAACTAGACCCAGTCATCGGTCGGGAGACTGAGATTTCTCGGATGGTCGCAATCCTCAACCGCAAAACGAAAAATAATCCAGTACTCACTGGCGAGTCTGGAGTCGGCAAGACGGCGGTGGTCGAAGGTTTGGCACAAGCAATCGTTGCCGAGAAGGTTCCAGCTTCGATGCTTGACCGACGGGTTTTGATGATTTCAATGACATCATTAGTCGCTGGGACGAAGTATCGTGGCGAGTTCGAAGACCGTTTCAAAAAAATTATCGATGAGGCGACTAAATTTTCCAATGAGGTCATCCTTTTTCTAGACGAGCTACATACCGTCATCGGTACCGGTGCGGCGGAGGGTTCGCTCGATGCGGCGAATATCCTCAAGCCGGCACTGGCGCGCGGTAAAATTCAGGTCATCGGTGCGACGACAATCGACGAATTTCGCAAACATGTCGAAGGAGACAAAGCCTTGGCGCGGCGTTTTCAGCCGGTAATTGTGCCCGAGCCGAGCGAGGAGGATTCAATCAAAATCCTCGAAGGTCTGCGATCGAGCTTCGAAAAACATCACGGACTCAAGATCGATGACACCGCAATTTTGGCGGCGGTCAAAATGTCGAAACGCTATGTTCCCGACCGATTCTTGCCCGACAAGGCGATTGACCTGATTGATGAGGCAGCTTCGCTAAAAGGGGTGCGACAGCGGGGGGATTCTGTCACAATCAAAAAATTGAAAGCTGAGCTGACCAAAATTATTTCCGAAAAAGAAGCAGCGGTTTCGAATCAAAGTTATGAAATTGCGGCTAATTTACGGGCGCGGGAATTGCAAATTCGCAATGAAATCGAGGCGACCAAAAGTTCCACTACCCTAAAAAATAGCAATCAGGAGGAAATCACCGTTACCTCTGAAGATGTCGCGAAAGTCGTTGCGTCGTCGACCGGTGTTCCGACGGGGGATTTGTTGTCCGAGGATGTCATTCGCTTAAAGGATCTCGAAAAAATTCTGGCGACTCGCATCATCGGTCAAAAGGTGGCAGTCAAATCAGTCGCTCAAGCTGTGCGGCGTTCGCGGGTCGGCATCGCTGCACCCAATCGACCAATCGGCTCCTTCATTTTCCTCGGACCGACAGGAGTCGGCAAGACCGAATTGGTCAAAACTTTGGCACGTGAGGTTTATGGTTCGGAAGATGCTTTGATTAAAATCGACATGTCCGAATTCGCGGAACGTCACTCTTCCTCTCGGCTAGTCGGTGCATCGGCGGGTTACATCGGTTACGAAGAGGGTGGAGAGCTGACCGAAAAAGTTCGTCGGCGTCCTTACTCAGTTGTGCTTTTCGACGAAGTCGAGAAAGCTCACCACGATTTCCAAAATCTACTTTTGCAAATTCTCGAAGACGGTTATCTCACGGATGCGCGGGGTCGGCGGACTGATTTTCGCAACACCATCATCGTGATGACTTCCAACATCGGTGCGGAGAGAATGACAACACAGGCGGGTAAAATCGGTTTCGCGGTCGGTTCGGAGCTGCGTGACGCAAAGGCAGAATTCGAAGAATTGAAAACGGATGTGCTCAATAAGCTGGAAGAAAGTTTCCGACCAGAATTTCTCAACCGTGTCGACAAGGTTGTCGTTTTCGAGCCGCTGACTTCCGACGAGATTAAAGAAATCGTGAAGCTACACCTCAAAGATTTGGAAGAAAGATTGCGCGAAAAGAAAATTAAACTTGAATTGAACGCGGCTGCCTTGACTTACCTCGCGGAAAAATCTTACAATCCGAAATACGGTGCGCGACCAGTGAGGCGGGCGATTACAGAGAAGATTGAAGATGAACTGGCGGGCTTACTGCTCGACGGTAAATTCAAAAATGGCGACACCGTTTTGATTGGCTTTGATAAAAAAGCGGGGGAGCTAAGTTTCAGGAAGAAAACAAAGACAAGAAGTAAGATGTAAGGGTAACAACAGCTCAGCGTTGGCAATATTTATTTCGTTGCGTTTGGCTCTTGGAACGAAAATTTTCGTTCCCCACAATACCGCTCACCTTCCGTTACGGCGGGCTTCGCAGGCTCAGGCGTTCTTGTTTTTTTTCGCTGCGCTTAGCTTTACCACTTTTTGATAGCAAAAAGTGGAGCAAAAACTACCCGACGGTCCAAAATTTTTATGGATTGCAGCGACTCGTTCACTAAAAAATCCAATTGTCCCGCGTATGCGGGACTGGATTTTTTGACGCTTGCTCATCGGCAGTCCAATGGGAAAAAATTTCGCAATGTCGGGGGGACTTTTTTATTTTCTCCGAATTTTCTCGAATGTCGGGTGATTTCTTGGCAAAAATTTCGTAATGTCGGGGTTACTTCGTGACGGGAAAGACAAAGGTTCGCTCTGTCCCCAAAATCACCGCGCCCTCAAAGATTTTTGCGCCATCTTTTTTTACGATTTTCTCAATCTCTCTCACGCTGTCACCACTTTGAAATTCACCAATGAAGGAATAATTCTCCTCAAATTTTTGCGGTAACTTGTATCTCAAAATTACCTCGCGCGAAAATTTCGGCTGAATTGTTAACGAAAACATGAAGTAAGTTTTGCCGTTGGATTCTTTCACCTCCACGCTTTCGCGCGGGATGCCTTCGACCGAGATTAACTCTGACCCAATAGGGACAAAAACTTTCAGCAAATCAATATTCCGACCGCGGCCGAGGATTTCTTTCAAATTATCTGAAAGCGGAATTCCAAATTTTTTCGCTAAATTTTCAATTCTTTTCTCTGCTGCCACACTCCAATCGTGTCGCCGTAAAATTTTCAATTCATCAACGACTGTCCCGCCTGTCGCAATTTCTGAGGTTTGGGTGATTTCATTCTGGCAAAATTGGTCGGACTTATTGCCCGAGAGCGCGGTATTCACCACGAAAAGATAGTCACCATTCGTCGTCGCGAGCTGACCCGCTGCGCCGATCGCTGTCGCGATTTTCAATAAGTCTGGATTGGATGAGGCGAATTGGACTTCTTTCTCAACGATGGCTTGCCAGGCGATTTCCACCAAAGTCCGTTGTGGCAGTTTTCCTAAATTATTTCGCAAGGCCTCCCAAACTTCCGCCAAAATTAATTTCGGATTCGCTGCGCCGTCGACTTTTGCTTCAATAATTAATTCCAACAATAAATTCAAATCGGCTGCCTCCACTTTTTCTCCGAATCTCGCTAGCTGCACTCCGCCGACGGTCGCTGTGATTTTTTCCAAAAGGGTGGAATTCACGGCAATCACTCCATCGACTGAGCCGAAGCCAGCCTCTTCAAAAAGAAAGCTCGCTGCTTCCGCGGAGGTGGGGAAGTCGGGATGATAATTGGCGTCGCGCAAACCCCAGCTGCCGGTGATGAAGCCGAAACCCTCCGGTGGATTTAAATGTTTTTTGAGCTGGCCGTCGATTTCATAAACATCTTTGATCTCGAATTTCTGCGCGAAGCCATCATTCAAATCTAAAATTCCGACACTGCCGATGAAGCCACCGGTCGGTCGAAGTTCATCCGGATTTTGGAAAAGGATTAAATATCTTCTCGGAATTTTATCTCCCAGTAGATTGGGAATTTCCGGCAAAACTTTCGCTAGTGGTCGGGAAATTTCTAAAAAATAATTTACCTCGTCGATGGCGCGAGATACCTTTGTCTGTAATTCGACCGGTAGCGCATCTGTCTGGACGAGATTCAGCAAGGCAGCAGCGCTTTCTAAATCACTTAGTCCGCTCAAAATTCCAGTACTCGGTTGCTTTAGCTGGCTCGAAAAACTTTCGACGGCGTAGCCAGCGGTGACTGCTTGCTGGCGTACATTCCAAGTTTTCAACGCGAGTGAAAATTTGTTCGCTGCCTCTGCAAATTTTTCTCCTCCGCTGGCGAGCAATTTCGCTGCCGAAACGAGTCGACTGCCGGCTTGGACTTTTTCCGGTTGAGTCTCCAAGATTGCTCCTGCCCCGCCGAGGATGAGTAAATTTTCTTCTGCCGCTTGCAAGACGGTGATTGCCTCGGCGAAGCGACTTTCTGATTTCACAAAATCTCCGGCCGCAAAACTTTCTGCGGCGACGATGAGGTCACCGATTCCCGAGAAGGCGCTTGCCACAGTTTTTTCTAGTACTTGCTTGCCGCTGCCGAAAATTCCCGCAAGATTTAACGCAAAAACACAAACTAAGGCTGCGCTGATAATTTTCAATTTACCCAGCTCGCCACCGGAATTTTTTTTCGCGGGCAAATAAACCGAATCTGTCTCAGTCGATTTATTTTTGCGCCGAAAATCAAAAGGGCGTTGATTGCCGCCGACGGAACTTCGTGCGGAAACTTTTTTTAAACGCAAAATATTTCTCCGCATTTTTTCAGCGCGCTGCACCACGAGTGGCTGGCTGGCGCGTTTGCGGAGATCGATTAGACGTTTGGGAGAATGTTTCATTTGCCAAGGAAGGAGTCTATTTTAACTCCATCTGTCTCAGTATTCACGCCGGTGACCGCAAATAGAAAAGGTTGCAGTAGGGGAACTTCGGAATTTTCAATTCGCGAATAAAAAATATTTCCGCCGGTGATTTCGCTCGTCTCGATTAAATTTCCAAAAACTTTTTCCTCTGCCACGAAATGGGCGATTATTTTTTCCAAAACATCTCGTTCACTTGTGATGACTAAAAAATTACCCAACTTCGTGAAATTCAATTCGTAATTCGGGAACTTCAGACGGGTGATTTTGTGACTCGCGAAAAGATTTTCCTCGACTGTCGAAGAATTTTCGACAACTAACTCACGACCAGGAGTCGTATCTGGCAGCTCGACGATTTTTTCCGTCGCAGCTAGTTTACCGCTCGCTGTTTTCAGCTTCTCTAAAAGTTGGTCGAACTCGCCCTCAAAAATTCCAATCAGTCCGCCTGAGGTTGAAACCCCGACTATGCTCGCTTTCTCCCAAAGCGGCGACAAATCTGCCGTCGTGAAATTCTCTCCTAACCATGTCCATACATTTTGCCCCAACCAACTTTTCGTCAGGGCAAAGAGCGGTGAATTTTCGTTGGCAGTCGCTTTCAAAAAATGAGTCAGTTGTGAGTTGAGCTGATTGCTTGCAAAAAAATTGTGCGTCTCTTCGCCAAAAAAATTTAACAATTTCAAATCGAAATTTTTCGTCTCAAGAAAAAGCGGTCGACGGACAAAATTATTTTTCAAAATTAGGCGTGTTTGGATTTTTAGTCCGTCATTATTAGCCGCGAAATTCGTTCCGCCGCCGGACCACAAATTCAAAAGCGGAGTAGCGAAAACTCGCTCCATTCCTGCAAAACGATTATCAAAAAACGCATTAGCGAAACGCGGTGAAAAATAAACGAAGTTGGCGCGGGGGTTTAGCTTCGCGATGACTGCGCGAAAATCCTCGCCGTTCGCTACTCTTTTTTCCGGAACGTGAATTGCAGTCGCGATTTTTTGCAAAATTTTCAAATCTGAGCCGAGGATGAGATCCTGACCGACAAACATAAAGGCGAGCGGATGGCTGCGTGGAAAATAGTAAATTTTTTGGTGCAGAAAGTTCTGAGTTTTTAATTCCTCGTCCGCGAGAGTCTGCTTTTCGAAAAATTCCAAGACTTCGTCCCGTTCCACGAAATCAAGAATTAACGCAAAATTTTGCGAATCTACGTTCTCTCCAAAAAAAGCCACTCCAATTCGATTTTTCGCGAAGGCAAGTAATGCTTCTGTATCATTATTCAGCCCTAAATTTTCCAACTCGAGAATTTGTGAATTAGGAATTCCGGCGAAAAGTTGCGCAAGCTGGGGAGTTTCCTCATCTAGTCGTAGCTCTGCAAACAAAAGGGTTTCCTCGTTTGGCAATAGTTTCGCGAGAGAGGGTGGCTGAGAATATTTCTGTGCCAAAAAGAATCCGACGGTCGCCAAAATTCCGGTCGCCAAAATTACTAAAAAAATTCCAATCCAAAAATTGCGTCGCCGAATGGTTTTTTTTATCACTGTGGTAGTTAGTTGGTCATCTAGTTAGTTGGCTTTAGTATTTTTTTCGTGAGAATTTTACCTCGTTCGACCCCAGGCTGACTAAAAGGATTTACTTTTAGAAGTTTTCCTAAGAAATAAACTTCCAGCATCCAAAATTGAGCCAGCTTACCTAGGCTTTCTTCATCGATTTTTTCAATTTCTAAAATCGCGAGTGGTCGTCTCCGCTCCACCAAACTTTTGGTCGTTGCCAAAAATTCTGCCTGTAAAATTTGCTGCATGGATTTATTTTTTAGGAATCCAAAATCTTTAGGTGGGTTTGGGATTTTGAAATCTTTTCCAAAATTTCGCACTCCTAAAAAAGTAAAAAATTTATCATTGGGTCCGTCTGCCCAAAGTTGTAATTTCGAATGCTGATCAGTCACGCCGACCGCGATTTCTGGCGTAATGCCAATTTTGCTCGATTTTCCAATCGATTCGGCGAGGAGCTGCTCCCACCATTTCGCGAAACCTTTCAGCGTGTCGGCGTAAACACAAAAAGTTGTGATGTTTTTGCCGCGCTGAAATTCAGCAGCTTGAAGTTGCGCAAAATTTAAGGCTTTCCGCGCATCGGCTTTCCGCGCGCCATCCAAAAGCTCCCCCAAATTCGCTCCGGCTAGGGCAGCGGGGAGGAGTCCGACGGGCGAGAGAATCGAAAAGCGTCCACCGATTTCTGCAGGAATTTCGAAAGTGGTAAGTTTTTCTTTTTTGGCTAACTCGCGCAGGAAGCCTTTCTCTGATTCAGTGATGACGACGACTTGTTTGCGCCAAGCATTACCTAAGAATTTTTTCACGACAAAGAAATTCGCTAGCGTCTCGAGGGTGCCGCCAGATTTCGAAATGACAATGACTAAAGTTTTTTTGAAATCAAGTTTTGTAAAAATTCTCTTCGCGCTAGTCGGGTCGAGATTTTCCAAGAAATAAAATTCAGGCGAATTTTTTCCCGACAGTGCAGCGGTCAAAGTTCGCGCGGGGAGTGAGCTACCACCGATTCCAATAATTAAGACTTGCCGCCATTGTTTGTTCTTCGCGGCGAATTTTTCAATTTCCGAAAAATCACTTTTAGGCAAAGCAAAAAAGGCAGGCGGATTCTTTTTAAAGTCGGCAAAAATTTTAGAATTCAGGGTAGGTTGCGAAATGTTGGAAAATTTAATTTTCATGGTTTTAATTTTAACCGCTTTCTCACTTTTTGCAGAAAAGGTAAAATTTCATAAATGTCTCGTGCCGTTCGAATCACGCTGCTTTTTCTCGTCCTCAATCTTGGGCTTTTTGCCGCGAAGCTCTTGGTCGGACTTTTGTTCGGATCGCTGGCAGTTTTGTCGGATGCTTTCAATTCGCTGGTCGATATCGCCACTTCTGTCATGGTTTATTTCGCCATCAAAGTTGGCAATCAGCCGGCAGACGCGGATCATCCTTTCGGACACTCACGGGCAGAGCCACTCGCGGCTTTCACCGTGAGCATCCTGACTTTTGTTTTGGCTTTTGAGGTGATTCGCGAAGCGCTGGAAAGAATTCTCTCCGGGAGCCAACCGGAAATTAGTATGCTGCCGATTTTTGTTTTGTTCGGAGTGATTCTCGTTAAAGGTGCGATGTTTTTTCTCGCTCGCAAATTTCCCGAAAGTCCGGCACTTGTCGCGTTGTCCGCTGATGCGAAGATGGATGTCGTGATTAGCTTGCTTGCTTTGCTCGGAGTCGGGGGAATTAATTTTGGCTTGCCGCAGCTTGATATTTACGCTGCGCTTGCGATTGCGGCGTGGATTGCTTGGATTGGTTTCACGATTGCCCGCGACAATTTAGCCAAGCTGATGGGGCGGTGTCCAGATGAGGCAACGCTTCGTGAAATTCGTGAAAAATTAAACGAGCTCAAAGAGCAAAAAAAGATTCTCAAATTCAAAAATCTACGCGCCCAATTCATCGGTTCAGAAATCCAAATCGCTGTTACCGTAATTGCACCGAAAAACTTTTCGCTTGAAAAAGTTCACGCGCTTGAAGAAGAAATTCAAAGCAAACTAAAATTTGTCGATAAAGTCCACGAGGTGGCGGTTCATATCGAGCCGAATTGAAATTTGCGAATTTATATTTCGCTCAATTAAATTGTTCGCAATCGTATTTTGTAAAATGTCTCACGGCGCAATATTCTCCTGCTTTACCGTGACATTCGGTATCCGCAACTTCTTGCGGTATTTTATAAATATATTTTTCAGAGAATAATTGTTTGATAAACTTTCTTGCAGGGCAAGCGGAGTTTCCTTTTAAAAATTCACATTTATTGTTGCTCATTTTTAAAAAATTTAAAGGAAATAATTTTATCTCGAATTGATTAAAAATCAATCTCTTTTCAAAACTGCCAAGAAAGCTTCTTGCGGTAATGAGACTTTGCCAAACTGTTTCATGCGTTTTTTGCCCGCCTTCTGTTTTTTCAACAACTTATTTTTTCTCGTCACATCGCCGCCGTAGAGTTTCGCAGTTACATCTTTGCGGTAGGCGGAGAGAGTTTCCCGGGCGATGACGGTTGCACCGATGGCGGCTTGAATCGGGATGACGAAGTTGGCGCGGGGGATGATGTCTTTCAATTTTTTACACAAATTCATTCCAACTGATCGTGCTTCACTGCGATGCGCGATGAAACTTAAAGCGTCAATTTTTTCCCCACCGATGAGGACATCGAGTCGCACGAGATTTTCGGTACGGAATTCTAAAAACTCGTAACTCATGCTCGCGTAACCACTCGAAACATTTTTCAGCTTGTCGTAGAAATCTGTAATTATCGAGGCGAGCGGAATCTCATATTCCACTAAGGCACGGTCAGCGTCGAGAAAAGAGAGATTTTTCTGCACCCCTCGTCGTTTCGTCACCAGCTCCAAAACTCCGCCGAGATATTTCTTTGGCGTGACGATTTCGAGCTTGACCCAGGGTTCGTGCAATTCCTCAAAAACATCCGGTAGCTCGCTTGGATTGGCGAGTGGTTTCACCTCGCCGCTGTTCAAAATCATCTCGTATTTCACACTTGGGGCGGTGACGATTAAATCGAGATTGTATTCTCGCTCTAATCTTTCCTGGACTATTTCGAGATGCAGCAAGCCGAGGAAGCCGACGCGGAAACCGAAACCTAGCGCGCTGCTTCGCTCTGGTTCGTAAGTGAGGCTGGCGTCGTTCAGGCTCAATTTTTCCAACGCGTCACGCAGCTCGGGAAAATCATTCGCATCATTCGCGAAGACGCCAGCGAAGACGAAGGGCGAGACTTTTTTGTAACCGGGTAAGGGTTCGGGTGGTGCTTGGTTTTTAGTTTGGATGGTGGATTTCCCCCAGACAGTTTCACCGACGCGGGCGTCGCGCACACTTTTTAATCCAGTGACGATGTAACCAATTTCTCCCGCCTCAATTTTCTCCGTCGGCAAATATTTCGGCTTGAAGCAGCCCACTTCGAGCGCTTCGAACTCTGCGTCGGCGCGAAGTAACTTCAACTTGTCTCCTTTCTTAATCTCACCTGCGAAATTTCTCACATAAATCACCACTCCGCGGTAGGGGTCGAAAATCGAGTCGAAGATGAGCGCCTTCGTTCCCTCGCTTTCCACTAGGTTCTGTGGCGGTGGAATTCGCTCCACCACGGCATCCAAAATCTGCTCGCAATTTGTGCCTTCTTTCGCACTGATTTCAATCACTTCTTCACGCGGAATACTCAAAACATTTTCAATCTCGGTTTTGATTCTCGGGACATCGGCGGCGGGGAGGTCGATTTTATTAATCACCGGAATTATCTCCAAATTTGCTTCCAAGGCGGCGTAAACATTCGCAAGAGTTTGGGCTTCGATTCCCTGGGTTGCGTCAATAATTAACAGCGCGCCCTCGACGGCTTTCAGGCTTCTCGAAACTTCGTAAGCAAAATCGGCGTGCCCGGGAGTGTCAATCAGGTTTAGTTCGTAGTTCTTCCACTCCATGCGTGCGGGTTGCAATTTAATCGTGATTCCACGTTCCTGCTCGAGATCCATCGTGTCGAGATGTTGCGCTCGCATGTCGCGTTTATCGACGGTGTGGGTCAATTCCAACAGCCGGTCGGCGAGGGTCGACTTGCCGTGGTCAATATGGGCAATGATGCAAAAATTTCTAATATTCTTCATTTTAATGATTGAACTTTAATTTAGTGGGCGACCTGCCCCGCGAAGCGTAGCGAAGCGGGGTGATGCAGAAATTGCGAATGTTTTTCACGCCGGGATTTTAGCGGAATTCGAAAATGTGGGATAATTTCTTTCAAAACCAGCCGAATTTATTTCGACGAGCAAGCGATAATTCGCTACACTTCCCGAGCCGATGTACTTGCACTCTCGCCAGAATTACCGAGAAATTAATCGCTTTAATGCGCTTTTTTACACGACGATTTTTTGTTTCCTCGCGATTGTCTCGCGGCTGGCGTGGTTGCAGATTGTTCATTCTGCCGATTACAAGCAACTTGCCGAGGAGCAAAATGCGCGCGGTGTAGTTCTCCCAGCGAAACGGGGGAATATTTACGCGAAAGATTACCGGACGAATGAGCTTTTTCCCTTGGCGCAAAATTCTACAACCTACACGATTTTTGCCGATCCACTCCTGATTGAAAATGGTAGCGAAGTGGCGGTTGTCGAGATGTTGCTACCATTATTATTCCAGGACACAGAAATAGACAACGAGGCCGTAGAAGATTCAGACGAGGATTCGGAGGCTGAGAATGGAACAGTCACAATTAGTCCAAAAGAGGAATTCCGTAATAATTTAATTAAAAAACTAACGACGAAGGATGTCATGCGACGCGAGTTGCACCAAGTTTCCGTCGAAGAAGGGAGACTGGTGGCGGATTCACATTTAGCCGGGGTTGCGGCAGAGGAGGGAATTATTATTATTAATCCAACCCTGATTGATGATCCCGAAGATACTGCGACAAAATTGGCGACGATTCTGGCCGAAGATTACGATGAGATTTATCCCCTCATGATTCGTAAAAAAGTTCGCTACTCCCGGTTGGCTGCGAAAGTGACACCGGCAATGCGAGATGCGATTGCAGAGCTGGGGGTGCGCGGGATTGGTTCGATTCCAGAATACCGGCGGGTTTACCCGGAAGGTTCTTTGGCGGCGCAGGTCATCGGTTTCCTCGACCACGACGAGCAGGGAGCCTACGGTGTGGAGGGGGCTTTGGACAAAAAATTGCGTGGTCAAGACGGATTACGTCAGACGCAAGTCGATCCCTTCAACCGGCAAATCACAGTTGGTGACGTGATGATTGACAACGCGAAAGACGGGAGTTCGCTGGTGCTCACGATTGACCGCGTTATTCAAGAAATGGCCGAAAGAGAATTAGGGAAAATTGTTGATTTTCAACGCGCAGATGGTGGGCAGGCAATCGTGATGGACCCCGCGACTGGTGCGATTCTCGCGCTTGCGCATTATCCGACTTTTGATCCGAACGCTTACGGTGATGTTTATACAACTGAAGAATTAGAAAAAAAGGAGCGGGAAAAAAAGTGGGTGGACGAGGAGGGGAACATTCAAAAGGAAATTGAAGTTTGGTGGGAGACTATTAATGGCGAAAAGACTTACACCGAGTGGGGAGTGGAATATGTCATTCGCAACGGCTACCGTTACCCGGTCTTCACTGAGTATCGTGACGGCGAGGAATTTCGTAAATTGATTTATGAAAATCGTGTCGGTGAGGGAGCTTTTGGTCTCAAGGCAGCGACGGATCCTTACGAGCCTGGTTCGGTATTTAAACCAATCGTGATGGCCTCTGCGCTCGATGCCGGTGAAGTCGATTCGACGACGCGTTCACCCTACAACGGACCAGTTCCGATTGACGAAATTAATTACCTCACAAAAAAGCCGATTGTGATTAAAAATTCGCAAAATCAGTATCATGGTTTCGAGACGATGAGTGAGATTTTGGCGAATTCCTCGAACATTGGAATGACTTTTGTCGCCCAACAATTAGGTCCTGCGACATTCTACGATTATCTCAGAAAATTCGGATTTGGTGAACGAACAGAAGTTGAATTCGACGGTGAGGATGCTGGTATGATTGAAAATTACACTAAATGGAGCGAATCAGAGCTTGTCACGAAAGGCTTTGGACAGGGCATTAACGTCAATCTTTTTCAGATGGCAGTGGGGTACTCTGTACTCGCAAACGGTGGGCTTTTGATGAAGCCGTACATTATTGATGAGGAAATTCTCCCAGACGGGCGTCGAATTAAAACCGAGCCGCAAACCATTCGGCGGGTGATTGATCCGGAAACTTCGCGTGAGATTACCGAGATGCTCGTCAATTCTGTCAAAACGGGAGCAGCGAAACCGGCGCGAGTCGAGGGTTACTTCGTCGCGGGTAAGACGGGGACGAGCCAAACTTATTTGCGCGGGCGGGCTTTGAGCGAAGTTGGGACGACGCTCGCGTCTTTTGGTGGATATGCGCCAGCGACCGATCCGAAATTTGTTCTCTTAATTAAAATCGATCGGCCGCGGGTTTCAGAGTGGGGGGCGGCTGTGGCGGCACCGATCTTCCAAAAAGTTTCCGAAGAGCTGCTCAAGAATTATTTCGCGATTCCACCGAGTGAGTGAGTGGTTCGGTTAGTTGGTTAGTTAGGGTCTCGGTTTCGGAATTTTCACCCCAAAAATCCATTTTCCGTTTGTTAAGAGTCATGGCGTGTTTGCGGCTTAAATGTCAACAATTTTTTGATCGGATTGAATCTACGATTTTCAGCTGGATCAAAATAGAAGTCTTAAAATAAACGGCATCTCTTATCTTTGTTTGTTTTGTAGAATTTTAACCATCTCGCTTCTTATTTTTCCGGACATCTTTCTGCCCTCCCATGTACGTCCTCTATTTAGAACGCGACATGCTTCCGCAAAAGCAGCAGTGTATTCGTTCACACAATCCGTACATATTGCTCCGACCATCGTGCGCACTCCATTGATAGTAGCCCCTTCAGCATTCTCACCGTTTCTTGCTTCCACAAGGTTACCAAAACTTGTTATTAATGCTTTATCGATAATGCATGTTTCTTCTTTTGCCATTTTAAAAATTAAGTGACTTATTCTCTCTATTTTTTCTCATTTTGTAAAATTTAGTTGAACAACTTTTTTCACAACCTCTCTCCAGCTAGCTCTGCCATCTCGACCAACCGATTCGAATAAGCCCACTCGTTGTCGTACCACGCGATGACTTTCACTAGGTTGTCGCCGACGACCATGGTGTTGGCTGCGTCGATGATTGACGAGCGCGCGTCGCCTTTGAAATCCATTGACACGAGGGGCCTCTCCTCAAAACCCAGAATTCCCGCCAACTCATTTTCACTTGCTGCTTTTAGCGCGGCGTTTACTTCTTCCGCTGTTGCCGACTGAGAAAGTTCCGCGACTAGGTCGACGACGGAAACGGTTGGAGTTGGGACGCGAAAAGAAATACCGGTGAGCTTGTCTTTCACTTCAGGGATCACTTCTCCCACTGCTTTGGCTGCACCCGTCGAGGTTGGAATGATGCTTAGCGCAGCAGCTCGGCTTCTGCGTGGGTCAGAGTGCGGTGCGTCGATTAGCCGCTGGTCGGAGGTGTAGGCGTGGGTTGTCGTCATGAGTCCTTTTTCGATTCCAAACTTCTCTTGCAAAACTTTCACGACTGGAGCGAGACAATTTGTGGTGCAACTTGCGTTAGAAACAACTTTTTGAGTCTTCGGATCGAAGCTTGCGCAATTCACGCCGCGGACGAAGGTGCCGTCGACTTCTTTACCTGGTGCCGAGATAATTACCACCTTCGCGCCGGCATCGAGGTGTTTCGCCGCTCCTGCTCGGTCGCAAAAAAAGCCAGTCGATTCAATCACGACGTCGACACCCAAATCTTTCCAGGGTAAATTCGCCGGATCTTTTTCGGCGAGAATTTTAAGCTCTTTTCCATTCACGCGAATTGAGCTTTTTTCGACCTCGACTTTTCCTTCGAACTTTCCGTAAACAGAGTCGAATTCGAAAAGGTGGGCGAGGGTTTCGGCGGGGACGAGGTCGTTCACTGCGACGACTTCGAGTCCCGATTTTTTCGCGAAGATGGCGCGGAGAGTCTGTCTTCCGATGCGGCCGAAGCCGTTGATGGCGATTTTCATTAAGTAAGAGTTAAAAAGTCAGGAATAATAACTTGAGAGTGCGAGGAGTTTAACTTTTTTCTTTTTCCCAGAGAAGTGGTTAAAATTTGTTCAGAAATTAACCTTTTTCAAATGGCTGAGAGTGACTGCATTTTTTGCGAAATCGCGAAGGGGCGGAGCCCGGCGGCGGTCGAGTACGAGGATGATTTGGTCGTGGCTTTTGCTGACATCAATCCGGTCGCGCCGGTCCACATTCTGGTTGTCACCAAAACGCATTTAGCCTCGATTTCCGAGATGAAAGAAGAGGAAGAGGAGCTCATTGGTCACATGGTTTGGGTCGCTCGGAAAATTGCTGAAAATCGGAAACTGGAGGGCTACAAATTAGTATTTAACGTTGGTGAAAAAGGCGGTCAAATTGTTTTTCATCTCCATCTTCATTTACTCGGAGGGTGGGATGAGAAACAGGAGGAGATTAGGATTTAATTCTAAATGGACAATCTTCAGAGATAATTAAGTTTTTTAGTAAACTGACTTTCTCAAATTTCCAATAACCAATTAGCCAATTTCCAAATAATTTTTAAATTCTAACCAGCTTTAGCACACACCTGTTGAACACAATAGTCGTTCAATAAAATTAGACTTGTTTGGTCGCTGGTGTTCAAAGAATATTTGAAAATTAGTGCTTATTTGGAAATTATAAAATTATAAAATTGGAAATTTTCCGAGTATCTTAAAGGTTCAACACGCTTCTTTGACTCCGATGAAATTCAGCTTGCAAAACGAATCACAGACTCTTTTCCCTTGCAAAAATTACCAAATTCTGCTAAAATAAGTTCGTGAAAATAAAAATAAAAATTGGGATTTTGGCACTCGTTTTCGCGCTTCTAGCGAATCCAGTTTTGGGCGAATTGTCTTCTGATAGTCACCTCGGTCCCACCGCAAATTTCACTGCTAATTCGACGGCAGTGATGACCGGCAATTCGGTGAGCTTCAACGCTGCGAACTCCCACGATTCCCGTGGTAGTTCCCGTAATCTACAATTTCGTTGGGATTTCGAAGGCAAATATGATTGGACTCGTTGGAGTGCTACACCACGGACGACCTACACTTTCGGCAATGAGGGTAACTATTCCTCTCGGCTCCAGGTCAAAGACTCCGATGGACTGGTTGACGAAACGGCTCTCAAAATTTCCGTTGCAACAAAAAGAAATACTTCGGCGCCGCTGGCCAAAATTTCCGTCGATTCGACGACAGGGGACACTTCGACGAATTTTCATTTCATGGTCGAAGTTTTTTCCAACATCCACACGCCGACCAATCAGCTCGAAGTCCGTTGGGACTGGAATCACGACGGAGTCTGGGACACGAAATTTTCTCGAGCGCGTGATTTTTTCCACACTTTCGAAGAGTCGGGCTGGCAGGAAGCGTGGTTGGAGGTGCGGGACACCGACGGTTCGAGTTCGATTGAAAAAGGCTTTTACGTAGTCGGCAAAGAAAATGATTCAATGCGCAATAAAGAAGTTGGCTTAATCCTTGTCGATCAGGCGACGTCACCGCGGGCGAGTTTCCAGACTTGGCCGGTCGAAATTTCACCGCAAACCAATGTCCATTTTGATGCCGGTGATTCCATTCGTGCGACGGAGTTTCGTTGGGATTTTGACGGCGACGGTAGGTTCGACAATTCTTGGAATTTCGCCAACAAAAAAATTCAACGAGTCTATAATTCCGTCGGAGTTTTCGACGCGATTCTCGAAGTGCGTAATTCGCTCGGTGAGATTGATCGGACTTCGCGGACGATTGCAGTGACTGATTCGAATAATATTTTGCCCACCGCAAAATTTGCTCTTCACAACAAAACGAATCCGGCACTTGGATCGTACACCGCAGTTTTGCTGGATGAAATTCAGTTTTCCGCGAGTGGCAGTCGCGACACAGATGGTTCGGGGGCCAAGCTGGAAGTGCGGTGGGATTTCGAGGGTGACGGTCGCTTTGACACGACTTTCGCGACCACAAAAACCGCGATTCACCGCTTCACCGCGACCGGGACATTCACCCCGACGCTTCAGGTTCGCGATGAACGTGGTGGTCTGGATTCCGCAGAGTTCAAAATTAAAATCGTGGCGAATACGCCGCCCACGGCTGTTCTCAAAATAACGCCAGAGATTGGTACGAATGCGACGACATTCCGTTTCGATGCCTCTGATTCTCGCGACGATCAAACCGGCAAGAGCAATTTAGATTACCGTTTTGATTTCAATGGCGACGGACTTTTTGATACAGAATTTAAAAGTGCCAAGACTTATTCCAAAAAATTAAACCAAGCTGGCAAATTTACCGCTGTTGTCGAGGTGCGCGATCATGCCAACTCGGTTTCTCGCGCGACTGCAGTTTTCGAGGTTGTGAAGCTGACTGCGCCAGATGCTGCTTTCCTCGTCGAGCCACGGGTTGGGACTTTTGCCACCAATTTCGAATTCGATGCTTCACTGACTCGCAATGATTCTAGAGTGAGTGGTGATTTGAGGTACCGGTGGGATTTCGATTACCGGGGAGAAAATGACATTAATTACAATACTGTTTGGAGTACTAGTCCGATTTATCGTCATCGTTTCAGTCAGGTTGGAGAATATGCGATTCGGCTGACTGTCAAAAATTCTAGCGGCTACCAATCTGAATTTTTTAGTAAAATTAAAGTTGATGAGAATAGCGAATATCTCGCTTTGCTTCGAAAAAAAAGTATTATTACTGACGAAAATAATCCTGACCAGCTTGTCACTCGGGCGGAGTTTGCGCGGATGATTGCGAAGGCTAAAAAATTGCATGTTACTCGACCGCGCTATCAACAATTCACCGATGTTCCAGTCAGTGATCCCTATTCGCCTTATATTGCAGCGGTCAGCGCACATGGATGGATTTCACCCCAGGCTAATTTCCAGTGGAATCCAAATGCTTCGGTTAACCGTGCGGAAGCTGGCAAGATTGCGGTTTCGGCTCTTTATCCGCGGGTGGCTGAAGATTCCTCTAGTCAGCTGAAAGATGTTCCCACAGATATTTGGTATTCGCGTTTTGCGAATGTGGTTCGTGAGGAAGGTTTGCTTGAAATCCAAAATTCCGAATTTCGTCCGGCGCAACCCATTACTCGCGGAGAAGCAGCGCGGATGATTGCCAAATTACTCGAAAAATATTCGACCGAATTACGTCTGGCGAATCTTTTCCAAGCCAATGATTTTGATTTTCGCGCACCGCTCGTTCGTGAGTTCAACCCACGAGAATTCTTTTCTTCACTTCTCCAAAAAGTCCAAACTTATGATTGATTCAAAAACAAAAAAATGCTAAAATAAAGGGATAAAAATACACAAAATTGCAATACAAAGTTCCCCAGAACGTTCAAATCGAAGACAAAATCTTGCCTTTCATGACTCTGCGCCAGCTTATGATTTGTGGCGGCGGGGGCGGATTTACCTATATCATTTACCTCCTACTAGAAAAGCAGCCTTCCTCGATTTGGATGCCTCCGGTTGGTTTTTTTGCATTAGTCACTGTCGCGATTGCTTTTCTAAAAATTCGCGAAATTCCTTTTGTCGATTTTATTTTGCTTTTGCTTGAACGATATCTCAATGAGACAAATAGGGTTTGGGTGAAATCTGCTGGGGACATTCGTCCCAAATTTCCTACTGCCAAAAAGCAGGATCTTAAAAATCAAAAAAATAGCGCTAAAGAAGCCAAGAAAGTTTTCTCAATTAAGGACGTAAGACAGCTTTCAAAAATGCTCGATGAGGGTGTGAACTCATGAAGTATGAAACATAAAACATAAATTAATAACTAATACCAATAACATGGACACAATCCACCAAAGTAAGCACAAAGATCCGGCAGGTAGCACGCAGCTCTATCTGCGTATCGGCGAGATTCACGACGACGTTGTTGTTCTCAAAAATGGGGGCATGCGAGCCGTAATCGAAGTCGACAGTGTTAATGTTAATTTAAAAAGTGAGGAGGAGCAGGATGCGCTTGCGGCTTCTTATCAAGGCTTTCTGAATTCGCTTAGTTTTCCGATTCAAATCGTGATGCGGAGTAAGAAACTTGATATTTCGAGCTACCTCGGCAAATTGAGAGTAGCGGGTAAAAAGCAGACGAATGAACTTCTCAAAAATCAGATTGCGGAATATTCCGAATACATTCGGCGCTTAGTTGAATTCGCCGATATCATGGAAAAGAATTTTTATGTGGTGATTCCTTATGATCCTCCTCGCGCCAAGTCGGTGAGTTCGTTTCAGAATTTTTGGAATTTTATTCATCCGAGCGACACACATTCAGCCTTTGAACAACGCAAGAAGGAATTTGTGAGTCTCAGTAAAAAACTTGAACAAAATGTCGAGCAGGTGACGGGTGGTTTGGAGAATTGTGGTTTGCGATCAAAGAGGATGGAGACTGCCAGATTGATTCAGCTTTTCTATGGAATTTATAATCCATTGACTGCGCGGAATGAAAAAATTGAGAACTTAGCAGACGTTGATTTAGTCGACGCGAAGGTGGCTTAAACGAGTTGTTAGTTTCTAGTTTTTAGTTGCGAGAATTTTTTTAATTGAGCTAAGCGGGAAGCCAATTACTGTTTCGATTTCGCCCTCAACTTTTTCGACGAATTTTTTTGCTGCGCCCTGGATTGCGTAGCCGCCCGCCCAATTTGTGACCGGATTTTCGGCGACATATTTTTCGATTTCGCCTTCCTTAATTTTTCTAAAAGTCACCTCGGTGGTTTCGCTGCCGATGATTTCCTTTTCGTTGGTTTTCACGCAAAAACCCGAGATGACGGAGTGGGTTTTGCCGCTCAATTTTTTCAAAAATTCAACTGCTTCTTTTTTTGACTTCGGTTTGCCGAAAACCCAGTCGTCCAATTCGCCGAGAGTGTCGCAGCCGAGAGTCAGAGAATTTTGCTCGAAAACGGCGCGAGTCTTGGCGGTCGCGAGTCGCTCCACGTTTGCTTTGGCTGACTTTTTTGAATCGAGAATTTCTTCTAAGTCGGCTGGTTGCACTTCGAAGTCTGTCACCAATTTTTTGAGAATTTCAATTCGGCGCGGAGACGAAGAGGCTAGGATTAATTTCAAATTTATAATTTTAAATTTTCAAACAATTTTCAATGCAATAATTTTTCAAGCCACACATCTTTAAAGAAGATTTTAGCGATTACGGGTTTCTTTCGGTCGTGAGGTAATAACATGTTGGTTTTGGTAGGCCGGCCATTTTGCAAATACTTCCGAATCCTGACGGGAAGATCTCATAAATAATATGTTGTTTTGGGATATTGGTAATTTTGGAGAGTACACGCGCCATTGGGGCAACACCATATTGTGAGTAGTAATTCCGAGCTACTTTGATGATACTCCGGTGTTCTTCGGTCAGCTCTGCGATCCCTTCTTGTTCTCTGACGTGGTTAGCCCATGCTTCGCAATACTGATTGTGGTCAAGTAAAAATCCGTCTGCGTCTACTTGGAAATCTGTCTGGTCTGATTCGATCGTCTTTGTTATTTCACCTCTGGTGTCTTGTCTGCCACCAAGAGTTTGTGCGGAGAGTTTTTCGATTTGTGAATTCGCGTAATTCATTCTGAGGAAAGTTAAAGGCTGGCATTGTAAATAAGCTGGACCGACTTGTCAAAATGAGTTTCAGGATTTTCCACGCTAAACAAGCGGAGAAATGGCGCGTAAATCTTTCACAATCTTTTTCAGTTTCGCCACCACAAAATCCAAATCTTTTTTGGTAGTCGACTTCCCGAGTGTGAAGCGGATGCTGCCGTGCAGCCAGTCGTGCGGAATTTTTAACGCTTGCAAAACATGGGAAGGGTCGAGGCTACCGCTCGCGCAGGCTGAGCCGGTCGAGGCGGCGATTCCCTCGAAGTCTAGGCGTAGCAGAATACTTTCACCCTCGATTCCAAAAAAAGAAAAATTGGCGTTACCTGGCAATCTTTTTTCAGCGTCTCCGTTCAATCTTGTTTTTGGAATTTCCGCCAAAACTTTTTCCACAAAATAATTCTGCAATTTTTTCAATCTAATAAATTCTTTATTTCTCGATTTCTCTGCGAGCGCGAGTGCTTTCACGCAGCCGACGATGCCTGCGACATTTTCCGTACCAGCGCGCAGGCTACGTTCTTGACTTCCGCCACTGATTTGCGGATTGAGTTTCACGCCCTTCTTTTTGAATAAAATTCCCACGCCCTTCGGTCCATAAAATTTGTGGGCGGAAAGCGAGAGGAAGTCGACCTTGAGGTGCTTCACATTCAAATCCAAAATTCCGCCGCCTTGGACAGCATCGGTATGCAGTAAGATTCCAGGATGATTTTTTTGCAAAAATTTACCGATTTCACGCAGTGGTTGGAGTGTCCCAATTTCATTATTAGCCAACATCACAGAAATCAATTTCGTGTTTGGATGAATCGCCTTTTCAATTTTTTCAATTTTCAATATCCCATTTTTCTCGACTGGAATTTTCGTCAGCTCAATTCCGTTCTGCTCCAAAATTTCTGCAACGTGTAAAACCGCGGGATGTTCGATGGCCGAAATAATTAAATGGTCGTCCTTTTTTAAAATTCCATTCAAGGCGAGATTGTCGCTCTCACTGCCGCCGCTTGTGAAAATTATTTCCTCGGGTTCACAATTCAAAATTTCCGCAACAGATCGGCGCGCTTTTTCCAAAGCATTTTTCGCCGACTGACCCTTTGAATGAATTGAACCAGGGTTACCAAATTCTTCCTGAAAAAATGGCAGCATCGCGTCCAAAACTTCGGGCGCGAGAGGTGTGGTGGCGGCGTGGTCGAGATAGATGTGAGGGCTAGGGTTCAGGGTGTAGGGCTAGATAATTTTTAATTTAAGAGTGTTTCAAAATTTAAAACTTAAAATTATGAATTTTTCTCTAATCATTAGTTCGTGAAGTCTTACTAGGACAATCTTTTTTACAAAAGCTACAACAAGTTTTATCAGAATATTGGTCGATTTTTTTCGCTAATAATTTTTCAATTTTTGCGACACATTTTCCGCAGCCCGTGCCAGCTTTCGTCCGGCGCTGAAATTCCGCAAAAGTTCGCTCGCCAGCGGCGACAGAGAGGTCGAGCTCGCGTTCGGTCACTCCGAGACATACGCAAATTATTTTCGATGGCTTTTTTTTGGGCTCGCCTTTTTTTTCTAAATAATTTTTAACTGCCGCACGAAGCACTTTGTCTCCCAATACAGAGCAGTGAATTTTGTTTGTCGGTAGTCCGCCCAGTTTTTTCAAAATATCTGCTGGTGTGATTTTCAAAGCGGTTTCGATTTTCATTCCGCCGTTTTCCAAAACCATTTCACTCAGCATCGAGGTGCTCCCAATCGCGCTCGCACAGCCAAAAGTCTTCCATTGCAGATCAATTATTTTTCCATCTTTCACTTTGATCCACATTTTCATCACATCGCCACAGGCAGGTGAGCCTACCTCGCCCACGCCGTCCGCGGCGAAATCAGCTTCATCACCTGACAAAAAATTGCGAGGGTGTAGGAAGTGGTCTTTGACTGTTTCCGAATAAAGCCAGTTGTTCATGAAGTTTGTAGTTATTGGTTTGTAGTTGGTAGTAGAAAATTTTTAATTTAATTATTTTATTAGATTAGGTCGATTAAGCTAATTTTGTCGAGATCAGCCAGCATGCGTTTTTGGACTTTGGCGAGTTGGTAGACAATCTTACAATTTTTCGCGCGAGCACAGCCGGACTCTTTTTTTTGCAAACAGGCGTGGATGACAAGTTTTCGCTCGACGGTTTCGAGGATATCTTTCAATGAAATATTTTTTGGATTTTTCGTGAGGGTGTAGCCGCTGCCGCGTTTCGACTCCACGAGCTTCGCGTCGCGCAACTTTTGAAAAACATTCCGCAAAAAATACAGTGAAAGTTTTTCGGCATGGGCTATTTGACCCACGCTGGCAGATTGATTTTCTGCGCTGACAAGGTGAGTCAGCCCAATGATGGCGTATTCAGCGGCTTTGGAGAATTGCATATTTTCCATTTTAATACAAAGCTAGTATTAAATCAATCTTTGTTAAAATTCTGACATGCTGACTCATGGAATTTTCACTCCTCATCCGCCGACCATCATTCCGGCGATTGGTGGGGCGGAGACGAAAAAATTCGAGCGAACAATTCAAGCTTTGCTTTCGATCAGCCTGAGCCTGAGACAAAATTCGCCGCAAACTTTCATCGTGCTATCACCGCACCTCGAGATTGAGCTAGATAAATTTGTTGTTCGCATTCCGAAAAGTGAAAACTTCATCGCGGATTTCACCGAGTTTGGCGTAACAGGTGAGAAGAAGACCTATCCGCGCGACCGCCTGCTGACTTCTCAGATTATCGAAGGAATACATGCGGCTGATTTGCAAACATCCATTCTCGAAGGTGAGAAGTTGGACTTCGGCAGCAGCATTCCACTTCATTATCTCGCCGTCGCACTGCCCGAAGTTGAGGTAGTGAATCTCGGAATTTCAATGGCGGGAATTTCTACTCACCAAAAATTAGGCGAAATTATCGCCGAGATTGCTGAAAAGTCTAAAAAAAAATTGCTCTTGTTGCGAGCGGGGAGTTGTCCCATCAGGTTAGCAAAATTTCGCCGCATGGATTTTCGCCCAAAGGGGTGGAGTGGGATGCACAGATTATCGCGAAGCTAAAAGCAGGCGAATTCGAAAAGATTTTGCAGCAGGATGTTTTTGAGTTGGATGAGATTGAAGAGTGTGGTTTGCGCAGTTTGGTGACTTTGCTGGCGGCTTTCGAAAAAATTCCTCATACCAGCGAAGTTTTGAGTTACGAGGCGCCGGGAGGGATTGGGTGTGCGGTTGGTTTTTGGCAAAGAAGTATTCAGTTTCTCTCTTCGCTGTCGTGAGGCTTCTGGAACGCGGAACGGGCATGCCCGTTCCCTACAGTTCACTATTTTTTTGACAGCAAAAAAGTAGATCAAAAAACTGCCCGACTCTGCAAAAATTTCGCAAGGTCGGGGGATCCTTTTTATTTTCTCGAAGGTCGGGGATTAAATTAGCGTGATCATGGAATCTGCTATGACGGACAAGAATTTTAAATATTTTCTCAAACTGTTTTTCTCTTGATCTCAATCAGCACCGCTACTGACATCAATTTACAAGGGACTAGTAACATTAAGTGTTGGTAAAACTGAAGAATCGGGCTAATTTAAGCCCCTAACCCTTCAAAAAGTATGCCAGCACAAAAAACATGCCCTCACTGCGGCGTAATCGGTGGAATAATTCGTTGGGGTAAAAC
>JAIPGZ010000010.1 GCA_021735425.1 Candidatus Altimarinota bacterium | reverse complement strand
CCCTTACCATGGGTGTGCTCTACCGACTGAGCTACGGCGGCGGAATTATTGAGAGTGGCCGCCGACCCCGCTTGGCGGGGTGACCCCACCCTTACCATGGGTGTTCCTATTTTGCTGCCTGTGCCCCGTAACCCGAAGGGTGAAGGGTAAGCTACGGCGGCGGGTTGTTTAGTAGGTAGAAGGTAGTTGGTAGATGGTAATTAACAAGCAATAAGTTGAGAAAAATCTACAAACTATTAACTACAAACTACTGGCTACAAGACTGCATCGCGGACGAATGGCACCAAGGCAACAATGCGCGCTTTTTTGATAGCGGATACCAGCATGCGTTGGTGTTTCAGACAATTGCCAGAATATTTACGTGGTTGGATTTTGCCATCTAGATTGATGTAGCGACGCAAAATTCTGACATTTTTGAAGTCGATGAATTGTGTTTTGGCGGTGCAAAATTTGCAAACTACTCGGACTGATGAATTTTTAACCATTTTAATAATTGATAATTACTAGAAATTTTCAGTTATTTCCTCTTTTTCTTCTGGCTTTTCTTCTGGCTTTTCTTCTGGCTTTTCTTCTGGCTTTTCTTCTGGCTTTTCTTCTGGCTCTGCTCCGAAAGCCTCTGTCGCTGCTGCGCCCTCCGCTTCATTCACTTCTACTACTGGTTTGTCGCCGGGGGTGATTTCGCCTTGGGGTCGTTTTTCTAGCTTAATCACATCGTCGACTACGACTTCAGTGCGGTAGCGTTTCTTTTGCGTTTCTTCGTCGAGCCAGTTTCTCGTTTTAATGTAGCCTTCGATGTAGACGAGGTTACCTTTTTTCAGAATCTGATGACAGATATCGCCGCGTCCGCCCCAAGCGGTGATTTCGTGGAATTCAGCCAGATCACGCGGTTTCCCTTCGGCATCTTTCCATTGTCGGTTCGTCGCCATTCCGAAGGTACAAATTGACTGACCGCCTTGAGTTGTTTTCAATTCTGGATCTCGAGTGAGATTTCCGACTAGAATCACTTTGTTGACGCTTCTCATGATACAAGGACTAAGGATAAAGAACTAAGGATTCAGATTACAGGTCTGCCAAAATATCGTCGAGTTTTTTATCAATTTCTCCCACATTAGCTTTAGGTTTTTCGACTTCCTTTTTGATTGCCTCCTTTTCAACAGCTGCTGTTTTTTTAGGTTCGACTTTTTTCACGAAGGCTGCCGGTCGGACTGGTCCTTTCGTTTTGGTGAATCTTTTTTCCATTTTGTCGTCTTCCAAATTATCCAACTTCTTGAAATCGTGTTCCAAATCTTCCTCTGAATATTCCCGCCAAAAATATTTTTTTGGAGTTTTGCAAATCAGATGACGAATCACCTTGGGATCCAAACGTAGGTTGTTTTCCAGCTCCGCAATTTTTTCACCCTCAATTTCAGCCTGTAGAATCAAGTAAGTACCGCGTTCTTCTTGTTTGATTTTGTAAGCCAAAAGTCGATTCGTCCAAACTGCCTTATTTAGAATTTTGCCGATTTTTGTTAGCTCAGCTTCCCATTTCTCCAGTTCTTTTGTGGTTTCAGAATCGCGCAAACTACCGGCGAAGATTGTCAGTAGTTCGTAAGATTGTGCGGAATGGGTCGTTTTTGCAGTCATGCTTCTTGTGGAATGAATTACTGCTCGACTAAGCGAGGAGTAAAAAAGCTGGGGGATTATAAAAAAGGGACAGTAAATAGTCAAAGTTTGTCTCTTGACTTTTATTGGTTAGAGTGGTAAAATATCATAATAACATTTACAAAACAGAATAAAGAGTTTAAAGTTATTGCTTCATTCCAACAAATTGAATTCCACCCCGCTGCAACAGATCGTTAATCTTCTCAAAACAAGTGAGAAAATTCTAATCCTCGGACATCAAAATCCGGACGGAGATGCGGTCGGCAGCGCGTTGGCTTTATTGCTTGCGCTACGTAAGTTGAATAAAAATGTGCTGGCGGCGAGCGCTGATGCCGTTCCGAAAACTCTTGATTTTCTCCCGGCGCTCGAAAATTTCGAAACGGCGATTGCCGGGGCGAGCGATTTGGTGATTTCTTTACCACTAGGAGGCAGGAAGGATGCTGAAGTTTTTCACAAAATTGATGATGGTGTTCTTAAAATTGCGGTTCGGCCGGTCGGCGGCGCGCCTTTCACTTTCGACGAGGCAAAATTCACAGCAGGGGAAGCGGATTTTGATTTAATTATTTGCGTCGATGTTCCCGATTTTCCCCAGCTCGGAAAACTTTTTGAGACTAATCCCAACCTTTTTTATGAGACGCCTTTAATTAATATCGACCACCACGCTAGCAATACCGGTTATGCGCAGGTTAATTTCGTTGACACGACGGCGGCTTCGAGCTCTGAGCTCGTTTTGCGATTAATCAAAACTTTGGAATCAGAGGAAAATAAAAAATTACTCGACGAGGACATCGCGACTTTGGTTCTCACGGGGATTATTACCGACACTGGCTCGTTCCAAAATTCCAATACGACGCCGCGAAGTTTCGAAGTTTCCGCTGACTTGATTGAAGCGGGCGCGCGGCAGCAAGAAATCATCCAGCATGTTTACAAAACGAAACAGCTTTCGACTTTGAAATTATGGGGGCGGGTTTTGTCCAAAATTGAATTCGACGAGCCGCACCGCATTGTTTGGAGCTCAGTTTCCGCCGATGATTTCGCTGCGACAGAGGCGCCAGAAAATTCGACCGACGGGTTGATTGATGAGCTGCTTTCCAATGCGCCAGGGGCAGAGGTGGTTTTACTTTTGAAGCAAAAGGGTGATGTCGTTTCAGGCAGTTTGCGGACGACGACACCAGCGGTTTCGGCTTCGGAGATTGCGGGAATTTTCGGTGGTGGAGGGCATCACCGGGCGGCGGGTTTCAAAATCCCAAACGCCAAAGTCTCAACTTCAGTCGAAGAGATTCTCAAAAAAATTCAAAAATATCAGGCTAAAAGATTGGATTTGATTCATGAAACACACAACATGGAACATGAAACAAAAGATGGCGGTGGAGAAATTCAGAACCAGAAAGTCGGAAAAGAAAATAAGAAGAAGTCTAAAAAATAGTGGTCGGCAAGATTCGCGGCGGATGTTAAAATAATTTTTGATGAGTCCAAAAAATTATAAAATCGCGATTCTAGCCGGCGATGGAATTGGTCATGAGGTGATGGTTGAAGCCAAAAAAGTTCTCGCCACAGTTTCCTCGAAATTCCAAATCGGATTCGAGTTCGACGAAAAATTAGTCGGCGGGGCGGCGATTGACGCGACCGGAGAAGCTCTACCTGCCGATACTTTGACGGCCTGCGAAAATTCTGACGCGATTCTTTTCGGTTCAGTCGGCGGGGAAAAATGGAATTCTCTCCCACCGGAAAAGCGTCCCGAAGTCGGGGCACTTTTGCCACTCCGCAAACACTTCGACCTTTTCGCGAACATCCGACCAGCGGGCGTTTTGTCGATGCTCAAAAATTCCTCGCCGTTGAAGCCTGAAATAATCTGTGACGGTTTCAATTTCACCGTAGTCCGCGAGCTGACCGGCGATGTTTATTTCGGCGAGAAAAAATTAACCAAAGATTTCGGTTCGGATTTGATGATTTACCAAAAGTCGCAAGTTGAAAGAATTGCCCGAGTTGCTTTCGAGCTGGCTCGGAATTCCCGGCAAAAAGTTACCAACATCGACAAGGCAAACGTTCTCGCGACTTCCCAATTCTGGCGGTCGGTCGTCGAAGAAATTCACGCCAAAGAATTTCCCGAAATTGAGTTGAACCATCTTTACATCGATAACGCGACGATGCAGATTCTTGTCCGTCCGCAAAATTTCGACATCATTCTTGCCGGCAATCTTTTTGGCGACATTCTTTCCGACGAGGCGGCGCAAATTTCTGGCTCAATTGGGCTGCAAGCTTCGGCTTCAATTAATTCCCAAAAGTTTGGTTTGTTCGAGCCGATGGGGGGGTCGGCGCCCGACATTGCCGGAAAAGGAATCGCGAATCCGATCGCCCAAATTGGTTCGGCAGCGATGATGTTGGAGATCTCGTTTGGCGAGTTAGCGGCGACGAAATCAATTAAAAAGGCGATTCTCAAAACTTTGGAATCGGGTTGCCGCACCGCCGACATTTTCACTGGTTTCGCCGGAGAAAAGAAAGTTTCAACTGCCGAGATGGGCGAAGAAATAACGAAAAATTTAGAATGAAAAAAAAGTTATCCCAAAAAATCTTCGTCGTATTTGTCGTCATCGCGTTGCTCGGGACGGCGATTTTGCCGTTTTTTGTAAGGTAATTTTTTTAAGGCTTCCACTTTTTGACAGCAAAAATTTCTAAAAGTTGGAGACTTTTTTATTTCCTTCTTAATTTCGCGAATCTTTTTTCCAAAAATTTGCGACTGATTTCTCGATCGTCCCACGGGATTTTTTTGTTTCCAATCACTTGAAATTGCTCACAGCCTTTGCCGGCGATTAAAACGGTATCTTCTTTTTGCGCGTTTTCGCAGGCGTAACGAATCGCTTTGCGGCGGTCGACTTCGACCAAAAAATTTTCTCCCTCCGTTCGCGGGATGCCTTCTCGTACTTCGAAAATAATTTTCTCCGGATCTTCCGAAAAAGGATCGTCCGAGGTCAGAATAATTTCGTCCGCCAGTTTCGCCGCAATCGATCCCATTACCGGTCTTTTGGCGCGGTCACGGTCGCCGGTCGCGCCGAATACGAGCCAGACTCGACCTTCGGTCACCGCCCGAAAAGTTCGCAACAATTTCTCGAGCGCGTCGGGGGTGTGGGCGAAATCAACAATCACTCGAAAATTTTGACCGCCGTCGATGGCTTCCAGTCTTCCCGGCAGTGGTTTCAAATTGCGAAAAACTTGGCGAATTATTTTAGGTCGAATTTTCAAAGCAAGAGCGAGAGCGGTCGCTGCCAAAATATTTGAAACATTAAAATTTCCTAACAGCTTGGTCGTGATTTCGAATTTTTCTTCCATCCCGATGACCTCGAATTTTTGCGAACTTTCTCGTACCCGTAAATTTTCCGCCCGCAAGTCACCTTTTTTGAATCCAAAAGAAATTATTCCGATCTCAGGAATTCGTAAAAAATGCTCAATGCTCGTGTCCTCTGCCGGCAAAATCGCGATTTTTTCGCCACTCTCTCGGTTTTTCGCGAGTCGCCAAAAAAGCAGCTCTTTGGCGGCGATGTATTCCTCGAAGCTACCATGGAAATCAAGATGTTCATGGGTGATGTTTGTCAAAATCGCGGCGTTGAAATTCACCCCCCAGACGCGATGTTGGATCAAAGCATGGCTTGAGACTTCCAAGACGGCATAATTGCAACCAGCGTTTACCGCCTGTCGCAAAAATCGCTGAACTCCTCCGCGACCGAGCGAGGTCATTTTTGTGATGTTGTCCCATTTTTTCTCTCCCAGCCAAAAATTAATCGTAGTCGCGAGGGCGACTTTTTCGCCATTTGTCTCCAGAATTTTCGCAATCAGATTAGCCGTCGTAGTTTTACCATTCGTTCCAGTCACCCCAATGACAGTGATGGATCTACTTGGAAAGCGGTAAAAGATCGTCGCAGCGAGATCCCAAACGAAATGCCAGGCGAGGCGGATTGGATTGGTCGGCGAGACGATTTTTTTTATTTGGGTGAGCACTTTTATATTTTAACGCACCCCCAAAATTTCGCGCGCAGTTTCACAATCTGTTGCAATTTGTTTTTTCAATTCCGCCTCATTCGCGAACTTCTTCACCTCCCGAATTTTTCCCAGAATCTCAAATTCGGCGGAAGCAGGAGACTCGTCGAATTTTTCTAAAACGTGAATTTCCAAACTTTTCACGCCGTCGAAAGTCTGACGATTCCCAAAAAATAAGATTGCTGGAAATTTCTGTTCACCCAAAAAAAGCTGCGCGGCGAAAACACCCTCTTCCGAATCGAAATTCTCAGGAATCTCGAAATTCAAAGTCGGGAAGCCGAGATTTCGACCGACGCCTCGTCCGGGAATTATTTCTCCTTTAAAACGCATTCAAAAAAATATTAAATATTTAATTTTAAATCTTAAATTACTCAATTATCTCGGCTTCATCTTTCTCCCCTCCGACGAAACTCATCACGACGAAGGCGACGGCTGGGAGAGAAAACCAAATATTGTAATTTTCAGTCATTAGTTTCGCTAGGATGGAATCAGCGGTGATGTCGAGACCGACTGCAGAAGTGGCATTACCCACGAAGGCTCCACCGGAAATGTAAACAAGAATGGTCGCGATTATCAGTCCAGCTGAGAGGAAGCCAAAGGCTCCAGTGGTGACGAGATTCAAAATCAAACTGCGTTCGCGATCCATTGCGACAAAAAAGCTGCCACGGACGGTAATCAAAAGAATCACTAAAACGAAGGCAAGGATTTTGAAAATCACCAAACTCTCTGGTCCGAAAGTTGCGGGAGTGTCAACCAACCTAGACGGAGAAAGAAGGAAACGGTCGAGGATGTTGCCAAAACCGTCGGCAGTCAGGATAGCGATGTAGCTCGCGATGATTATTTTCAAAGTCGAATTTCTCCCAACAATGAAAGAGTAGGCGAGAATTATCGCGAAGAAAACGATAATGAATAGATCCCAAGTTGGCAGAATTTGCATCGGGGGGAATTTTAACACTCCCGCAACTTTTTCAAAAATCTAGGGTTCGTCGTGTCCGCCGCGTCCCCAAGGATTGCATCTCATAATTCGCCAAATAATTTTCGGTATTCCGCGGATGACACCGTATTTTTGTAGCGCGCCTTTGCCGTAATTCGAGCAAGTCGGGGTGAAGCGGCACATTCCGTGGGGAAAAAAAATTCGCAACCAAGAGTGGTCGGGCGAGAGGGTTTTTTGGTACAACCAAATCAATCCGCGCAAAAAATTTCGTGGGAGATGCCAGATAGAGAGGAGGATTTTCATTACATTTAGATTAATCTACGGATATTAATTTGCCAAAGCTAATCGAATCTTTTGAGTCAAATCACCAAAATATTTTTTTCGATCTTCTGAAACTTGATCTATTGCTTCAATTTCTGAGTCTAATATTTGGATATTGAGATCAGTGCCAAGGGTTTCTCCAAACATATCTCTGATTTTTTCTGATCTCTCTCCTAGGGGCATTTTGATGATATTCCACAGTCTATGTACATCATTCGTGTAGTTTGTTTTATCTTTATAGAAGCTCATTAATAATTTTACGTTTTTTTCTTGAGTTTCCAACATGATATCGATGTCAATATTTTTAAGTTTGATAATTTCGCTAGACACATTGTTGGCATCTTCTTTGCCGAGTTTGGGTTCAAGTTTATTTATCAAGCGTTGTTTAAGCTCAGACGAATCACCTCCCGTGTACCAATCCATGAGAGCATTTTTGTCCAACTGATAAAGTGCTTTAGCTAATTCGACTTCTAAGAAATAGGACGCAGGCTTAATTTTCAAACTCATTGTTGCCAACATTTCAGTAATTCCTTCATTTAGAGGTCGATTGTGATATGGCGGTTTTTCTACTGTTTGAATATATGTATGTAAAAATTCATGAATTAAGGTTCTTTTGAGCCCACCAATTGTTTCGTGCGCATCAGTCGCTATTTTTGAAACATATCTACCAGTTTCTGAACAAAATCCTGTTGATCCATACGCTCTTATCTGATTGTAGGTTACTGCTTGAATATCAGGGACAGAAATATTTTTTAGAATTCGTGCTTGTACTTCAGGATTTTCTTTTAACCCGATAGTTTCAAAAAAATCAACCATAGCTGCATCTATACCGGTTTGGTAGTCTAGTAAAATTTGATTTATGAGTGGGTCAATTAATTGACCATTAGTTTGTTCTGAAAATTCCTGTAATTCTTTTAAAAATCCTTCACGTAGTTCGAAGTATTTTTTTCGGATATCCAATGAAAGTTTATCAAGATAGCTGTCCATTTTAGGATCTAATCGCTCAGCATTTTCGTGTTCGCGGTAGATGGTCTGAAGTCTTTGATGTCTTTTTTCTTCATCTGGGCTGGTGTTAGCTTCCTTCGCTTCAGGTAAAAATTTCTTTTTTTCGAGCTTAGGCAGTTGTTCAGACTCCATTTATATTGGTTGTTTATTTTACTTATCTTCCGCAACCACTTACTTCTTCTTGCCAGCTGTGTCTTCGTGCGCTGTGCTCACATTTTCTGCTTTCTCCACATGCGCCTGCTCCATCTCCGCCACTTTCTCTGGCGTGATTTTCTCTACCTCCGCACCGGCGATGGGTTTTTTCTCCATCTCATCAGGGAGTGGTGCGAAAGCTTTATCTTTCACCTCTTCGAGTTTCGCTTCGAGATCGATTCCGATGCGTGCCGCGATTTCCTGATCGACGAACTCTCGTTTCCGACCGTATTTCAGCCGAGAATATTCTTTGATTAAATTCGCGACCTTTTCATTTTTCCCTGTCGTGTCCCAAATCGTCGAGAGGCTGAAGGGTCGGGTTGTTGTGTTGTCGATGTTGAGTTTGATGTAGGCACAATAATTCGCGACATTAATCACATCCTGCTCGCTCAAAAGCGGGGCATATTCTTTCGCCATGTATTCTGCGTCCGCCGCGCCGATTTTGAAATTCATCATCGTGCCGACGTTACCAAAAACTGCATCGCGAATGGTCGGGTCTTCGCCGCCTCCACCTTCGGGTCCTTTTTTGTGCGTCAGCTGTCCGATGTATTGGTGGGCGATTATTAATCCGAGATGGTATTTCCGCGCTTCGGACAGGATCGTGGCGAAAGCGTCCGTCGCAAAATTCTGAAACTCATCGACATAAAGCCAAAAATTAGGCCGCTGATCTTCTGGCACATCGACACGACTCATCGCCGCCATTTGCAGTTTATTCACGATTATCAATCCAAGCAGCTGCGCGTTGATGTCGCCGACGGCACCTTTCGACAGATTTACCAAGATTATTTTTTTCTCGTCCATACATTTCCGGAAATCGAAGGCGGAGTGTTTCTGTCCGATGATGTTGCGCATCATCGTGTTTGTAATGAAGGGACCAAATTTCGCCGAAAAGTACGGAATCATTTCTTCCTTTTCGCGGGCGCCGGTTTTCGCCATTTCCCGATCCCAAAAACTTCGGACAACCGGATTTTTAATTTTCGAGATTTTGTATTGGCTGAATTCCTCGTCGGTGAAAAGGCGGGGGAGATCAATTAGCGTCGCGCCCTCTTCTTCGTCGTCCATCAGCGTGAGGCAGCCATTGCGGAAATAATGCTGAATGCGAGGACCAAAAATTTCGCTACCAAAAAGTTTAATAAAAATTTCCATTGCGGAGAGCGAGGCAAAATCTTTTTCCTCTGGCGTCTTTGCTTCGAGCAAATTCAAGCCCATTGGTCGTTCGAGATCAGCTGGGTTGAAGACGATGACGTCTTTCGCTCGTTCTTTTGGGATGTATTTCAAAATATCTTCAATCAAATCGCCGTGCGGATCGACCACCGCGACGCCGTCGCCATTCGCTATGTCCTGTCGCGCCATGTAGCTAATCATCGCCGACTTACCGGAGCCAGATTTACCAATCATATAAAAGTGGCGGGTGCGGTCATTCGGTTTAATCCGCACTTCTTTCGTCTCGCCGCGATATTTATTCAGCCCGAGCAAAAGTGGCGCTTCCTCTTTTTTTGGCAAATTGACCGGTGGCGCGAGGATTTTGTATTTCAGCCATTCAATTAACGGGGTGTAGTTGTAGCGGCTCGTCGGGAAATGAAAAATACTTGCCAACTCTTCCGGCACAAAGAGACACTCCTTTTCCGCAATCGGGAAGATTCCCTGCATCGGTAATCTTTTCCGAAAATTAAAGAGCATCCATTTATCGTTGATTTTATCGAGGAAGATCATCCGTCGATTTTGCAACCAATTAAGGTATTCATTCTTAAACATTCCAAAACTTGTCGTCATTCCATTTGTGATTTGTTCTGCCGCCGCTTCACTATCGCTATTCCCCACGATTCGGATCACAGTGTCGAAGGCCGGTTGCGCGATTTTCTCCCCGATGTGTTTGAGGTTTTCGTCTGTCGCTTGATCGCGGACAGTGAAAGGATCGCCACCGCCTGCGCCGGGCTGATTCGTGCCGAGTTCAGAGATGGCCGAATCGTCGCCCATCACGATTACTTTTAAAAATGAAATCAGCCAGCCGAAACCGGGAATCGAAAAATATTTTTTCTTTTTCAGCAATTCACGATTCAAAGCTTTTCGCGCTTTTTTCTGCCAGCCGCCGATGAGGTGACTGCCTTTCCGTGGTCGAATCACGACCTGCACCGCAGCACGATCGTCTTTTTTCAGCTTGGACAAAACATTCGTTGTCGAATTCAGTGGATCGTTTTCACTGACTTTATAAGTTTTAAACGGTCGCCAGTTCGACATTTTCTGGTAAAAATAAAAACATTTTGAACTCGAACCTTTCGGCGCCGGGTCGGGCAAATTTTTTATCGGCTCAACATAAGCGTCGGGATAAAAACTCGTAATCTGTTTTTCGACGACATCGACATAATATTTATTTGTGATGACATAAAAATTAATTTTCTCATTTTCATAAAAAAGTTCGAAGCTCACCAAGTCGGTTTGAAAAAGTGCCGAGCGGATGGTGTTCGTGAGATTCATCTCGCTGATTTCATGCAACGCCCGATAAAGCTGTTCCATCACGCCGATTTTTTCCCGGAAATCTTTTTCTGTCGCCTCCTCCCGATCTTTATGGGTCTCCTGCCGTGGTTGGGTAATCTTTAGACAAACCAAATTTTTCGACCACCGCAATTGATAAGTCAGCCGAACGGCGTATTTCATTCCATCCCAAATTAGCCAAGCAGTTGTTAGGAAAATAAAAATTTCAAAACTATGGGTGAGGAATCCGGGTTCACTAATGAACCATTCCCACCAACCTTTCAATTTTTCGATAGTCAGCCAGCCTGCCGCGAGTTGCCAAAGAGCGATTCCGGCGATTAAGAATATTTCCCAGAAGCGAGCGAGAAAGCGAATTATCAGACCCATTTATGGCTTTTAAATCTTATTATTTTAGCAAAAAAGGCCTAAAAAAGCAAACAGAGGAAAGAGGGATTATTCAAAATAACTTTACAGAAACCAGATTTTTACCACCATTTTTTCCACTTGAAATAAAAAATCATTGCAATTACGGTTGTCAGCATTACTCCGGCGATGCCGAGGAAGGCGACTTCATTTTCTTGATAGGGTAGTCCTACGTTCATCCCAAAGATGCCCGAAATTAGTGTCAACGGCAGCATTATCACGCTGAAAATCGTCAAAACTTTAATCGTTTCACCGCTGCGGTGGGAGATCAAACTTTCGTTCGCATCTTGCAGGGTGTCGGCTACTTCTTTCAGTGAATCAAGCGAGCTCCACTGTTTCTCGATTTTATCCACCACATCGTCGAAATAAACCTCCAAAGTTTCGGGGAGGAATTTTTTATTCTTATGCTCCAAGGCGGAAATAACCGGTCGTTCCGGCTGGATAATCCGGCGGAAAGTGATGATATTTTTTTTCAACAACATAATGTCTTTCAATAAATCTCGAACACCTTCTTCGTCGAATACATCACTCTCGAGCTTTGTTGCATGCTTCCACATTTTGTCCAAAATTGGAAAACAATAATCGAAAAGCTTACTCGTCAATTGATATAAAAAATAACCGCTACCTTGTTCTAAATATTTTTTGCAGCCAGGTTTTTTACTACATTCCTCTCGGATTTTTTCCAACGGCGGAAGCAAATCTTTGTGGAGCGTCACGACGAAACTTGAACCGATAAAAATGTCGACTTCTTCTGTGGAGATTCGACCAGTCCGCTGATTCCAAATCGGAAAATGCAAAACAATAAAAAGATAATTGGGGTATTCATCGATTTTTGGTCGCTGAATTTCTGTCAAACAATCCTCTAAATCAAGCGGATGAAATTTAAAATTCTTAGATAAAAACTCCAAAGTCGTTTTATCTGGATTCGCGAAATCATACCATTTCAAACCTTTGTGCGAAATTGCTTTTTTGTGAGAGTGCATTGGAAGAAAGTTTGGAAAATTTTAGCTTAAAAAGCAAATTCAAAATAAAAGATTCCGCAAAAGCTTATTTAGTGATTTGAAAATAAAGACGATAAGCTTTAATCTTCTTCCGATGAAAAGAGTTCTCCATTCTGTCAAAAGTTTGTCTCGCGCAAGGCAGTTTGCCCTTGTGGGTAGTTTGTTGGCACTTTTCGCGACATTCGCTCCGTGGCATACCGTTGGGACGGCGGTACTCGGTACTTCGCATTCTTTTACCGGATTTCAAGATCAAAATATGATTGTCGGGATTATTACTTTTGTGTTTATGTTTGCTGCAGTTGCGATTATTGGACTGCCGTTATTGGGGATTCACCTACCGCGTAGCGGTTGGAAAGAGGGCGGGATGTTGGTTTTTTTTGGCGGGGAAGCATCCCTTTTATTATTTGTTTTGACAATTATGCACGCCACTTCTTTGACCCGTGCTGCGAATTATGATTTGCGACTTGGGATTCATCTTGCGTTGATTGGTAGCGTTTTGGTTTTTTTCGGTGGCTATCTCCTCAAAAATGAAGAGTCGTCGGAACGCCATTCCTCGACGCAGCCGCTCGCTCATTTGCCACGGCGACATTCGCCGAATCATCTCAATCTTCGCGAGGATTCCGAAAAAGAAAAAGAAGATTCGAGGATGCAGCTCGATATTTAAGAGTCGACAGTTTTTAGTTCACAGTTTGCAGTTTTTTAAATTTTCAAATGAATTCAGATTCCAGACAGATTCAGCCGGTTCCGAAAAATGAGGAAGATGTTCCTTCTGCCAAGCTCGTATTTTTCTGCAAAAAATGCGGAGAGTTGGTTGACGCAAAGCAGACTCGTAAAAAGTTTACTTTCCGTTGCGCGAAATGCGGGAAGGATGAGATTGCTTTTGGGACGGAGGAATCGATTCGCAATCATTACCGGATTAAGGGATAAAAAGATTTTTATTAAAATCATCGTTTTAAAAATTCTTTTTCCGAAATATATTCGGGCGGGAGTTGCTTGCTAGTTTTTTCTCGCAAATTTTTATTTTGAATCGCTTTGCAATAAAAATACATTTCAGAACTGTCATCTTGCTTTGCGCGAAATGCCGATTCGACGCAAAGTTGATCTAATTCGTCGTGAAGTTTTTCGCGCGATTCTTCATTTTCGAGATGATCAATCCAGCATCTCGCGGCACGAGGATTAAATTTTTTGGAAACTTCGATAATTTTTAAAGCATTTTCAATATTATTTTTTACGATTTTCGCTCTTAATTCCGCATTTTCCAGATCGCAAAAACATCCTGATATTTTCCAAATATCATCATCTTGGAGTTCGCCTACTTTTGGGATAAATTTTTGCAAAAAATTAAACCTCAATGCATTAAGCGATTGAATTATTTTTGGTCTAATTTTTTCTAAATCTCTGCCGCATCTGACTCTAAGATAAATTTTACGAATTATTTCGAGAATTTCTTCAAAATCTATTTCCAAGTTTTTCCAATTTTCATTCCACTCCAAAACTTGGAGCAATTCTTTAGCAAAACTTTCAAACTGGTATCTTCCCAAATCGTTGTCCAAAGTCATGCAGCTTTCGAGCAACGCTCTTATTGCTTGAGAAATTTCTATCAAGCTTTCCAAAAAAGCTTTGTTTTTTGTTTCAATTTCTTTCAATCCTGCCTGGTATTTATCCAAAATGAAAAATTAAAATTAGGATTGATTTTATAATAAAGCTAAAATTCTGGCAAATTTTATGGCTTATTTTCATTTCAAGCTCGGTGAGGATGAAGTTTCGACACGGCTCGACAAGTTTTTGGCTACAGAGTTGCCCCAATTCTCGCGCTCTTTTTTGGCGAAAAGTCAGCTGCTAGTTAACTCCAAATTGGCGAAACCGGCTCAAAAAATCGCGGCGGGAGATTTAATTGAAGTCAAAATTCCTCCACTTAAAAGTTTAAAAATCCTGCCCGAAAAAATTTCACTCGAAATTCTTTTTGAAGATTCCGAAATTCTCGTCATCGTGAAACCGAGTGGGATGGTCTGTCATCCGACTGATCATGGCGGGCATGTTGTCGGGACTTTAGTCAACGCTTTGTTATCAAAATTCAAAAATCTGCCAGGGGAGCAAAATCGCGCTGGTCTAGTTCATCGCCTTGACCGTGAAACTTCCGGTTGCCTCGTCGTGGCGAAGACCGAGCTCGCCAAAAAAAACATTTCCCAACAGTTCGCGGACCGTCAAGTTTC
This sequence comes from Candidatus Altimarinota bacterium, assembly GCA_021735425.1. Taxonomy (GTDB): domain Bacteria; phylum Patescibacteriota; class Gracilibacteria; order JAHISY01; family JAHISY01; genus JAHISY01. The sequence goes on along the minus strand of JAIPGZ010000010.1, from coordinate 19,209 downwards.
CAAAACTTACCTCGCCTTGGTCGTCGGCAAAATGCAAAATCCGACTGGTCGAATTGAGGCGCCGATTGGGCGCGATTCCAAAAATCATTTACGCCGCCGAATTTCCATCGCTTCGAATTCACGGGAGGCGATTACCGAGTTTCAGGTTATCGAGGAATTTCCCGGTGCCAGCTTACTGGAGGTCAAAATTTTGACCGGCAGGACTCACCAAATTCGGGTTCATCTCAGTTCTCTCGGGCATCCGGTCGTCGGCGATTCGACTTACGGTTTCAAAAATTCACCGATCAGCGCGCCGCGGCTTTTCCTCCACGCCTGGAAATTAAAATTTCATCACCCCAAGACTGGTAAGTTGGTTAAATTTTCGGCACCGCTACCGGATGATTTGGAAAAAGTTCTCAGAAATTTAAAACCGTAATCAAAATTTGTAGAATCGTCGCGAAAGAAACCCATAAAAAATAGGGAATTTGGACTGTCGCTAGAATTTTCGAATATTTCCAAATTGCCACCATCGCCCAAATTAAGGTCGCCAAAACCAGAATTATATCGAGGCTTGCGAGCAGATTATTTTGTAATCCGAACGCGATTGGTGAGAAAGCAAAATTAAAAATGAGATTTGCCGCGAAGGGGAGGGCGACATTTCGCGGAACTTTTTTCTTCGCGGCAAGCCAAAAGACGATTCCGAAAGTGATGAAAATTATCGGATACAAAATTTCCCAAGCTATCCCAAAAATTTCCGGTGGTGGAGCGAAACTCGGTTTCGCAAGGGTGGCGTACCAGCTCGGTGCGTTCGCGGAGAAATTCATTTTGTGAAATTAAGTGGCGAAGCCAGCCGAAGCTCGGAGGGCGAAGGCTGGTGCCCGGGAGAGGACTTGAACCTCCATGGAGTTGCCTCCACACGCTCCTGAAGCGTGCGCGTCTACCAATTTCGCCACCCGGGCAGCGACGCGATTTTAGCAAAATTAAAAGCAGGGGTGGCTTTTTCTTCCAAAATTTCAGGGAACAACCAGTTTTTTGCTAAAATCCCTTTACTCTTTTAATTTCCCTAAAATGAAATTTCTCCTGATTGGAAATGGCGCGCGCGAGCATGCTCTCGGTGAGGCGATTGTTCGCTCGCCGCAAAAACCGGAGCTCGTAGTTTTTGCTGACAAAATCAATCCGGGTTTGCAAAAGATTGCGACAGTTTATGAAAAAGTCGACAGTCTTTCCGATTTGGTGAAGCTGCGAGAACTCGTCGAACGCGAAAAACCGGAGCTCGCCGTCGTCGGACCGGAGGCGCCGATTGCCGCGGGGGCGGCAGATTTGCTCGAAGAATTGGGCGTTGGTTGTGTCGCGCCCAAAAAATCTTCCGCTCGACTCGAAAGTTCAAAAGGTTTCACCCGCAAATTACTCCAAGATTATGGCATCCCCGGTAATCCCGACTTTGCCGTTTTTGTTCCTGGTTCAGAGACGGAAAAAGCGATGCGTGACTTTATGAAAAGTTTAAATGGCGAGTTTGTCGTCAAGGCGGATGGTCTAAAAAGCGGCAAAGGAGTCAAAGTTGTCGGTGATCATCTTTCCGGGATTGACGACGGGCTGCATTTTGCGATGAGTTGTTTGAACGAGGACGGACGAGTCGTCGTTGAAGAAAAATTAGTCGGCGAGGAATTTTCCGCAATGTTTCTTACCGACGGCAAAACTTTGGTGGCGTTGCCGGTTTCGCAGGATCACAAAAGGGCTTTCGAAGACGACAAGGGTCCAAACACCGGAGGGATGGGGAGTTATTCCGACGAAAAAAATTCGCTCCCATTTTTACAACCAGAAGATTTAACCGCGGCGCGGGAGATTACCGAACAAGTTCTTGTCGCGCTGCAAAAAGAGACTGGCGAGACTTTTCGCGGAGTGATGTACGGCGGATTTATCGTGACGAAAAATGGCGTTCGACTGATTGAATACAACGCCCGTTTCGGCGACCCAGAGGCTCTCAATGTTTTTCCGATTCTCAAAACTGATTTCGTCGCCGTCTGTCAAAAAGTCGTCGCGGGAGAATTGGTCTCGCTACCGCTCGAATTTGAAAAAATGGCGACGGTCGTGAAATATGCCGTTCCGGAAGGTTATCCTAATAATCCAGTTGCTGGTTCTCCGATCAAGATTCTCGGACTGCCAGCTGGTTGTCAGATTTTTTACGCGGCGGTGGACGTAGATTCAGAGGGTCAGGTTTTGACCGGAACGAGCCGGGCGATTGCCGTCGTCGGAATTGCTGAGAGCCTGACGGCTGCCGAGCAAATTTCCGAAGCGGGGATGCAAAAAATTGAGGGGCGACTTTTTCATCGGCGTGATATCGGGACACCATCTTTGGTTGAAAAAAGAATTAGCCATCTCAAAAATCTTCGTGGAGAATGAATCCAATTTTTTTGATTGCCGCCATCGCTTTCTCCGCCGCCATTTTTTTCGGTGTCGCGATTTCTCGTCGTCAAAAGAAAATTTCAGAGAGCGAGGAATCTTTTGTTCGCAATCAGTGGCGGATGATTGGACTCGGCAAAAATCTAAAAAGCGACATTATTGAGGCAGATAAATTACTCGATTTCGTGCTTGAAAAGTACGGTTATTCTGGCTCCCTTGGAGAAAAACTAAAAAAGGCGGAACGGCTTTTCACCGACAAAAATGGGGTTTGGGTGGCTCACAAAATGCGCAATAAATTGGCTCATGAAATTAATTATCGACCCTCCGAATTTGAATTTCGATTGGCACTAGAGAACTTCCGAAAAGCACTTTTAGACTTGAAAATAAAGTTGTAATGTGTTAAAATAAGTCAAAGTAAAAACTAAAAATTCAAATCAAGAAGTGACCAAATTTTATTACAGCTCCGTTTCGAACTCTGCTAAAAAAAGGATTGAGGGTATTGTTTTGGCAGAAAATGAAAAAATGGCACGTGAAAAATTGAACAAAGTAGGGATGGCAATTTTGTCGATTACAACTGAGAAACCTGCTGCTTGGGAAGATATCAGAGCTTTCGAATTTTTGGTGATTCAAAAAAATGATGAAGAATTTAGTGGAGAAATATTGGCAGAAAACGAAGACGAGGTTTTTGATAGATTAGCTGGGGAGTTTAATTTCAAACGGATAAATTATATCTGTAGGTCGGATGCCTCTGAAGAAGAAAAAATGCAGGCGCGAGAAAGTGGCGTAAAGAAAATTATCCACAAGCAACAAAAAGAAAAGGAAGAGAAGGAAGAAATGGAAAAACGCACTCTCTCTGGTGGTCTGAAAACTCTTGTAAAGATTGGCTCAAAAGAAAGTGATGAAGATGGGGAAGAGCGATTGCGTTTAGAGAATTTAAAAAAGTTTTCTGACGAGGGAGAGGAGGATCTCACTAAAAAAACGGCGGTGGATGTTGCTGATCCTGCCAAACCACATACCGAGGAAATTAAAAAAGGCGATTTTTCGTTAAAAAAAGAGGATGAATCTTCGCCTCAAACTGAGATTCTCGAGGGAAGGGGAAGTAGGGCGGAAGAAAAAAAATCAAAGTTTCAAGAAAAAATAAAAGCTTTTAAGGAAAAGTTTAAGAATTTTTTCCCTGAACTTACGGATAAATCTAGAAAGTTTTATTTTTTATTGACTGAAATTGTCGTTCCGCCAAAAGGTAAAACACGGCAGGATGGTTGGAACGAAACGAAACTGTTTCTTTTTCCACCAAAGAAAATAGATTTGATTTCAATCGCTAATAAAAAAAATTCGGCGGTAATGCAGCGCAAAGCAATTTTTGAAAGATTTTGGATTGCCTTTGAGGAAATTGTGGACGTCTTAGCGGCTGTCTTTCTCGTTTATTTCGCGATAGGCACCTTGGCACTTTATGTTTATATTCCAAGAGTTACCGATTTGGCCGAGCAAACCTTGAAAGGCAACGCGATGATTCCTTTTCTTGTAGGCGTCTTTATTTTTGTTCGATTATTAATTTTATTGCGTGAAAAATTTACAAGTTGGAGCCCGCTACGTACTTCATTATTATTTTTTTCTGGAGGGTTGGTGATTGTTTTTGCGGGGATGAATTTACTTTAAAACTTCGTCTCGAGAGGGTAAAATTAACTCTCGATGTTTCCTTTTTTTGAAATAGCGGGTGTTTTTATTCCGACTTACAACATTGCCTTAGCAATTGGGATTTTGGCGGGGGCTATCCAGCTTTTTTTCGCGGCGCGGCGGAAGCGAGTTGTGCTTAGATTTCTGGCTGATAATTTTTTTATTCTTCTGCTTGCCGCCTTGTTTTGTGCCAGATTGACAGAGATTTTGCTTCACAACTATGCTTGGCTCGATTTTTTTTCTCTAGGATCCAAAAGTGGAGGTTTCAGTTTTTTTGGTGGCTCAATCGGGTTTCTCGTTACGCTTGGGGTGCTGACGCGCAAATTTAACGAAAACTTTTTTGTTTGGCTAGATTTGATTTTGCTTACTGCTGCGGTTACTTTAGTTTTTCACCATCTTGGCACTTTTCTTGCTGGTAGCGCTTACGGTACCCAAACTATGCTGCCATGGGGAGTGACTTTCACTAATCCAGATGCGGTGGGTTATTCCACAATTCCTATTCATCCGACTCAAATCTACGCGGCGATTTTTGCTTTAGGTTTTTTTATTGCCGCCTCTTTTGTTTTCAAAAATACGACTAAAGCTGGTAAAGCGGGAGTTTTTCTTTTACTCACTTTGTCGCTGACTTACTTTTTTCTCGATTTTTTACGGGGTGATTCGGCAGTTGTTTTCGGACCTTTGCGAGCTTCGCAATACTTCACGCTCTTTTTGGCGATTCTCGCGGCGGCTCTCGTCGTCAAAATGAAACATTCTGCTCATGAGGCGAGGAGCGGAGAGCTGAACATCAATTAATTTTGGTCAATGAATGAAATTTTGGACTATCTTATTAATTTTCAACCCAACGATTGGATGGGGATTAGTCTGCGGGGTATCTTTGTTTATGTTTTTGTACTTTGGGTTGCGTTGGTTATTTGGGTTGCGCGGGATGTTGTTGGGAGGACTAAAAATCTTGTTTTTCAGGTTTTTGTTATTTTACTCGCGATTGTTTTAAATGTTTTTGGCTTGTTGATTTACCTAATTATTCGACCGCAAAAAACTTTAATTGAAAGATATCACGAAGATCTGGAGCACAAAGCTTTGGCAGAAAACGAAGAGCTTTGTCCGAAGTGCGAAAAACCGTTGCCTTTAGTTTTTCAGTTTTGTCCTCACTGTGGTGAAGAAGCGCGCCAGCATTGTAAAAAATGCCACAAACTTGTTTCCAAAAATTGGTCTATTTGTCCTTACTGCGGCGCGTCGAAAACGGGGAAGGCGAAGTGATGTTCGAAGTGTTCGAGATGTTCTAATTGTTCGAGATGTTCAAACGTGCCGCTGACTGAAATTCAGCTCTTGCCTTTTTACAAACAATTCGAACAAGCGAGCGGAGCGAGCGATTGAACACTTTGAACACCTTAAATATTACTCCAGTCCCATTTGTTTACGTAATTTTGTCGCCTCATCGTCGTCTTCTTTTTTCTTGGCGTCCTGCTTTGATTGTAGCTCGATATCGTTCCAGTCGTCTTTGTGTTTGTCTTCGAGCGCTTTGAGTTGATCTTCGTGTTTACTGTTCAGCTCCGCAAATTTCTTTTGTTCTTCTTCAAAAATCCGCATTAGCTCGTCAATTTGGTATTGGCTCAGTTTCGGAATCGACGAAATAATCCGCTGCTTCTCGGTCTTGGTAAGGGAAATCGACTTTGCTAAAAGCTCTAAAAATTTCTTCTCGTCAAATTGGGAATTCGGATGGGTGGGTACAGGCACACTTGTGATGAAGCTATGATCATCGCCACCGGTGATGAATTGATCTTCAGACAGTTCTTCATCCGACTGTAGTGGTGAGGCACCTTTTGGCTTCGCGCCGTCGGTCGGCGGGGTCACACTATCGTCTTTTGGTGGTGGCGGAGGAGTTGCACCAGCATTAGATGGTGGATTCGGATTTTGAGTATTTTTATCAGACATGTTGATTAGAATTTTAAACAATTCTCACCAAAAAACAAGCTTTTGCGTTAAAATTCCGCGAGTGAAAAGGAGAATAATTCTTCTCGGCTCGACTGGTTCAATTGGTCGACAAACGCTCGATTTAGTCCGAGAATTTTCGAAAAAATTTAAAATTGTCGGGCTGGCAGGGGGAAACAATTGGCAACTCCTTAAAAAGCAAATTTCCGAGTTTCGTCCCAAATTTATCGCGACAAATCGTCCTGAAAAATTTCCAAACCAAAAAATTATCTCTTTCAACAAGCTGGCGAGCCAAAAATGCGATTTAGTCGTCTCGGCAATTGCTGGCGTGGCCGGTCTGCCACCGACGCTCGCCGCGATTCAGGCGCGTAATTCCGTCGCGCTGGCGAACAAAGAATCGCTCGTTTTGGCGGGTAAAATTGTGATGAATTCTGCCAAAAAATTCGGCGTTAAAATTTTCCCAGTCGATTCGGAACATTCTGCGGTTTGGCAATTACTCGAAAAAATTCCACGCGAAAAAGTCCGCCGCATAATTTTGACCGCGTCTGGCGGGGCGCTGCGGGATACGCCGCTTTCCAAATTCCCCAAAATCTCGCCACAAAAAGTTCTCCGCCATCCGACTTGGTCGATGGGTCCGAAAATTACGCTCGATTGCGCGACGTTGGCAAACAAGGCTTTCGAGATTGTTGAGGCGGCGCATCTTTTTGATTTTCCACTCGAAAAAATTTCTGCCGTCATTCACCCTCAATCTTTCGTCCACGCTTTGGTTGAGACGACTGATGGCAATCTTTTCGCTCAGATGTCGTTACCGTCGATGAAATTGCCAATTTCACTCGCGCTTTTCGGCGGTGAACGGCAAGAAGATTCGGTCGCAAAATTAGATCTCGTTGGGCGAAATTTAGAGTTTCGTCCAATTGAGAAAAATCGTTATCCGCTTTTTTTCACGACTCTCGAGGCCGCGAAACGTGGCGGCATTTTCCCGGCGGCTGCCGGAGCGGCTTCTGAATTTTTTGGAAAAAAATTCCTCGCTGGTGAAATCGCCTTTCCTGAAATTGCGAAATTAACTGCTAAAAGTTTGGAAAAAATTCAACAAAAACCAGCGAATTTGAAAAATATTTTTGCGACTGTAAATTCTTTCCGATGAAAATTTCAGCAATTTTACTTGCGGCAGGAGGCGGGGAGCGCTTGAAAAGTCCAGCTCCGAAAGCTTTTGTAAAAACCGATGGGCGGGAAATGTTTTTACATTCCCTCGAACTTTTTGAAAATTCCCCCGAGATTTCAGAAATCATTTTGGTCGTCCCAAAATCAGAAATTTCGCTCGCCAAAAAGTTAACCGCCGATTTTCAAAAAATTTCTAAAATTGTGGCGGGTGGCAATTTTCGCCAAAAAAGTTTGGAAATTGGATTACAATTTTGCTCCGAAAAAATAGTGCTTTCGCACAACGCGGCTAATCCTTTTGCGACGAAATCAGAAATTTCACGGCTCGCGAGTTCTCTTAAAAAATACGATGCGGCAGGAGCTGCGCGTCGTGCTGATTCGACAGTTCGCCTTGAAACAAAAACTTTGCCACGTCAAAAAATTTGGCTGATGGAGACACCGCAAATCGCAAAAAAAGATTTTTTGGAGCGAGGTTTGAAAATTGCGAATTCACAAAAAATTGAAACAACGGATGAAATTCAGCTTGCTGAATTAGCTGGTGCCAGAATTAAAATTCTCGCGGCGGATTCACGGAATCGCAAAATTACCCGACCAGGAGATTTGCCAAAAGAAAACCGAGTCGGTCTCGGTCACGATTCTCACAAATTTTCCGAAAAGAAAAAATCGCTTATTCTTGGTGGTGTTCGGATTTCTCCGACCGGCGGTTTGCAGGCGAATTCTGACGGCGATGTAATTTTGCACGCGCTCACGAACGCAATTTCAACGGCACTCGGTGGCGGTTCGCTTTCTACTTTTTCTGACGCGATGTGTGGTCGAGGCGTCAAAGATTCTCAAAAATATTTGGCGGTCGTTCTAACCAAACTAAAGAAGGCCGATTTCACGATTGAAAATTTAGCAATCTCAATCGAGGGTAGTCGGCCAATTTTGGAAAAACATTTTCCCAAAATTCGAAAAAATTTGTCCAAAATGCTCGCGCTCGAAAGTTCGCGAATCGGTCTCGTCGCGACGACGGGTGAAGGGCTGACCGCCTTTGGGAGAGGGGAAGGATTGCAAGTGTTTGTCGTTGTGTTGCTAAAGAGTTTGTAGGAATTTTTAATTTTTGAATTTTTCTAATTTTTAAATAAATTTTAATTTTATAATTTTTAAAAATTTGGATTTAAGCTTTATTTATAAAATTAAAAATTACAAAATTGTAAAAATTATGAAAACTAGAGCTTTTGCCAAGATTAATCTCGGTCTAAAAATTCTCGGTAAAAGAGCTGATGGTTTTCATGATTTGGAGACGATTTTTGCGCGGATTGGTTTGTATGATGATTTGGAGTTCAAACTTCGTGAGGATGGGAAGATTCGCATCAAAGTAGAGAATGCGAAAATTATTCCTAAAGAAAATTTGGTATGGAAAGCCTCGTGGTTGCTTCAAAAATTCACTTCTCGCAAAGTGGGAGTCGACATTCTCCTCAAAAAAAGAATTCCAATTGGCGCTGGGCTGGGTGGGGGGAGTAGCGATGCAGCGACGACGCTGAAAAGTCTGAATAAACTTTGGCAGCTGAAATTGAAAAAAGCGAAGCTAAAAAGTCTGGCGGAGAGCCTTGGCTCGGATGTGCCTTTTTTTCTCGAGGCGGGGATTCAACGCGGGCGGGGACGGGGAGAGTTGCTCGAAAACGCAGAATTGGCTGAAAGTTTTCCTAAAAATGTGGTGGTGGTTATTCCGCCGATTTCGATTTCGACAGGCTGGGCGTTTTCGAAATTTTCAATTTTTAATTTTCAATTTTCAAATAAATTCCAAATTCCAAATTCTAAAATGAAAAAAAACTGCAAACTGCTAACTGCTAACTGCCAACTGCGAAATGATTTCGAAAAGGTTGTTTTCAGACAGTTTCCGGAGTTACGAAAAATCAAAAATCAGCTCACCAAAAATGGTGCCAAATTGGCAAGCTTGTCGGGGAGTGGGTCAGCGATTTTTGGGCTTTTCCAAAAAAGACCGAATCGTGAGATTATTCAAAAACTCGACAAATTCGGCTCAGTCTTCGTCGCGAAAATCCGTGGTTGAATTATTTTCCGCAGCTTCCGCAATTTCCGCCACAACCGCCATCGAATGAGCAGCATCCGCCGCCGCAGCCACCTTCAAAAGTTTTCATAGTAAAAAGTTAAATGAAAAACAAGAGGTAGTTTAGCAGAGAGGGGAGGACGTGAGAAATAAATTTTTACGCCAGTTGCTCATATCCTGGAGGAGGGTCGTCAAGCATGTAATCCATCCAAAGTTTTCCAAGGGTCATGTTTTCTTTAATCTCAGGGTTATTGAGGTACCATTTTTCAACCAGTCGGTAGCCATCATTTTCATCTGCTTGGAGGATTTTTTCTTCCTCTGAACCTTTTTTAAAATATGACTTCATGTTTTTTGGGTATTCTCGAAGGAGTGAGTCCACCAAACTAAATAACTGTTTATCATTAAGTTTGCCTTCGAATTTAGAAGAAATGCCAAGCTCTTGGCGAGAAATACTTTTTTTGTTTCGATTAGCGTGCCAAGTTGCGATGGTTGTTTCAAGTGAGATATTTGACGTTGCTATGATTTCTTCAGCAAAATCACTATTTAAATTAATATTTTTATCTTTGAGTTGTTCAGAAGTTGGTATTTCACCTTTGACTCCCGTGCTATCTAGAGTCTTGGCATAAAGTTCTTTAGCAGATCCAAATAATCCTTTACCATCTTTTCTCAAGCCAGAGACAACAAAATTTCCAGCAAGCGCCAAGGCGCCCCAGCGGGCTGCTACTTTGAGGATTGATTCTTTGCCTCCCTCCTTTTTGAAAATATTATAAAGGCTGGTGAGGGCGAATATCCCAACTCCAACAGCTAGCACCAACTCTACACCTTCCAGACCTTTAAGTTTTTCACCTAATCTTTCGAGGGATTTTCCAGTATTTTTGATTACTCCACCTTTAAGAAGTTCAGTTTTATGATCTTCCACTTCCTGACGAAACGCACCTCGTTCGAGTAGCTGAGATTTGATCAGGCTAAGTTTTTCTTCAGCCTTCATGGCAAATGGTTCATCTGCGGTGTTCAACGGTCCTTCGATTCTTAATTTTAAACCATGGATGAGGGCATCACGAGCTTTTGAAGCAGGTAAAACTTTTTCAATTTGTTCAATAGTTTTTTGGTCGGCAATCCATTTAGATGGATTTATCGCCTCGCTCGCACTTTTGCCTGTGTTGTCTTTCTCTATTCTGGCCTGGATATCTGAGAGATGAATTTTCGTGTCTACCCCGATTTTTTTCTTCAAAGCCTCCTTGCCGACATTTTCTTTTGGAGCCTCGTATGCGTCGAGATCTTGGATATTTGGTCCTGTTGTTTCGATATTTTTAGCATCTGATGCCATTTTAATTATGTTTAATTAACTCTTGATAAATATTTTCTAGTTCTTGTTCAATTTTTTCTGGTAAATCTGGCTGAGATTCCATCAGAATTGTAATTACTTCTTCAGGGGTTAGGTTAGGATTGATTTCGTATTCTGTTTGTAGTGAGTCCATCACCTCATCATTCGCAGCACCCTCCCAAATTAATTCATACAGTCGCTCATCAACGCGTTGCCATACATCCTCGGCGAATGCGCGTTTGTCTTCGGGAGACAGGTGATGCATCCCAAGTTCGCGGATTATCTGAGCGGGCAACCTTTTGGCGACGGCATGTAACGATACTAAATTATTCATATTTTATGAGGGTTGAACTGAGCGAAAAATGCGATTAGCAAAACCGCCCAATATTTTTCCGCCAGTGACGGTTTTTTTGACTCCTGTGCCGGCGAGCTCTTTTCCTTGCGCTAGTTTTTTCCCACCCCAAGTTTCTCCGACTGGTTTTTGGAGCCAGTCCCAAGTGTTGCGAGGGGCGTTTGAAACAAATTGGCTAAAGCTGCGAGAGAGGTTTGGTCTCTGACTTAAATAATCATTCAAAACTCCCTCAACCCTTTTACCTTTGTCGGCACTTTTGAGGGTTTTCTTTTGTTCATCAATCATTCCTGTGGCTTCACTTAGGCACTGTTCTTTTTCGGTCGCACTTAGATCAGCTGTGCTTTTCTTGCCCAATTCGGCAGCCATGGCAGCTTCGCGAGATTTTGCGCGCAAGCGCGTATAAATATTCGCAACACTTTCTCGCTTGGTGATGTTTTCATTTCGCGCTCCAGGAATACTGAGAGTACTTTGATTGAGCTTGAGTGTGTGAACCTTGGCATCCGCCTCGATGAACGCGGTGTTAACTTTGTCAAACTCAATTTTTATCGCGTTGTGTTTTCTTTCAACATCTCCGAATTTTGCTTGAACATCTGAAAGTTTTCCACTTACAACTGCCATTGCTGGATTTTGATTTCCGTATACTCCAGTTATCGTAGTTCCTGTAGTTGTACCGAAAATATCTGTTCGGAAATTATCTTCAAAAATATTAAAATTCGTACCGCTATGAGCAATTCCAGTAGGATGAGAATCCTCGTAAAATCTACTCATCTCATCCTGTTTGGTCTCTTTTTTGCTTTTTGCATCATTCAACTCTTCTTGCCTTTTTAAAAGTAAGTCTCTTGTTTTTGCTCTCGCATTTGCTTCAATCGCAGAAGTTCCCCCCATTCCAGAAAGTTCTTTTTTTATACTCCTGATATCGCTACCCAAATCTTTTTCTTTTTGATTAAGTTTTATCCATTCTTCTTGCAATTCTCGCGCTTTTCGATTTTTTACAACCTCCAAATGGTTTTGATATCTTTCCAGTTTTTTCTTTTCGATTTCCATTATTGACTTTGAGTTCTCTAATTTTTCTTTCAAGCCAGGCACAGGGGGAGTGACTGTAGGCACGCCGTCAATTTTTAGCTTCAACTTATTTCTTTTAGACTCAGCTTTTTTTAAAGCTACGTCGATATTCTCAATAGCCTCGTCGCCCTTCATTTCCTGTAAAATACCGACAACCTCAATCGGGTTATCATGACCAGGAGGGGTAGTTATCCCACCATGCAGATATGTATGATTTTGTTGATTACTCAAAAAACTAAGCATGAGTTTTCCATCTTCGGTTTTGTCCCAATTACGCAAATCATCATTATTCGTGACAGAGGCTAGTTCACGATAAGTTTGGAATTCAGGAGAGTCCCAAAAAGTTTTAATCATATTTCTTTCAGGCACAGAATATGGTGAGCTATTTATCCAATCGTAGAAGTCGCCACTGCCTGTTACAGTATCTCCTTTAAGAATTAACTTTTTTAAGTGTCCATCTCGAAGAATTTTTCTAAACAAATTTTGTTCGGCGGGGGTAATTGGCAGCCCCTGCATTGTCTGAGTCGAAAACCAATCTTCCAAAGAACTAGTCTGGCTACCATCTGGATTGGTGCGGAATTCTGGATTGATGAATCCCCAAGTCTCATTGAGGTAAGTGTCTTTAGTATTTTTGACGAGAGAAAGCTCGGTGCGGATGTTTTCTTCAGATTCGTGCCAAGCCTTGCGTAAGGTTTTTAATTCTCGGAGTTCTGCTTCAAGTACGTTGCGATTTGGTAAGGTAGGTCGTCTTGAGTGTGGGCTCAGCATTCCTTCTAAAGTTGTAATTCTAGTTTTAATAGCGCTCAAGGAATTTAATTCTCTTGCATAACCTGGGTACATTGGGCCTCTGATTCTATTTGAAATACGATTGGATAATTTTTCTCCATACATTCTTTTATCAGTTTCTCTTTTGAGTTTTTTCGCTGAAATTTCTCTACCTTTTCCATATTTTGCAGCGTGTATTTCTTTTACAAGATTCTCTATCTTTGTTCGAATGTCTTCAGTGACTAAGCGATTAATAACTTCTTCGTTTGTTTCAAGTACTCGAGTAATATCATCACGCTGGCTGAGAACATGCTGCATGACATTGATATTATCCACATCTACCTCCATCATATTCCCATTAATATCTCCATCCATCCGAGCTAGCTCTTTTTGCATCCATTCAGGATATTCAGCTTTTTTGGCATCTTCTAGGCCTTCAGTAATATCTTTTGTTTTTCCTCCCCCCTCAATAACCTCTAGGTTAGGTTTCTCTACGTCTGCCCTACTTCCATTTGGAGGTACCGAATCACTAAACCAGCCAGATTTATCTGCCGCCTCAAATTCCTCCAAAGGCAGCTGATCATAAGCCTTTTGCCGGCTCATTTTAGCAGCGCGAGCTTGTAAATCTGAATTATCCAGACTTTCCGCAGCTTCAAAAACCAACCTCCGCTCCCGCAAATTCTCGGAATCGAAATCAGAAAACTGTTTTAGCATTTATTTTTGTTGCGAATTTAGTTTTAATTTTCGTATTATTTTACCAAAAAACAGCCTCAAAAGCAAATTAGGGGGCAGGGTTTAGGGGATAGGGGACAGTAGAAATTTTAACGCTAATTGTCTTTTGGAAGACAAAAAACACACTTTTTCACACTTATTCCTTATTCCTCTTCCTCTGGCGAATAAGTAATCTTAATCGTCAGGCTGCTTTTATCTCCGGTCTCGCTCACCGCCACGATTTCGAACTCATTTTCACCGACTTTCAAATTCTCGTACTTCGGATCGGCGTTGTAAATCCAGCTGGTCTCTCCCGCGGTGAAGCTGCTCAATTTGTATTCATTCACCAAAACCTCTTTTGTGCCGGCGGGGACTTTGCCCTCGAAACGGACCGGAGCGGTCGTGAAAGTAGCGCCGTCGAGTGGTTCGATTACTTCTGGAAGACCGAAAGTTTCTCCACCTACTTGGGGAATTCCATCTGTTTCTGTGACAACGGGAGTGGTTGTTTCTGGGATCTCGGTAGGGGTTTCTGTGACGCCTTCTGGATTGAAGTTAATTTGAAAATTCGCAGGGGGAGTCTTATTTCCTTCCGCGTCATAGCCGATGACGGTGAAGTTATTCACCCCGACTTTTAAATTTTCAAAAGTGCGCGAGGCGTTATAGCTCCATTCTCCCGATTCCGCTACGAATTTCGAAAGTGCGAAAGCTTCTCCGTCGCCTGCGACCACCTCGACTTTGGCGATTTTGGGCGAAACTTTTCCGCTGACTTTCACTGGTTCGACCACCGCGGTGATGTTGCCGTTGCCCGTGACCACCAATGGTGCAGGTAGAGTGTCGCGCTCGGCGTCGGTCGTGATTTCATCGGGATTCGGAGTTGCCTCAAGATTTGTCGTCTCCACTGTCTCTGTTGCTCCACTCATCAGCGCGAGATAGTTTTTGGAATTTAAAATTTCTGCTGGTGTCGTTTTGACTAAATCAATCTCACCACCGATTCGTAGTAAATTGACTCTCCGTTCGGAAATTTCCAAAGTCTGACCGGCTTCTACCACGAAATTTTTCAGCTCTGAATTATTCGAATTTTGAGAATCCAAAACAGTCGCGGTAAATCCGCCTGCGACGGCTGTCGCGACATCTCCTTTTTCATCGGTCGAAATCAAAAACTTCCCATCGGGGTTTTTCAATTTTAAAAATGCGGTCGCAATTTCAAGATCTGCGTTCAAAGTGCCGGCATTGACCAGCACTACTCCTTTGGTGAGTTTGAGGCTGACTTCTTTTTTGGAAATGGAGTTTCTCAAATCCACAATCTGTAATTCGCTGGAATTACTGAGCTGTACTACGCTGCCATCTTCAAAAGTCAAAACAGCGCGGCCGCTCGCGTCGCTGCGGACCATCTCACCGGGGTTTAGGTTGGCGGATTCGGTCGTGATTTTCCAAGCTTGTGCGGCGGGGAGATAGACTTCGATGCCTCCGGCGACAGCGCTTAACTCCGCTTTGCCTGAAAGTGCGAGACTGTTGCTGTCCTCATCTTCTCCCATTATGCTTAGTAGGCGAATAAGTAGGGCGGCGATAATCCCGATGGAGATGATTATCAAAAAGGGCAGAAGATAATCTTTGCTGCTGCGGTAAGGGGGACGTGGGTTCATGCCAATTAGATTAAGAAGAGCAGCCCTAAATTTAGCAAAATCTTCTCAAGCCTACAAATTGGAGACAAAAAACCCACCGGATTTTTGGTGGGCTTTTTGTTTTGTTTTGTTTTTTTACAGTTTATTTTTGTGTTTGGCCTCCTGCCACTTAGTGGCGGGAGAATATTTAATTTTTGTTTTTATTATATTTAAGGATGGCTTGCACTACGGCGCCATCTCGGCTCAAGTTTTCAGTCGTCAAAATATGGCTGCGGTTGAGAGTTAAAGAGTCGTTGCCGCTCTGAGCTTCCTCGCCGCGTTTGACGAGTTTCTTTTTGGAATCATCAAGAAAATAAAAAACATCTTTAATAGTGACGAACTCTTCGTTTGCTTCGATTACTTTGCCGAAATAGGTTTTACCAGTGTCGAGATGGATGGACTGATAGGTTGAGGTATCGATGCTTCCCATCACTGAGCTGCTGAGTTTATTACTGTTTGAGACAGCACTAAAAACGAGTAGCAAGATTGCTGTTATCGCAACCATCCAAATATATTTATGGTGACGGATTTTTTCTATCAGAAGAGACATTTTTTGATGAATTAATAATAAGAAATCATATTATCTTATCAAAAACTGAGTTACAAGTCAAATCAAGCTGATTGACTGAATAATCGAAACATTTCATGAAAAAATGATAAAATCCTCCTATGTCTCAGACTTTAGTCGAAAAAATTATCGCAAAAAATTTGGTTTCTGGTGATTTGCAGGAAGGCGGTTTTGTGAAAATTAAAATCGACCGGCTGCTTTGCCATGAAGTGACGACACCTCCGGCACTGGAAATGTTGGAAAAAAGTGGGATTACCAAGATTTTTGATGTCAATAAAATTGTCGTCACACCCGACCACTTCGTCCCAGCGAAGGATGAAAAGTCGGCCGCTTTGGCGAAAAAATTAGACAGCTGGGTTCGTTCTGCTGGCATCAAAAATTATTATCCCATCGGACGACACGGTGTCTGCCATACAATTTTCCTCGAACAAGGTCACATCGGACCAGGGATGGTCGCGATTGCGGGGGACAGTCACACCTGCACCCACGGTGTCGTCGGAGCTTTTTCTTTTGGTGTTGGGACGACGGATGTCGCGGCGGCGATTGCGACCGGCGAAGTTTGGTTGGAAGTGCCGCGAACGATTCGCATTAATTTAGTCGGCAAATTACAACCCGGCGTTTTCGCGAAAGATGCGATGCTCGAAGTCATCCGCCAACTCGGTGTGGACGGCGCGACGAATAGGGTCATCGAGTTTGGCGGCGAGGTGATTGATTTGCTGGAGGTTGAAGATCGCGTGGTTTTTTCTAACATGGCGGTCGAGGTGGGGGCGACTTGCGGCATTATTCCGCCGGATGAAAAAACGATTCATTATGTCGAAGAGAGAGGTCTGAAGGATTACGAGGTTTTTAAATCTGACGACGATGCTAAATTCGAAAAGACTATTGAAATAGATGTTTCCGCTCTCGAGCCAATGGTGGCTTATCCGCATCTGCCGTCGAATTCCAAGCCGATTTCAGTTGCTAAAAATGACAAAATTAAAATCGATCAAGCTTATTTGGGTTCTTGTACAAATGGGCGGATTCAGGATTTACGTGAAGCAGCAGCGGTTTTGAAGAATAAAAAAATTGCCGAAGGTGTGCGGATGATTGTGGTTCCGGCGACGACCGACATTTGGAATCAAGCCGAGGCGGAGGGTTTATTTAAAATCTTTACTGCAGCAGGAGCGACGGTCTCGACCCCGACTTGCGGTGCTTGCCTGGGTGGTCACATGGGAGTCTTGGCAGCAGGGGAGCGAGCGATTGCTTCGACGAATCGTAACTTCGTCGGGCGGATGGGCTCGAAAGAAAGTGAAGTCTATTTAGCTTCGCCGAGGATTGTGGCGACGAGTGCTGTGGTCGGGATTATTTCGGATTAAAAATGTGACATTTAAGGCGCAAAACACGCCGTAGTTGTAAACAGCCAAAAACGGGTTTTTGACGTAAAAATTGACTTTCTCCTATTGGAAAGCGGAAATTGACCATTGCCCACTCAAAATTGAAAATTTGCTGCGATTTTTAGTTACTCCTCCTCCCATTCCCCCAAAACGACTTTTAATTTTTCTTCCTTGCCGTCGCGGAGGATGGTAAATTCGACTTCATCTTTTGGCGAATATTTATTCAGAATGTCCGCCAGCGGATTGTCCGAATCGACTTTCGTGCCGTCAACTTCGAGGACGATGTCGCCGCCTTTCAATCCGGCTGCCGCCGCGGGGGTGTCGGCGATGACGGCGGGGAGGTCGTTTTCACCCTTCAGCCAAGCGCCGCTGTCGCTGCCGAGCTTCAATTCTTCGTTCAGATCGGGGGTAATTAGCTGATAGCGGACGCCGAGGAAGGGTTTGACGATTTTGCCGAATTCCGCGATTTGACCGAGCATTTTTTCAATTCGCGTCGCATCGAGCGGAATCGCGAAGCCGATGCCTTCGCCGCCTGCGATGGCGGTATTGACCCCCAAAACTTCGCCGGTCAGATTGACCAAAGGTCCGCCGGAATTGCCCGGATTGATCGCCGCATCGGTTTGCAACAATTGACTCAGATTTTCCGACGAGCCGCGTCCGTCGCCGGCGGTGATGCTGCGACCATTCGCCGAAATCACGCCGAGCGTGACGGTGTTGTCGAATTGTCCGAGGGCGTTGCCGATCGCGATGACGAAGCGCCCGATTTTCACTTTTTCCGTATCGGCGATGAAGTCCACCGGATTGAATTTTCGCTCACCTGGTTCCTTGATTTTCAACACCGCCAAATCGTTGGTCGGGTCGCGGGCGATGACCTCAGCTGCCAATTTTTCACCGTCGGCGAAGATTACCGTGTAGTCCGCTTCCGTATCGGCGACGACATGTTTATTGGTGAGAATCATTCCGTCGTCCGAGATTACGAAACCGGTGCCGGCACCAATTTGTTTTTTCTCTGTTTTGCCTTCCGGCTGATTGCCGCCACTATTGTCTGGTGTTTCTGGTGTGTCGAAAAATTGGTTGAAAAATGGGTCGTTCAAATTGAAAAATAAACTGCGCGGATCGCGCATTACCGTCGCCAACTCTTTTTCACCGATGACACTGACGACACTGTCACGATATTTTTCCGCCACTTCAGTTACGGCGTTTTCGGGAATTACTTCGCGGATGGTTTCGGTCTGTTGTGTCGCTTCAGAATTTTCAACAGTTGGAGCGGAGGTCGGGACATTCTTCGAAAAAATATAGCTGCCGAAAATTCCACTCAGAAAAGCGACAAGCGTGAACAACGCGATTTCTTGGGGGCGAGATATTTTCATCGTAAGGGGGTTAAAGAATAAAGCGCAGAAATTATAGGAGGATGTTTTTTTGATTTCAAGTGGAAAAATTGTTACACTCGCGCACTAAATTTTTTATGAGAGGAGAAATTTTAAATTCATTTCCCGACGATTTTGAAACTCAACTTGCTATTGCAAAAGCTAAGCGAGAGTTGGGTGCAATTTATCGTAAAGGACTTATTTCTTTGCATGTGAAACTTCAGAGTGAACCAATGCCAAGTTTTACTTCGTTCGAAGAAGATAACTTACAGAAGCGTGGAATAAAAACTGCGCTAGAAAAAAAACCATGAAGATGTTTCCATTAGAGGCTTTGGGAAGTTGATATTTGATGGAGAAAATTTAATTTGTGCGACACAGGGACAAAAGCTTATATTATGTAGCGACAAGCAAAATGATGAAAATATTATTTTAAGAATTAAGAAATTACGGAGTGGGAAGCTGCAGCTGAAGGACTTGATTCCAGTTTTTGGAAAAGTCGCTAAAAATCAGAGAGTCCACATACATTGGTCTATATCTTATGGTCGAAATAGTATGGAAATTAATTTTCATACTGACAAAGCCAATCAATGGCTGGATAAATTTGAGGCCAAAAGAAAGTAAGCTTTGGATTTTCTAGCATGCTTGGTTATTTCTAAGTTTGACTCTCACTGACATCGTGGTAGTATCCACGCCTTTTTATTAAAGGAACCTCTGAAAAACACCCTTCCTAAAAAAGTTTTAGGATGCCTAACCACGTTTTTGGAAAATTTTAGGTTTTTTTAGGGTACCTGAACCGCTTTTGAGCGGTTTTTTTAGTTGTTTTTCTTACTGTAAACCCA
>JAIPGZ010000037.1 GCA_021735425.1 Candidatus Altimarinota bacterium | reverse complement strand
GGGTTTACAGTAAGAAAAACAACTAAAAAAACCGCTCAAAAGCGGTTCAGGTACCCTAAAAAAACCTAAAATTTTCCAAAAACGTGGTTAGGCATCCTAAAACTTTTTTAGGAAGGGTGTTTTTCAGAGGTTCCTTAATATTGTGAAACTAAAAAAATGCAATTTAGGGTTGAAGCATTTTATCGATTCCCACGATATATCCCCTCATCGACTCATTCATCTTTTTGGCATCTTCCAGTGTGACTTCTGTGGAAGTCAGTTTGTCGCTAATTTTTTTCATACTTTCGGCTAAATCACTAGGAATTGAACCTTTTCTGACCTGAAGCTCCCCTGCTTTTTCTACCAAGGCATTCAAAAGCTCTTTACTCTGCCCTAGCTCAGTTGCCAAAGCTTCTTTTGCTTCCACTTCATCAACCCGTATCTCAGTCTCATCTTTGTCATATTTCGCTCTTGCCTCCAGCACATTTTTAGAATTTTTCGCATTGGTTAACCAAGCACCAACTTTATCTAAAACTTCACTATTGTCTGTTTTCCCAAAAAACTTTATTCCAAAATCTACCTTTGCTCCCGCTACACCTAGAATCGCTTCCAAATCAGCCACATTTTGAGGAGGTTTGACGTTTGCAGTTCTAGACTTAAGTAAAACCTCTTTTACAAAATTCTTTCGACTAATTTTTTCCATCTTAAAACTCCCATTAAAATCATAATTTTGATCCTCGATAATCCCTAGGAGAGTTTTTTTATAGGCTTCTTCTTGCTTTGCATCATATTCCGAGACCTTGATTTCTTCTTTTTCTGCCGACTTCTTAACCAGTGGCCCCCTCAATTCTCCTTGCACACTCAGAACTTTACCCATCACTGGCGGTGTTTCAATTTTTCCAGTCGCGACTCCAGCCTCCGGAACCTTGTCCGGCTTCGACTCCTTGTTAGGCATTTGAGTTAGATTCGCCTGAAACTCACCCAAATGTTTCACATAATTTTCGAGCTTCGAAGAATTTTCGTTCACAAAACTTATCTCACTCCCTTTAATCCAAACTACGCCACTATTTTCGACATTCATACCTTTTTTTCTCGCCAGAATCCTCACCTTCGGAGCTAATTCATTCACCACATCAACCAGCTTATTGTATCTCGCAATTTTTGATGCATCTTCTGGACTTACATCCGGAGCTGGTTCCGATTCCTCCTTCTTCGGTTCCTCCTTCTTCGGTTCCTCCTTCTTCGGTTCCTCCTTCTTCGGTTCCTCCTTCTTCGGTTCCTCCTTCTTCGGTTCCTCCTTCTTCGGTTCCTCCTTCTTCGGTTCCTCCTTCTTCGCCGAAAATTGTGGCACAACCACCTCATCCGCCACAATTATTTTTCCATTTTCAATCCAAACCTTCTGTCCTGGATAAATCAAACCAGCCTCAGATAATTTAGTCGGCTTTGGCTTGTCACCGAGTTTATCGCTCCGATAATCCACCTCCATCCCCCAGCTCAATTTACCAGTCAAACCTTTCGCGATTGCGCCAAGCGTATCGCCTTTTTTAATCACTCGCACAGCTAAATGATTGGCAAGATCTTTCAATTCTTCAGTTGCTTTTAACTCAATTGCCTTCGCGAGATTGTTTTGTTTCTCGTGAATGTTTTTTGGTTGCTTACCTTCATTCGCCGTCTTGACTGTAGTCTCGCCAGCAACGATTTTTGGTGCTTTTTCAGGCATTTTTATTTTTGTTAAATTTTTTGTTTGTTAGTCTTGAACTTTGATTTCAAGATGATTTTTATGATGAACTATGATTATTTTTGTTTGAATCAGCTGATAAATTTTGAGCCAAACTCTTTAGGTGTGAATCATGCTAATCACTTAATCAGCGTAATCCTAGTTCTAGACAGTTGGCTTCTCACCTTCATTCTCCACAGTCGGAGCTGATTCAGTAGGAGCCGAGTCTTGAACCGGAGCCACTGGAGTTGGCGCAACCGGAGCCGTTGGAACGATTGGAGTCGGCTCGACTGGAGTCAAATTTTCAACCGGAACAATTGGAGTCGGAGCTGCTGGAGTTGGTGCCGATGCAACTTTCTCTGATCCAACATTTCCACTCTCCACTTTCGACCCTCCACTTTCCACTACTGGCTTCGCAGTCAGTTTTTCGTTCAAACCGAAAAAATCCAAAGCCTTCTCAAAAATATTTTTACTAGCTGGTTGTGCTTTTTCTGCTTCAGTCAGAGGCGGGAAGCCGAGATCTTTGCGCGCTTGTTCTTCCGCTGCGACCGGATCCATGTTTTTACCATTGATGTACTCCGCCTTTTTTTTGATTAGCGCTATTTTTTCGGCAAAACCAATCACTTTGGGAGCGACTGGAGCTGGCGCTTCGGCTGGAGCCGGTGCTGCTGGTGCTCCTGGTGTCGGAGCAGCTGGCGGCTGAGGAGTTGGCACTTGTGCTGTATTTTCTTCAATCATTTTGAGAAGATTAATTGATTAAATTGTAACCTGAATAAAGAGTTTATTCGAACTGGCGGACTTCCTGCAAAATCTTGTCAACATCCAAATCTTCATTTCCTTCGTCGTCATCCCCTGCCGAAGCCTTCAAGCCATTCGCTTTCGCCATCGTCTGCAATTGAGCGACGACCTTGGTGTCGATCTCGGCGATCCGCGCGAAATGCGCATCGTGCTCTGACCGCAACTCCTTTTCGCCAGCTTTGATTGTTTCGGCGAGCTGAATCTGGGCCGCTTCGGACAAATTCGAGAAATTCTCGAGCCAAAACATGCGTTCTCCGTCGGAGATGACCTCCGCATCGGACAGCAAATTGTAAAGTTTTTTGGCGTCGGATTTTTTATTTTTAGTTTTCATTTTTAGTTTTTTTAGTAAAACATTTCTTATCATTTTATCATTTTTATGGAAAAAACACAAGCGCTTCAAATCGAGTCTAGATGCTGTTATGCTGAGCTGGCTCACTGAGAGCTCCTCGAAAATAGAAGCTGTCATGCTGTCAAAACTCTTCCTCGCAACCGCCAATCCCTCGAAGATCCGAGAAATCTCCGCCGCTTTGGGTGATTTAGCTTTGGAAATCCAAACTCCTGCCGATTTTGAAGAATTCGAGATGCCAACTGAAAACGGGGAAACTTTCGAAAAAAATGCTGAGATTAAAGCACAATTTTGGTTGAGAAAAACCGGGCTGCCGGTACTGGCCGACGATTCCGGAATTTTGGTCGAGGCACTGCCGGACGAATTAGGAGTACAGACAGTGAGATTCGGAGCAGGTGCCAATGCAACCGACGCGGAGTGGTTGGATTATTTTTTAGCGAGAATGGAGGGAGCGCAAACTCGACGCGCGAAATTTATCTCCGTTTTAGCTTTGGCGCGACCGAGTGAACCAACGAAATTTTTTCGAGGCGAAGTTGAAGGCGAGATTTTGACGGAAGCCGCAGCTCCGCTTTTGCCGCGCATTCCCCTCTCGTCAGTCTTCCTCGCCGACGGCGCAACGGAAGTTTTTGCAGCGATGACGACGGAGGAGAAATCTAAATTCTCACATCGGGGAAGAGCGGTAAAACAATTGAAAATGTTTTTGAAAAAGACTCCCCAAATTTTCAAATCTCAAGTCTCAATTTACAAATAAATTCCAAATCCTAAATTTGAAAATTAAAATTTATTTGAAAATTCGTAAATTAGTAAATTGAAAATTTTTGGGATGCTAAAATCGTCGCAATGAATTTCGAAGAAAAACAAACCGCTTTAAGTGAAATTGCCAAAAAAATAGAGCTTTGTCGGAATTGTAAACTGTGCGAACAGCGCACGAAAACAGTCCCCGGCTCGGGCAGCCCGGATGCGGAAGTTTTTTTCATCGGCGAAGGTCCTGGGAAATCGGAAGATTTGCAGGGTCTGCCTTTCGTCGGCGCGGCGGGGAAATTTTTGGACCAAATGTTGGAATCGATTAATTGGAGTCGCGAAAATATTTTCATCGGAAATGTCGTGAAATGTCGCCCACCAGGGAATCGTGATCCTGAGCCAGATGAAGTCGAAAAATGTTGGGATTTTTTGCAGCGACAAATCGAGATCATCGCACCGAAATTGATTGTCACCCTTGGTCGCCATTCGATGAATCGTTTTTTGCCAGGACTGAAAATATCGACAGCGCATGGTCAGCCAAAACGACGCAAAGACGGACAGGTTTTTTTACCGCTTTACCATCCCGCCGCCGCACTTTATTCGCCGAGCTCGCGAGAAATCCACCTCCGAGATTTTGCTAAAATCCCGGTGATTCTGAAAAAAATTGGATAGTCGAACGACTAATTTTAAATTTTAAGTTTCAAATTTTAAAACAATTTTAAATTTTCTAATTTTGAATGTTTCAAAATCCTGAAATTCAAACTTCGATCTTGTTTCTAAATTTAAAATTCTTCTGCCCTCTATCCCCTATTCCCTAAAACCTAAACCCTATCACTTCTCGCAACTATCTTCTCGGAATCCTGATGACCGCTGTCCTTGGCTGGCTCGCGCTAGCAATCGTAATTTTTCGACTCGACCCCTTTACTTCAACTGCGCTCGCTGTTCCATTTTTTTGCGCCGCCCTTTTTTTGGGAATGGTCGGTACTTTAACTTTGGTTGGATTTTATGGACGAGTCTGGTTTCGCCGAGGAGAAATTTATTTGCAACATATTTCAATCGCCCTCCGACAAGCAGTGTTAATTTCGGTTGCAACAGAAATCGCGCTCGCTTTTCAAATTTTGCGAAGACTGACTTGGTGGGACGGAGTACTAATCGTCGCAGCCATCGCCTTGGTTGAGATTTACTTTTCCTCTAAGGATTAGGTACGACTAACTAACTGATTCAATTTTTAATTTCCAATTTTATAATTTTTAAATAATTCTTAAATCCAAAATCCAAACTTTTAAAAATTTAAAAATTAAGGTTTATTTAAAAATTGTAAAAATTCAAAAATTAAAAATTACCAATCCTATCCTCAAAACCTTTTGTTAAACTTCTCATATGCTTGATAAATTAAAAAACTTAAAAATCGAAGTTCTCGCGGCGATTGAAACCGCTTCGGAAGCTGAAAAACTACGGGAAATCGAGATTGCTTTTTTAGGAAGAAAGGGTCGGCTGACTGAAATTTTGCGCGGTTTGAAGGATTTACCGGCAGAAGAAAAAGGCAAAGTCGGCAAACTTTCGAACGAAATTAAAACTGAAATCGAGATAAAGATTGCAGCGAAATTTGCCGAATTCGAGACCGCTAAATTCGACCAACTCGCCGAGACGGAATGGATTGACCCGACACAGCCAGGTGAAGAGGCGCAGCGCGGCACGCTCCATCCTT
Organism: Candidatus Altimarinota bacterium; assembly: GCA_021735425.1. Lineage (GTDB taxonomy): Bacteria > Patescibacteriota > Gracilibacteria > JAHISY01 > JAHISY01 > JAHISY01. The sequence continues at coordinate 884 of JAIPGZ010000037.1, read as the reverse complement.
TGACGCAATTCATCCGCGAGGCGGAAAAAGTTTTCACTGGAATGGGTTTCACCATCGCGAGCGGTCCGCAAATCGAGGACGATTTTCATAATTTCACTGCGCTGAATATCCCCGCCGACCATCCCGCGCGCGATAGCCAAGACACCCTTTTTATCGAGGGTTCTGAGAATTTTATGCGCACACAAACTTCGAGCGTCCAGATTCGTTGGATGGAAAAAAATAAACCGCCTTTTCGCATCATCGCCCCTGGTCGTGTTTTTCGCAAAGATGATTTCGACGCCGGTCACTCACCGATGTTTCACCACCTCGAGGGTCTCGTCGTCGACCGAGAAATTTCGCTGGCCAATATGAAGGCCGTAATGGAAGAAGCGGTGCGGCAATTAATCAATCCTGATGCCAAATTCCGCTGGCGGACGAGCTATTTTCCTTTTGTCGAGCCAGGACTAGAGGTCGACATGAGCTGCACAGTTTGTGGTGGCTCAGGCTGCTCGGTCTGCAAACAAACCGGCTGGGTCGAGGTCGTCGGCTGTGGTCTCGTCCATCCTAAGGTTCTAGAAAATGTCGGTGTTGACTCAACAAAATGGAGCGGCTTCGCCTTCGGCTTCGGCTGGGACCGCCTGGTAATGATGAAACACAGCATCAACGACATCCGCCTACTTTTTGAAAATGATTTGAGATTTTTGCGACAGTTTTGAGTAGTTAGTAGTCGGCATCTAACAGACAACAACTCTCGTAATAATGATGGCTTGGGACTAGTAACATTAAGTGTTGGTAAAACTGAAGAATCGGGCTAATTTAAGCCCCTAACCCTTCAAAAAGTATGCCAGCACAAAAAACATGCCCTCACTGCGGCGTAATCGGTGGAATAATTCGTTGGGGTAAAA
>JAIPGZ010000036.1 GCA_021735425.1 Candidatus Altimarinota bacterium | reverse complement strand
GAAGAGTGTCACTGCGGACACCCAAAGTCGCCGCCAGCTCTGCAAAAGTCATTTTTGTGTTTGTGGACATCGAGTGCGTAAGTACGCTCTCATTGTACCATAATTCAAGAGGAAAGGCAAGGGAGGGGAGGGGCAGAATTCTAAAAATAGAAGTCGCCCAGCTAGGTGATTTTCCGCTAAAATGTCATCCGTGAAAGTTACCCTCATTTCCCACACCATCGATCCAGAAGCTGTCGTCGCGGCTGCCATTAATCAGTGTTATTCCGCGAAAAGTGGGGAAGAATTGAAAGCCAAAATTTCCCCTGAAAAGCGGGAAAGATTAATCGACATTGTGATGAATGGCGGGCATCTCTCGACGATCGAACACGCCAGTTTCACTTTCGCGGTCGAGGGTGTTTCGCGCGCGCTGACGCATCAATTAGTCCGTCATCGGATTGCTTCTTTTTCGCAACAATCCCAAAGATATGTGAAGTTCAAAAAAGGTGAATTCGAGTTCATCACGCCGCCGAAGATTGCCGCGAATTCTAATTTACAAAAAAAGTTCGCTGCCAAAATGCAGGAAATTGGCACTTTGTACGAGGAAATGCTGGCGGCGGATATTCCGGCCGAGGATGCTCGCTCTATTCTCCCAAATGCGACTGAGACGAAGATTGTCTTCACAATGAATGCTCGTAGTTTGCTTAATTTCCTAGAGCACCGGCTCTGTCTTCGTGCGCAAAGTGAGATTCGCGAGTTGGCGGGGAAGATGTTGAAATTAGTTGCGCCAGTCGCACCCAATATCTTTAAATTCGCCGGACCGACTTGCGAGACGCAAAAAATTTGCTGGGAAGGGGGACTTTCCTGTGGTCGGTGGAAAGTGATTGATGGCGGAGAGCTCCGAGAGCGGAGTGCGAAAAAATGAGATTGCAAATTTCCAACTCTCAATTTTCAATTTCCAAATAATTTTCAAATTTTAAATTTGGGTCGGGTTTAAAGTGAATTGAAAATTAGGATTTATTTGAAAATTTGAAAATTGGAAATTGGGACTTAAAAACTTTAAAATTGTCTTGAGTCCTGAATCAAAATAATTTTTTTTAAAAGCACTCATCATGAGTTTTGACCAAAAGCCTATCGGCATCGGGAATCTGACTACGAATTTGAAGCGGGTTGTCAAAAGCTCGACAGAGCCAGTTTCGCCGTCTGCCAAGATTCCGACTGAGGGTGATCCCGAAGTTGCGCAGCTCGCTGTCGATATTCGTGAGACGAATGATAACCTGATTATCATCGCGCCGTTGGCAGGGGTTGACCCCGATGATGTGCGGATTGAGATTACGGAAGATGTTGTCGTGATTGAAGGCGAGCGGGAGAATCCGCTGCCGCAAAATTCCGACGATGACTATCTCGTTCAGGAATGTTTTTTTGGACCGTTCAGCCGCTCGATTGTTTTGCCAGAGATGGTTAATTCCAAGAAGGCGAAAGCTTCGTTCAAGAAAAATATTCTAGTACTCGAGATTCCGAAGCTCGACAATGTCCGAACTCGGATTGTCAAAATTCGCAAAGCAGATTAGTTTTCTAAAAAAGAAAATTTGAAAATTCAAAAAATAATTTCTTTCGTCGCGGTCTTTTTGATTCTCACGCCGCTGTCTTTGGCGGCGGTTCAACGGGATGGACTTTTCGAACGTGCTGGCAAGACGGTCGATGCCCTACTTTTCATTCGCTCCGAAATTGACGAAAAATATAAGGTTTATCTCAATTCGTCCGGACAGGCGCAGCAAATTGTCGAAGAAAAATTACCTCTACTTGAAGCGGAAATAAATACTCTGAGTGCTCAGCTCCAAACCTTCGACGCCAACCTCGCTCGTGAAAAAGTGAACCTTGAAGACTTACAGCAGCGCATGAAGGCGGTGCAATTAGAACTGTCTGATTTCGCCGAATTGGCCGAGCTGCGGGAAGTCGAGATGGAGCAGTCGCGAAATTTACTCGACGAATTTCTCCGTCTCGCTTACGCTGAGACGATGACCTACACCGATTGGCGGACCGGTGAGATATCGACGCTTAAATTTCTTTTTACTAATAATAGTTTGTCGGATGCCGAGACTCAGAAAACTTATCTCGATGTTTTGCAAAATGTTTCCGCTGGCTTGATTCTAGATTTACAAAAAAAGCAGGAGGAGTATTCCATCATTCAAGCGGAGTTACTCGCGAAGCGCGGTAAGCTGCTTCTGATGCGACAGGAGATTATCGATAGAACAAAAAATTTGGAAAACTTGCGGACAGCGAAGGCGGAATTACTAAAAATAACTCGCGGTCAAGAATCTCAATTTCTCCGTTTGATCGAAGAAAGTCGGCGACAACAGGCTGAGGCGTTGACTGAAATCATCGAACTGAAATCGCAAATGGGAGTCATCGACAACCAGCTTAAAACTTTGAAAAGCACTTTAAGCGAGGATGAATTTGACAAATTACTCGAAGATCAAAGTATCGCTGGTTTTGCAGGGATGCTTTTCCCGAACCACATTCCGCGTTTGCTGTGGCCGGCGACACCGGCTCGGGGGATTACGGCTTATTATCTCGATTCAGGCTACAAAAGTCGTTTCGGCGTACCGCATCGGGCGATTGATTTCCGCTTGTCACAGGGTTCACGAGTTTCCGCGTCTGCACCGGGGATCATTTATAAAGCGAAAGATAATGGAACGGGTTACAGCTACATCACGATCGCGCATCCGGGTGGGCTCGCGACAGTCTACGGTCACATTTCCAAAATTCTCGTGGCGGAAGGGGAGGTTGTCCGCGCGGGAGATTTAATCGGTCTGTCGGGTGGGATTCCGGGTACGGCGGGTTCAGGTTACATGACGACGGGCGCGCATCTCCATTTCGAAGTAATCGAAAACGGCGAACATCAAAATCCGCTGGATTATCTTCCTCTAGAAAAAATGCGGCTGGATGATATTCCGAAGGAGTATTTAGAAGGGGCGGTGAAGCTTTAGTAAGGAATAAGGAATATTAGGTTTAATAGAATAAGGGAGAAGAGCTAGATAATTTCAAATTTCGAATTTTAAATTTCAAAACAATTTTTAAATTAAAAATGTTTCAAAATTTAAACATTAAGATATTCGATCTTGTTTTAAAATTTAAAACTTAAAATTCATAATTTTTCCCTAAGCATCGCTTCGTGCAAGTCGAGCAATCAGGTTTCCGGATATTCAGATTTTTTGAATCTTTCATCTTATCCTCACAATTTCTTTTTCTCGCAAAAACGGCAAGACCAGCAGGCAGCTGAGCGAAGTGATGACGCTAATCCAGATTAGGATTTCAATCGCATGTAGATCGATTCCGCCTTCGCCCAATCCCGGGATTTTTAGTTTTTCATAAAGAATGCCGCTGGTGTAGCTGCTGAGCGCTAGACCGATATTCATCACTGCGGCGATGATTGCGAAATTGGTCGCCTCGGCTTTCTTCGGCGTGATTAAAACCGCGAGTTTGAACAGTGGAATGTAGGCAATCATAAAAAGCATTTCCCCGACGAAGGATTGCAGAAAGAGGAAATTTTCGACAGGGGAGAGTCCGACCGCATTCGCGAAAAAGTTATTCCAGTCTCCGCCGGTCAGCCAAGAAAAGACGGCTTCGAAGAAATAAACAGGGAGGGCGATGAGTGTTGAAACGAAATCGATCAAAGGATTGGCGCCGAGGGCTTCCGCTACTTCCACTCGCGTAATCGCGAAAGCTGAGATTCCAAACAGTCCAGCGGCCAAAACTGTGTAGCCCAAGACGCGCTTCAAACTGAATTTATCAAAGAATTTCACTGCGAGAATCACTGCAAGGATGGAGGCGACTTGCGCGGAAGTATTCACAAAGCCGAGAGTTTCTTCGCTGATTTTCAAAACATCTTTCAAATAAAAGAACATCGGACTGCCAGCACCAGGATTAAACCGCCACAGCAGGATGAAAAGCATCGCCAGGAAAATCATGCCGCTAGTTAGTTTCAATTTCTTCAACTTCCAAAAATAGGCGGTCATCCAGACAAAAAAACTACCCCAAGAAATTACGCTCCAGAAAGTTCCGGGCAGATTCGTCAGACCTGGGAGGAAATCTGGCAAGGCGAGATTCGCAATTATCAAAGCAAACACTCCGACTAGGCTCGCGATGAAGGGTGGTGTCAATTCATGGCGCGCGACATTCTCCGCGGCGGCACTGACTTTCTGCTCCCGCACCCAGAAGGAAAAGATTACCGTGAAGAAGGGGAGAGCGGCGGCAATCCAGAAAATTTGATGGGGTGTTAGGATTCCGCGGAAGATTAAAAGCCCCGAGAAGAAGCTGGCGAAGAAGGCGGCGATTCGAATCGAAGCCTGGGTGATGCCCTGCAGGCGCGCGACATTTTCTTTGGTCGACGATTCCACAATGAAGCCGTCTGTGGCGACATCGGTGATGCCTAGTCCCACATTCGCTATCAAAAGCGGAATTAAAAAAGTCAAAAAGCTATTTGCGTAGAGTGCGATCCAGGCGTAGCCAGCGACGGCGAGGAGGGGGGCGAAGTGGAGGTAAGGTTTCCGCCGAAAACCGCCGATTGGGACGAGATCAGTTAGCAGTCCGTAAAGTGGCTTGATACTCCACGGAATTATCGAGGCTGCTGCGATCAAACCCATTTGGGCGAAATCGAGTCCGAGTTGCTCCCGCAAGATTACCGCTTCCGCGATTCCGACGATCCCGCCACTGCCCTGCACAAAATAAACCCACGCGATGAAAAACTCGTTGAAAGAATTGAGTGGCGACAGACGACGCAGAGTTTTAAAAATATTCATTTACCAAAAAATAAATTATTCATTTCTTTTTCAAATTCACTCGCCAATTCCGATTGAATCTTTGTCGCGATTCTTTTAATTTGTGGCTTAGGTTTCAAGAAAGGCAGTATTTTTTGATCGAAACATTTTAAAAGTCTCGAATTTACTATTGCGCAAGGTTGTTTACTTACTTCCTTCATTTTGGGAAATCGATTGTGAGGAAAATAACAATATCTGACTCGAAAACTATTTCCTTTTTGGGCTTCGCAAATTGCCGGAATAAAATCGGTATCATCGCTAATTAAATAAGCGACATCGATTTTATTTTGAGCTGACCAAGAAACAATATGAGAGGCGATCATTACGTCGACACCTTTTTGGCGAGCGACCTTGTCATTTTTATATTTCACATATCTTCCGAAACAGACTTCGATTTTTTGTTTTTGATAATTCTTTTCCATTAATTTTTGCTGGTTGATCTCTCTTGTTTTGAAACATTTATTGTTTAGCCTACCGTCGTAATAACCGACGTAAGAAAGTTTTTCATTATCTTCTTTTAGAAATTTGCAAAACTTTTTTAAGTCAAAACAAGCCTGAATGCTTTCATGAGAAATGATCGGATGCCAATCTCCATTTCTGTTTCTTGTTCCAAGTGCGTAAAAACTTTGTAGGTTTTTCCATAAGTTTTGCCCATCTATGAAGAAAGCGGCGCGAGCTTTTTCACCAACCGTCTTTCTGAAAGTTTTTAATTTTCGTCTGCCCATGTTTTTAATTTTACTGTAAAAATTTCTAAATATATAAAACGCAAAAGCCCTCCCGAAGGAGGACTCTGCCTAACCCGCCAAGTCCGAAGATATCAGCGGATGTTTCGTTAATATCTTAACATTTCGAAAAGTAAAAATCAAACGTTAAATGCTTTTCAAAAATTTTTCTTATTGTTACCCAAATCTATCCCTTAATCTTCAGAATCTCTAACTCCATCTCAAATTGTCGGTGACCTTTTTCGATGTGATATCTTTTGCGGGGTTTGTGTTTGAAAACCCTGATTTTCTCGCCTTTCTTGATTCCCAAAACCTTCGCTTCGACACTCGCGCCTGCGACGAGTGGGTCGCCGATTTTGACATCGTCGCCGTCTGCCAACAGGAAAACTTGATTCAGTTGAATCGTCGCGCCTTCTTCATTAGCCACTTTTTCCGCGACGATTTTGTCGCCTTCTGCGACGCGGAATTGTTTGCCTCCGATACCGATAATTGCGAATTTAGACATTTTGATTGAAGATTTTAAGATGGAGCCGCCGAGCGGATTTGAACCGCTGACCCCACCCTTACCATGGGTGTGCTCTACCGACTGAGCTACGGCGGCGGAATTATTGAGAGTGGCCGCCGACCCCGCTTGGCGGGGTGACCCCACCCTTACCATGGGTGTGCTCTACCGACTGAGCTACGGCGGCGGAATTATTGAGAGTGGCCGCCGACCCCGCTTGGCGGGGTGACCCCACCCTTACCATGGGTGTGCTCTACCGACTGAGCT
>JAIPGZ010000035.1 GCA_021735425.1 Candidatus Altimarinota bacterium | reverse complement strand
GTCTTGCCGCTGCTACTCAAAATCCAACTGTAATTTCAGAAATGTTTACAGAGTATGTAGACGGAGAACATGATACCCACAAAGACACGGTGACTACGAATTTTAAATTCTGTGGTGATGGAGTTCTGGATGCTGGTGAAGAATGCGACGATGGCAACTTGGTTTCCGGTGATGGTTGTTCTGCCACTTGTACTACCGAAGGCAGTTCTTCCTCTTCCTCCAGCAGCAGCTCTTCTTCTAGTTCTAGCAGCTCGTCCTCATCATCGTCTAGCAGTAGCTCTTCGAGCGGGTCATCTAGCGGCAGCTCTTCCAGCGGATCTTCATCATCTAGCGGCAGCTCTTCGAGTGGATCTTCATCATCTGGTGGAGGTTGCAGTTTTGATATCGACTGTAACCCCACGGCATTTGACTGTACCTTCCCGACTTCGAAAATTGTCAACGGTGAGATTATGATTCCGCTGAATGTGAGTGGTGCAGGATGTTTCACGGAAAATGATGTTTGTGTCGAGGTGGCGAGTACTCCGATAGTCGCGAATCATAGCCAAGATATTCGCAATGCTACATTTTCGACTTGTCTGCCGACAAGCGATTTTGAAATCGTCGGCAACAAACTTTATATTCCGGCGCAATACAAATCGACTTACAAAGTTCGTGTTTCGCCAGTCGGAGAGACGAGCAGCCAGATTTGCTATTACGATACTCGAGTTCAACCGATTTCTGGGACTGGCACGAATTGCTCGAAATCTCTCGCGAGTGTGGCTGACAATAAAGACATTTGCGGGACGGCTTATCCTGAGGCGCGTAGCTTGATGAATCCCCGAATTGCGCAGATTTTGCAGCCTTTCGAGGAAGATCAACAATGTTTTGCTCTCACCTGCGCTAATGGTTTCGACGAAGTTTGTGGTTGTGATGCCTCTGGTGAAGGGGTTTTTCTCAGCAGTTTGGATGTTCTCAATCCGAACACGACTTATATCGATAAATCTAATTCTGCTCAATATAATGGAACTTATGGTCAGCCGAAATTTTTGTCGGATTGTGCTCGCGGGAATGTTGTTTTTTTCGATCCAGCTGGTGGCTTCGTCACACTAGACGCGCCTGGTGACGATTTCGTTCTTCCGCCTTATCCTGTCACATTGGTCACCAAAGGTGCTGACTTGCGGATTGCTGACAACCTTGTTTATCCGTCGGATTCAGAGGCGAGCTTGGGTGTTATCATTCTCAATAATAAAATTTGTGGTACGACTTATTCGGGCAATGTTTTACTTCATCCCAAGCCGACTAATGTTGTCGGTGCTTATTATCTCGAAGGGAGTGTGAAGTCGACCGATCAGGGTTGGAATTTACCCGGCAAGGGAGGAACTCCTTCACGTGACAATATCGCTTGGTACCAAGCTTTTAAAAATCAAATTTTATGGGAGGGGACGATTCTTTCACTCAATTCCATTGGCGGCGCGGTCGATCCGGTTTGGCCGAATGACGGTAGTGACGGTTGGGACTGTCCTGTTTCGGATTGGCCGGTCGTGATTGGCGGCGGTCTCGTCGACCCGCTGTGGGACAAAGCCGTCGAATTAGATTTGGCGTATCTTCGGGAATATTTTCGCTGCGGCAATCTAACTTCTGCCTTAAATATTTATGATAATCCAAGTGCTGGCGTGGATAATTGGCAAATTCCTGGTTGCTCCAATGGAGCGAGTCCGTTTAGCGAAATTGTCTACGACGAGCTCTCCGGTCAGGAATCAGCCAAGGGTACAAATGCCGAAGAAGCGGTTGTAATCCGTTATGACTCTCGCATTCAAAATAATCCGCCGCCCGGATTCGATAATATTTCCGAGGTCCTCCACCAAGAATTAGGACTTTGATTAGTTCAAGGTTATTAGCCATTGGCTCTTGGTTTGTTTTATTCTCGTGATGAAAATAATTATTCGCAGAGTCGTCGCCCACTATTTAGTTAATTTGGCGATTTTCGGAATGTTTTTCGCGGTTTACGTACTGCATTCTTACTATGCTAATTTGCTTCGTGCCGAGACGTTGACGGTTTTTAGGTTTCTTTTCCTCGGCTATCTCATTCTCGGAATTCCTTACTATTTTTTCCGTTTCCGTTTTTTTACCACCGAGGCGGATTATCAAAAAGACAAATTGGTTGTTCTCTATGGTTTTATTTTTCACAAAAATCGTTCGCCGGAAATTTCATCCGCCGCCAAAACAGCTGCTCTTTCTTACGTCGTGAAATTTTTCTTTCTTCCTTTGATGTTGAATTTCTTTTTCTCCCATACTCAAAATATTCTGGCTGCTTGGAAAGGAATGGACATCCATCAATCATTTTTTAGCTTTTTTTGGCAGTCGGGGTACCACCTTATTTTCAATCTCATTTTTGTAATTGATACTTTTGTTTTTGCTTTCGCTTACGCTTTTGAATTTCGTTTTCTACACAACAGGATTAAATCAGTCGACCCTTTTATCTCAGGCTGGGTGGTGGCGCTGATTTGTTATCCGCCTTTCAATTCCTCTATCGATAACTTCATACCGTTGCTCAAAAATTCCTCTTGGTTGTCAGACGGTTGGTTGCTCGATGCTCTCAAAATTGGGATTCTGCTCGCTTTTGGTGTTTATGTGTGGGCGACGCTCGCACTTGGTTTCAAGGCTAGTAATCTTACGAATCGCGGAATTGTTTCGCGCGGACCTTACCGCTTCATCCGCCATCCCGCTTACCTTGCCAAAAATTTGGCGTGGTGGTTCGAGTTTTTACCTTTTCTCAATCCGGCTTTATTACTCTCACTGCTCGCCTGGAATGTGATTTATATTTTTCGTGCACTCACTGAAGAGCGGCATCTCCGCCTTGATCCGGACTATCTCGAATACCAGAAAAAAGTTCGGTGGAAATTTATCCCGAAAGTTTTTTAAACCTCCTCATTTCCCATTGCCTCCAAAAACTTTTCTTCTGCCTCAAATGTTTTCACCAATTTCGCTAAACCAATGAACTCCAAAATTTCCAAAATTTCTTCATTCGCGTTCACGAACGCCATTTTTTTCTCAACTGCGGCAAGTTTGTGGTGCAACGTTTCCAAATAACCGACGGCGTGACTATTCATTAAGTCCAGTTCACTTAAATCAAAGACTAGGTAACAATGATTGCCGGTAAGTAGCGGCTCCATTTTTTCCGTAAATTCCGACAAGGTTTTTTCGTCGAGACAGCCGGAAAGTGGCACGAAGGCGTAATTTTTTCCGTGGGCGTTACGAGTTTCAGCGTGCAAGGAGTAAGGATTAAGAACTAAGAATTAAGGAATAAGGAGTAAATTAATAAGGTGAGTCTCAGCGAACGCCTTCTGTGCCAATGCTTAGAGTTTCAATTTCGTTATTATTATGGATAGAGCTATTTACCCAAACTATCCACACACGTTCACCGCTTTTTTTGATATTTTCATGAGCGCTATCTCGAAATTTTTCAGAATCTTTTTGGATGTCGCGTAGTGTTTGATTGAGATCGCGTTGGCTGACGGACTCGACTCCAGGTACGAGCAAAAAGACACTTTTACCGATAATCTCAGTTTGGGTGTAGCCGAAGAATTCTGCGCCGAAAGGGTTCATGTAGGTGATGACACCATTAGTGTCCCATCTCAGGATGATATTTTTAGAATTCTCCACAATTGCTTGATAAAAATTCTCAGAGATAGGGTCTGTGTCTGCATAATCGACAGTGTGGATTTCCGCAATAGGCTCTTCGATTGTACGAGTCGGATCATCTATTACTTCTACTATTTCTGCCACTTCGTGCACGCCCAAAACGTCAGCTTTCAGTTCTTGTACGAAGTGAAAACCTTTAGTAAAAACAATTTGTGTTGCTACTATGGCAGTTAGGGCGACGCCGGCGATTTTGATAATGTCGCCTTCAAGAAGCTCTAGTGAGAGTTTTTTTGCCAAGGACTTGAAAAGTGACTTTTTTGGCATTGCTTTTGATTTTTTAGTTACTGTTTAGTATATTATATCATACTAAAATTAAGAAGTCAAGCAACATTAGCAAAGAGGAAAAAGCAAGATTCCCCGATTTTTGAAGGGAAATAATATTTTTGCACCTAGTTTTTCTATTAAGCTGGAAGTTAAATTAAGAATTGCCAAGAAAGGCTTAAAAAAGTAAAGTAAGCGCGTTTTCGGGGTGTGGCGCAGTTGGTAGCGCGCGTGGTTTGGGACCACGAGGCCGGAGGTTCGAGCCCTCTCACCCCGACCAGCTTTCGTTCTTCGGGCTACGGTTGGCTTCGCTATATCTGAACCTGCATTCTCTCAAAAAAATATTCTCAAAAATTTTGTGCAAACCTAAATCTCCTCTCCCCACAGTTCCACCTCTCGCGGCTTAATAATTTTCACTTTCACCATTTTTCCAATCAAAGTCTCATTACCCTCGAATTTCGTGAGGTAAGACTCGCTGCTGCGACCTTCACAAATATTTTTAACGCAACGCTCGACCAAAATTTCTAGTGTTTTATCTTTTAACGCTGCATATTTTTTTGCAGTTGTCGCGACGACTAAATCATTTAATTTTTTGAAGCGTTCTTTTTTAATCACCTCCGGGACTTGGTTTTCGAAGCTCGCCGCGGGAGTCTCGGGGCGAGGGGAATACTTCGCGAAATAGGCGAAATCAAAATTCGCTTTTTTGTAAAACTTCAACAAATTCTCAAAATTCGCATCTGTTTCACCAGGGAAGCCGACGATGAAGTCTGTCGTAATTGACGCGTCGGGAAGTTGGTCGCGGAATTTTTCAACGAGTTGGAGATAATGCGCCGCTGTGTAATTCCGGTTCATTTTCCGCAAAATTTCATCATCTCCGTGTTGAGCCGGCAGGTGGAGGTGGCGCTCGATGTTTTCATTTGCCGCCATCACATTGATGACACTCTCATCGAAATCTTTAGGATGCGAAGAGATGAAACGAATTCTTTTTAATTTCGAAATTTGGGCGACTTGATTGAGTAATTTCGCGAACGCGCCTTTCTGCTTTTGCCAAGAATTGACATTTTGTCCGAGCAAAGTAATCTCGCTGGCTCCGTTTTTTACGGCGTTTTCACATTCGGAGAGGATTTCTTCCGTCGGTCGCGAGACTTCTTTGCCACGAGCGTAGGGGACGATGCAGTAGCTACAAAAATTGTCACAGCCGGTTGAGATGGGGATGCAGACTTGAGCTGGGTTGCTGTGTTTGGGTTGGATGAAAAAAAAGTTTCCAGTTTCTAGTTTCCAGTTGGCAGAGCTGTCAGTGAGGAATTGATGAAGACTTTTTGAATCTTCGATGCGCCAGACGAAATCGAGGGCAGGACCTCGGTGGAGGATGATGTCTTTTTTTTCTGAATTTTGGCAAGAAGTTTTGCGGACCATGCAGCCAGTGAGTCCAATTCGCCGGCCAGCCTTCAAGGTTTTCCATTTTCGGAAATTTTCTAATTCACCAAAAACTTTATCTTCAGATTTTTGACGAACCGAACAAGTGAAAAGCAAAACTAAATCAGCTTCCTCTAAATTTTCCGCTGGCTCAAAATTTAAATCAGCCAAAACACTAGCGACGCGTTCTGCATCGGCGTAATTCATCGCGCAGCCGAAAATTCGAAAAAAATACTTCATCAGACACTGTTCTTTTTGGCGAGGTAGGCGTTTTTGCGCTCGACGATTTCGTCGATATAGCTTTCCGGATTTTCGATGTGGTCCATTTGAAAAAGAATTTTCGAGCCTGCTGTCTGCATCTCCAAGTTGCCAAAGTGAAAAAGTCCCCCCATGAAGCCGGCTACTCTACCGCGGACATCTTGGACTTGATCGAGATCGGCGCTCGCGATTTCAATCGAGACAAAAGCGGATTGAGTCGTGTCGATGATTCGTTCATTCGTAATCACAAAAGTGTCGAGTTCTTCGTCGAGCCAACCATTGAAAGTGAACCACCACACACCGAGAACATAAAAAAGCATCGCCTCGACCAAAAGAAAATAGGTCACCGAATCGTGCGGGAATTTGTCTACCAAAAAATAAGAAATTGTAAAAAGAATCACCAAATTTACCAAGAATTTAAAAATTACTCCGATGTAGGCAAACCAATGTTTGCGAATAAAAAAAATAACTTCTTCATTTTCGCGCAGACCAGGGAAATCAAACATGGATATTGGTTAATTGGTCAGTTAGTTATTTAGTTATTTAGTCAAATAGTTTGTAAAGTTGGACCAAGGTGAGGGCTTAGCTTAAATTATCTAAAACCAACTCCTAATAACTTCCCACAAGTTTCGACTAGGTTCAGGTTGGTGGATTTCATTATCTATATTCAAAAAATCACTTCCTAGCTGATTACCACTTTCTCTTGTGCTGAATTCAAATAGCGGAGGTGGACTGTTTTGAATCCGGGAATCGTATTCCACTACAAGTGCAGCATCGCTATCCGAATAAACCGGTGTAACTCCTGAATCAGCGTGAAAGGTTCGCAGATAGGCAAGATCGTAGACCCTGGCATTTTCACGAGAGTTGCAAGTTGTCTCAGCTGGGCACTCGTAGGTAGGATCTTTGTCTGCGCCTCCAATAGTGTTTTGGGTCGCTATCAAGCCCTTCCAATACAGCTGGTTGCGCAATTCAAAACTGCGATCGCAGAAGCCAACCCCACTACAATCAGGGCTATCATCTTCACCAGATTCTCCATCAGCATTCACTGAGATTA
>JAIPGZ010000034.1 GCA_021735425.1 Candidatus Altimarinota bacterium | reverse complement strand
TACCGTGGTTATCCGAACCTTACTGATTTTCTAAAAGAGATTTGTTTTCAATTCAACTTCAGCTATCCTGAACGGGTAGCCTACCTAACTGCTCGATTCTCTAGGCCAACTACCAACACTTAATAGGCGTAGTCCCTGATGGCTTTTAATTAAATCATTAACTTAATTCAGTGTTAAAATACCTCCTAAAAACTTTATGGAGCAATTTGACAGAAAACAACGCGCAGACGAATTCCAGGAGGAGGCTTCTAAATTACACGAAGCCATACTCACGTATGGAAAAATTCATTGCTGCTGTTTTAGTCGAGCAGTGGCGATCATGAATAAATATGTTTTAGAATTTTTAAAAAATAAAAAAATAACCATAAAAGATGTGGAAGAACAAATTGCAAGCGTCAGGAAAATTTTTGAAAACGAGGTGGCCAAAACACAAAAACAAACTCGCCAAAAAATTTTAGAGGTTATCTGAAAAAAATATTGGCGCAGCTGAGAGCCTGCCGGCAGGCAGGGACTCGAAGCTAGCTTTTAGTTCGTGCCACAATGAAGTTTATTTGCGGCTCGCGCCGGATATCATGAAATTTATTCTAACTTTTTTGTTCGTACACAGCAGGTCTCACCACTCAATCTCCAAAAAATCAAAACTCCCGCTTCGCGGGAAAATGATTTTTGGTGGAGCTGAGGGGATTCGAACCCCTGACCCCTCCCCTGCCATGGGAGTGCTCTAGCCAGCTGAGCTACAGCCCCGGGAAAATTTTTAATTTTGTAGTTTTTAATTTTTAAATTAACTCTAATTTTAAAAATTTGGATTTTGAATTTATTTCAAAAATTACAAAATTATGAAATTTAAAAATTCATTCGTCTAAAGAGCCAAGGGATTTTAATTTCAAGATGGAGTTTTAGCAAATTATTTTGCTACAATTCCCTCGTGGCAAAACTTCCTCTCATCATTTCCGCTCCTCACGCTTGCTCGACAGTCCCGCGGAAGTGGAGAAAGCGGATGCTTTTGAATGACGAACAACTTTGGCATTTTTCCGATCCTTTCACTGCGAAGACTGCTCACCACCCACACGCCTTTTCCATCCATGTGGCAAAAAATCACCGCTCTCTCGGCGACTTGAACCGCGCTCCTACTCCTGAGACAGCTTTTCGGAAATATGATTTTCACGGTAAAAATAAAGTTTGGAAGGACGGTCGAGAGCCGACGAATTTTGAAAAAGCCGCACTTTTACAAAGAAACTGGTTTCCCTATTACGAGGAAATTTTTGAGAAATTGCGAAAATTGATTAATCGCGGCGCGAAACGAATTCTTTTTATCGACCACCACAACACCGCCTCCGACCACCCCGCCGGCGACGGAAGGGAATACATGCCAGCCATCGTGATTTCGAATTTTGGCAGCAAGCATCGCGGCGCGCGCGTCAAAAGCCGAGGCGATCTTTCGCTCCCCGCCCCCGCGATGAAATTTTTTCAAAAGGCGCTTTGGGAAGAAACCGAGCTCGGCAGCGAGGTCAATCAGGTCTACCACGGCGGTTATTCGATTCAATGGATCATCGAAAATACCAAGCTAATCAGCCCGGGTGTCAAGGTTTACGGTGTGCAATTCGAATATAATCTCGGCTTGATTCATAATCCCCTCTCGGGGAAAAATGACTTGATTGCAATGGAAATTTTACAGCGAAAGGTGAATCGCGCAATTACAAAATTAGCTGAATATTTGAAATGCGATAAATGTTAAAACGGTTTTTAGCTACTAGCTTTTAGTTGCTAGAAAAAACACAAAATTAGTTCTCCATCTCCATTTTCCACTTTATACTTTTCGCTTTCCACCTTATACTTTCCGTATGATTGATTTAAATAAACTTCGCACAAATCCGCAAGATTTTTATAATTCACTGAAACGCAAAGGCGTGGAAGTCGATGTCGATGAGCTTCTCGAGCTAGACGACGAACGCAAAGAATTGCTGAAAAAAACCGAGGGTTTACGACGTATTCAAAACGAAGCGAATCAAAAAATCGCGGCGGCGGCGGGAAATGAAAAATCAAAATTGCTCGAGGAGATGAAAAAAGTTTCGACTGATTTGAAGGCAGGCGAGAAAGATTTGGCGGAGATACAAAACAAACTGGAAGCGCTTCTAATGACAATCCCGAATCCTCCGCACGAATCCGCCCCCGACGGCGGCGAGAATGACGCGAAGGAATTACGGAAAATCGGTGAAGTGCGAAATTTCGAATTCCCACCGCTCGACCACGCCAAGTTGGGAGAAATTTGTGATTTGATTGACACAAAGCGCGGCGCGAAAGTCAGCGGTAGCCGCTTTTATTATCTGAAAAATGAGGCTGTTTCGATGGAATTTGCGCTTGCGAATTACGCCCTCGAAATTTTAATCGCGAAAAATTTCACCCCGATGATTACCCCGACTTTGGTGCGAGAAAAAGCGATGGAGGCCACTGGATTTTTCCCGAATGAGAAAATGAATATTTATGAAGTGAACCCAACGACGACGGAGAATCATGAAGGCGACGATCTTTTCCTCGTCGGAACGAGCGAAGTGCCGCTGACGATGTTTCACGCGGATGAAATCTTGGAAGGAGAATTGCCGAAAAGATATGTCGGATTTTCGACCTGCTACCGCCGCGAGGCTGGTGCCTACGGCAAAGACACAAAAGGAATTTTTCGAGTGCACCAATTCGACAAATTAGAAATGTTTTCTTTTTGCGATTCAACGAAAAGTTGGGAGGAGCACGATTTTCTCGTAAGCTGTGAGGAAGAAATTTTGCAGGGATTGAAACTTCCCTACCGCGCAGTGAATATCGCTGCGGGCGACCTCGGTGCGCCAGCGACAAAAAAGATTGATCTCGAAGTCTGGATTCCGTCGGAGCGAAGATACCGAGAACTGACGAGCTGTTCGAATTGCACCGACTTCCAAGCACGCCGCGCAAACATTCGCTTTCGCGGAGAAAACGGGACCGAATTCGTCCACACTTTAAACGGAACAGCGATTGCGATGACGCGAATGTTGGTCGCGATTTTTGAGAATTATCAGCTGAAAAACGGAAGCGTAGAAATCCCTGAAGTCTTGCGAAAATGGATGGGGAAAGGCGTGATTGCAGCGAAAAATTAAAATATGGAAAACCTTTTACTAGAAAAACCGAAACTCAAATGGTATTTCCAGACTTCTTTTTTGATGGTAACTTTTTTGATGGCAGGACCGCTCGTCCTGCCGCTAATCTTATGGCATCCTTCACTGAGCAGACAAAGTAAGTTTTTTTGGAGTGGCGGAATTATTTTGATAAGTTATTTGATGTGGCTCGTGCTCGTAAAATCGCTCGCCTCCATCGAAGCTTATTATTCTTTAGCACTCCCCTATCTTTAGAAAATAAATCTTATCTCAACTCAAAAGTTTGAGCCGCAACAAGCAAAACCTCGTTGAAATTCGCAGGAGTTGAAAATTGAACACTTTTCGTCGAGTCAAATTCGACAAAAATTGAATTCTCAGCGCCTCCCTCAATGATTGTCCCGAAATCAAAATTAACCCCAGCAACAATCTTCGCCGTCAAAATCGGTAAACCTGCTGGAAAGGGTTGGTTGGAAAATTCGATTTTGCCAGCCGTAGTCTTCCGCCAATACCAATCTTTGGGATATTGAAACTGAAAACCATTGCCAGTATCGGTAAATAAGCGGTAACCCGCAGCAATATTAGAAATAATCTCTCCACTGGTGTTGACGACAGTCTGTGCTTTGCCAAAAGCGGTATCCGCGCCCTCAATCACGAGCCAATCCTTTTCTTCACCCGGTTTGAAAAAAGACTGCAGCTCCACCGCGACCTCGTCTTCTGTAACGGTGTAAACGAATAGTAGGCGACGAGTCTGCATCTCCTCAGCCGGACTCCCTGCAGTGAAAACCGCGTAAACGAAATTAGGATCAGCGAAAGCGAGCTGAACCAATTTCCATTCTCCGGAAGCTGCCACCTCGGGCGAAAGAGAATTGATGTTTTCGGTGAGATAATTTAAAACTTTTTGCTGACTAGTTGAGAGCTGACTCGGCAGAGCATTCGCGTCTGGTAGTTTAATGGCAGATTCAGCTGGAGCACTGTCCAGTCGCCGCCACATTGCCGACCGAGTACCAGAATCAACAAGAATCCAGGTCAGTGGCGTACTGGGTTTTTTTTGCTCGCGGTCGCCATAATACCAACCGCGTTGCAATTCCGCCGCGGAAATTTCTGGTAATTCGGCGTTCGCTTCGATTTGATCAGAAGTGACAGCCTGCGGTGTTTCGGAGTCTTCCCCTGCAATACAAATACCACCCGCATCGGGATAATTGCCGCTCAAGCGACATTGTAAATTAGCTCCACACTGAATCGCGGCAATACCCCCACAAAATTCTCCAACTTTCGCAGCGACCAAACCAGAGGAATCTGAAATCAGAGAACTGCCATTGGGTTGAACTCCTGCCACAACAAAACTTTGGACAATCTCGAGATAATACCTCCGATTACGCGACCGATTAGTTTCGGAATTGTCGTACCAGGCTAAAGTGAAAACTTTGTCACCATAACCGAGATAAATCACCGAACCAGTCGTATTTTGAAATTGGTAACCACTCAAGCCAGCAACGGCAACGCGACGGAGCGCATCCGCGGTGTAGCCGTAATTATCAATCAGCCAATCAGATAACTCTTGTTTAGCAGTGTTTTCGAGCACCACAACCTCGATAATTTTTTCTTCTGAATCAAAAAAGGCAGCACCACGACGAGTCTGCTGAGCAGTCAAATCTTTGGGATATTTTATCGAGAAATCAAATTGGGTGTCAGCATAATCTTCGTAAATATCTGCCTTGCCTTCGATCGAGCCGCCGACCGGAGTCAACGCCACAACTTTCATAATCTCAAGATTGCCCTCAACCGTCGGCGAGATGATCCCTTCGACTTCGACTTCTTGCCCGACAAAACTGTCGAGTTTAATTTGTGGACCGGCCGCCTCGAGTAACGCAACAAGAGTCCCATCTTTTTCCAGCCGATGCGTACCCTGCTGATAAATCGATGTACCGAGCTGTCGCACCACACCGGTTAATTTTTCAAAAGAAACTTGATCCTCGATGAGGGGTGGTACGGAATCTTTGCCGCACGCGAAAAGAACAATCGGTGCGAAAATGAGACAAAGCGTGCAGAAAAGTTTTTTCATTTTGACGGAAATTAACTTCCTAGATTTTAAGCGATTTTCGCCACTTCTCCAAAATCTACAAATTGCAAAATCAGGCTTCGGAAGAAATCTGAATTTCTTGTTTCTTAATCTTTATTTCTTATTCCTTAATTCTCCCGCTGCCAAAACCATTTCTCGCAACCCCTCCTCCGATTCCGACAAACTGCGCGTCTTCAAGCCGCAGTCTGGATCGATCCAAATTTGTTCAGGCTTGAAGTAAGTCAATGCTTTTTCTAAATATTCTGCGACCTTCTCTTTCGGCGTAGTTTTGTGCGTGTGGACATCGTAAACACCCAAACCAACATCCTGTGGAAATTCGTGACCTTTCAATTGATCAAGCAATTCGAAATCACGACCAGCGAATTCGAGGTCAATCTGATCGACTGGAAGCAGTTTAATTTTGGGAGCGAGATGTTCAAAAGCTCCGTAACAAATGTGAGTGATGGAATACATTTCGAGACCTTCGGTAACCAATCGCAAACCTTCCGCCGCGAGCTCAATCTCATCCGAGCGAACAGAAAGGGCTGGCTCATCGACTTGAATAATTTTGCAGCCCGCTTTTTGCAGCTCCTCCGCCTCCTTGCGAAGAACTTTGGCGAAGGCGCGAACGACCTCCTCACGGCTGTTGTAATGCTCGTTGAAGCTCCAATCCATCATTGTGTAAGGTCCGGTCAGCATTCCCTTTACCGGTTTGGAAGTAAGTTTTTGAGCGAATTCGAAAAAGTGTTTCGTCATTGGTTCGCGAAATTCAATAGCATCGACGATGCGTGGCTTTTTGTAGTAACGGTTGCCGTAAGATCGAACCGGCTCAGAAATTTCAAAGCCACCCAGTCTTTCCGCGAAAAAAGTCGCCATGTCACCCCGTTCCGCCTCGCCGTCGACGAAGACATCAAGCCCAACTTTTTCTTGCAAGGCGATGAATTCGGCCGTCGCCTTTTCTTCGAGTTGAAGCAGATTCTCCCGCGAAATTTCGTTTTTATAAAACTTCGCCCGTGCCTCGACCAAATATTTTGGCTTCGGGAAAGATCCGACTGTCGTCGTCGGGAAAAGCGGTAAATTTAGGTCAATTTTCATTTTAAATTTTTGAGGAGTTTAATTTTTTGAAGAGCGATTTCGTGCGGCAAATACTCGACATGACTCGTTGTCGAAAAAATAATTTCAGCGTTCGGGAATTTGGCAATCGCATCCGCCTTTCTTTCGGCGAGAGTTGCAAAATTTTCCAGCTTGGTCTCCCGCGAATCGACGATGCCGATTTGGACGAGCGACGCATCAAGATCCTGAATCTCCGTCGGTTTGGAAAAATCAATCCCAATTCCGACTTTCGCAGCCGCTAAACTTTCGGCGATCTCGTTCGAGAAATTCCGAAAATAAGAAACGACGATTATTTTTGCCCCCAACTCCCCAAACTTTTTATAAAGTTCTTCCACATCTGCCAACTGCGAACTGGAAACTGCTGACTGCCATGCTAATTCCGGCTCGTGAATCTCGATAATCTCAGCGCCAGCTTCAATCAAGGCTTTCGCCTCTTCGAGTAAATTCGTAGCAATCACCTCACGCAATTTTTTCTCATCATTGTAAAAAGTGTCGACACAAGCCGCCGCGAAAGTAAAAACTCCCGGCAGCGTCGCCTTTTTCGCACCGAATTTTTGGGCAATTGTGAAGTCGGTAGAATTTTGGGAAGGTTGAAATTCGAGTTCGCTCTCAATAACCGGCTCTCCGTAGAGAGTATTTGTGTCGTAAAAACGGTGAATCCCACGACGAGTAATACCATCCCAAGCCTGCACGAAAGGCGAAAAAAGATCGGTCCAACGCATCAAACCATCGGTCGGCAAATCGATGCCAGCAGCAACCTGCTCGGTGACCACTCGTTCAATATTTTTTTGGATAATTATTTCCAATTCTTCTTTCGAAATCTCCCCTCGATCAGATTTGTGCAGATTCGCCCGAAGCGATGGCACATCGGAAGAGTAGGAAACCTTTGGGAAAATGCCGGTCGTGGTGGTGGAAATATTAGGCATCCAGAAAATTAATAGCCGAGAGATTCTAGCAAAAAAGGGTATTTCTGCAAGCTAACTCCACCTAGAAACACTTTTAATTCTCGAATTATTTTTCAGCAGAATCGCCTAATAAAAAATCTAGATTACTCCTAGCGGTAGTGCGCGCGTCTTTTAATTTAAGAATTTCCTTACCTATGCTTTCATTTTTTTTAAGCTCTTGAAGTAGCTTCCGAGAAAGTAATAACTTGTCTGTTCCCTCGTTTGATAATCCGGCTTAATGAAAAAAATGGGGTCTACAGATTCCATGTATTAGTCTAGTGTAAGGTCAATACTTAATTTTTTTCACTATGTTTCAAAAAAATGTTCTAAATGTGGCTCATGGCAATATAAAAAGGTAGGCAAAAGAAGC
>JAIPGZ010000009.1 GCA_021735425.1 Candidatus Altimarinota bacterium | reverse complement strand
CGCTTCTTTTGCCTACCTTTTTATATTGCCATGAGCCACATTTAGAACATTTTTTTGAAACATAGTGAAAAAAATTAAGTATTGACCTTACACTAGACTAATACATGGAATCTGTAGACCCCATTTTTTTCATTAAGCCTCTTTTTGCTAAAATTGCCTGTGATGAAAAAGTTCCTCTTTTCTCTTCTCGCCCTCAATCAAATTTTTGGAATCGCTCTTGCTGAAAACACAGTAACCGGACCTACACCCGCTGAGAATATTTTTGAGCTAGCAGGAGAAATGGAAGCACCAACTAGCCAACCCATCCAGTTTTTTTTAGGTGACGCACGCGAACAAACAGAGGGAAATCTCGACGCGGAATTTCTTTATCAGGCTTTAGTAAATCAGTTAAATGCTAACTTTGCTGTCGCGGAGGATTTTGTGATTTTAGTCGTGGGTTTAATTGTTTTTATTGCAGTTTTTTTTGGAATCGTGACGGTCTTGCAATATTTTTATTTCCGCAAACAGTCCGAAATGGAGCTGCACAAATTCAAACACCTCAACATCCATAATTTCGAGGAACTAAAGAAAGAGTGTGAAATCCGCGAAAACAATTTGCAGTCAATCGTCGATCAACAGCAACGAGTGCTGGAGGAACTGAAAGAGACAATCGCCCCAAAAATCAATCAATAAAAAAATTGACTTTGCCTTCGAAAAAAAATTAAAATCCACGCGCACTCACAAAAAAACTTGATTCAAAATTTCTACCAGCTCAGCCATCCCCTCGCTCGAATTCTCGCGTGAGGTTTTTTATTCTTTAACCCCCAAAAAAATGCCAGCTAAAAAAAAGGCCGTCAAAAAGACAGCCAAGAAAAAGGTGGTAAAAAAGTCCGTCAAAAAGGCGGTGAAAAAAATCATCAAAAAGGTAGTGAAAAAAGTGGCCAAAAAGAAAACGGCTGCCAAAAAAAGAAAATAGTTTTAATAAAAACCTAAAAGACCTCTTCAGAAATGGAGGGGTTTTTTAGTTACGCACCCCACACTCCCGCACGAACTCCTTTGCTTCTTCGCACATTTTTTTAAGTTCAGAATTTGTGAAACCATGCATTTTTTCGAAAGCCGAATCGAGACAGCCCTGCTTGCCTACAAAATTTTGGAGGAAATATTTTTCCGCCCCGCGAACAAATTCGAGAATCTGGGCAAACTCTTTTTCGTCGTGAATTTCACGAACCAAGGTTGTGCGAAATTCGTAAGGCACGCCCGATTGCACAATTAAGTTTTTGGAGCTTTGAACTTTTTCCGAAATACTTGCCTGCCGTAGCCTTGGCGAAGGTTGGTTCAACCCAACTAATTTTTCGTAACCCTCCGGCGAAGATTTCACATCCAGCGCGACGTAATCCAGCAGGCGCGCCTTGAAAAGTTTTTCCAAGACGTCCGGCCGCGAACCGTTTGTGTCTAGCTTCACGAGGAATCCCCGCTTGCGAATTTGCTTGAGAAATTCCGGTAAATCTTTTTGCAGTGTCGGCTCCCCGCCCGTCACACAGACACCGTCAAGCATGCCCTTGCGCTTCGCGAGGAAGGCGAAGAGGTCGTCCTCGAGCATCATTTCGCTGGGAAATTTTTCGGGCAGAACTAACTCGGGATTATGACAGTATCCGCAGCGAAAATTGCAGCCCAGTGTGAAAACCGTACAAGCCGTCTTGGTAGGAAAATCTAAAAGCGTCAGTTTTTGAATCGCAGCTATTTGCATTTTGGAGTTTTAATTTTAGCTCGCCAAGAAATCTTTGATTTCTTGAACTTCGTTTCCTCGAAAAATCTCCTTATCTTCGTCGTTAAAAATAATCAAAGTCGGCGCCGCATCCACGCCGAATTCCTGCGCCTTTTCCATAAAATTCGATGACTCGTTGTTGACCTGTTCACCCTCGAACTCAATTTCCGCAGCCACGAATTCCTTCATCGCTGGACACTTCGGACAAGTCGTCGTGGTGAAAAGAATATATTTCACGCCGCCGCAGTTTTAGTCTCGCAAAAATGTTTCCGCGAATAGTGTTCCGACTTCTTACCCACGTTGAAATTCTGTACCGGACGGTGATAACCCATCACCCGCGTCCAGACTTCGCAACGCGTTCTTTTCTCGTTGAGAGTTTCGTCATCCGTCTTGGTCGCCGCAGCAGCAGCAGTGCTTTGTGTTTGCATGTTGATGAGGGTTTAGAAATTAAAAAATTAGTGAATTGAAAATTGTTTGAAAATTGAGAACTGAAAATTGAAAATTTTTGCATCGGGTTTTTAGCGGCACCGACTAACCTCTGTTGGCGGCTTCCTTTTTCGCAGAAGCCGAAACATACGGTGCTCGCATTTTCTCGTCCCGATCCATGCCGTCGTAACCAATCTCTTCGTCACAAAGCGGACAGAAGTCGTGCTCACCGGCGAGGTAGCCGTGCTTCGGACAGATGGAAAAGGTTGGGGTAATCGTAATGTAGGGCAGACGGAAATTGGTCAAGGTTTTGCGAACAAGATTTTTGCAAGCCGCCGAGTCGGAAATTCGCTCCCCCATGTAGAGGTGGAGCACCGTCCCGCCCGTGTACATTTTTTGCAATTCGTCTTGATGAGTCAAAGCTTCGAAAGCGTCGTCGGTATATTCCACCGGCAGCTGCGAGGAATTGGTGTAATACGGCGCCTCCTCTGTCCCAGATTGCAGAATGTCGGGATAACGCTTGCGATCTTCTTTCGCGAAGCGGTAAGTCGTCCCCTCTGCCGGCGTCGCTTCGAGATTGTAGAGGTTACCAGTTTCGTTTTGAAACTCGGTTAATTTTTTCCGCATGTAACCGAGGATTTCGAGAGCCAGCTCTTTGCCTTCTTTCGAAGCGATGTCGAATTTGTCGTCGCTGAAGTTGCGGACACACTCGTTGACTCCGTTTACACCAATTGTTGAGAAATGATTTTTGAGTGTACCGAGGTAGCGTTTAGTGAACGGAAAAAGTCCGCGGTCAATCCATTTTTGAATTTCTTCCCGCTTCATCTCGAGCGAAGTTTTCGCCAATTCCATCAGGTGCCCGACCCTATCTAATAGTTTTTGTTTGTCGCCCTTCGCGAGGTAACCGATTCGCGCGGAATTAATGGTCACGACGCCAATCGAGCCAGTCATCTCGGCGGAACCGAAGAGACCATTCCCCCGCTTGCGCAGCTCATTCAAATCAAGCTGCAGTCGACAACACATCGAGCGGACATCACTCGGCTTGAGATCGGAGTTTATGAAATTCTGGAAGTAAGGCATCCCGTACTTCGCCGTCATCTCGAAAAGCATGTCTGTGTTCTCACCGTCCCAATCGAAGTCGGGAGTGATGTTGTAGGTCGGAATAGGGAAAGTGAAGACGCGACCTTTGGAATCACCCGCTGTCATCACAGCGATGAAGGCGCGATTGATGATCCCCATTTCTTTGTCCAGTTCGGAGAATTTGTGTTCGAAGGGCTCCCCGCCAAGTAGTAATCTTTTTTCGCGAAGATCCTCTGGGCAGACCCAGTCGAGAGTGATATTAGTAAAGGGTGTCTGTGTCCCCCAGCGTGATGGGACGTTGAGATTGAAAACAAATGATTGAATGTTTTGGTAAACGTAGTTATAAGTCCGACGATCGACATAGCTCTGCCTCGCTTCAGGCGTCTCGAACTGAGCTCCTGTTTTTTCGAGTGACTCCTCCACTTCGAGAGAATATTTTTTGACGAAGGGCGCCATGTAAGTATCAAAGCTAGAGAAAGCCTGCGCGCCTGCCCACTCATTCTGCAGCGAGCCGAGGAAGTTGACCATCTGAGAAACCGCTGAAGAAAGGTGTTTCGGCGGGTGACTTTCGGTCTTACCGCCTAGTCCGTTGAAACCTTCTTCGAGCAGTGCCCGCAGCGACCAACCCGCGCAGTAGCCAGAGAACATGTCAAGATCGTGGATGTGGTAATCACCATTGCGGTGCGCGTCACCAACGTTTTTGGGATAAATGTGCGACAGCCAGTAATTCGCAGTAACTTTGCCGGCCGTGTTGAGAATCATGCCACCGAGAGAATAACCCTGATTGGAGTTCGCGTTCACCCGCCAGTCGAGTTGGTTCAAATATTCGTCCATTGTTTTCTCAACCTCTACCACCACGTTCCGATCTGCCCGCTGCTCCGCGCGCTTCTCACGGTAGAGAATGTAGGTCTTGGCAGTCGTCGGGTGACCAGCGTGAATGAGAACTCTTTCGACCAAATCTTGAACCTCTTCAACCGTCGGGACGGTGTCGACTTTTTCCAGTTCGGCGACAACTTTTGCGGTTAAATTTTTAGCCTCATCGAAATCTTTCCCACCCGCTGCTTTTGCGGCTGAGAAAATCGCCTTCTCGATTTTGGCAGAGTCAAAGTCGACAATTGCACCGTTGCGTTTTTGGACTTTGTGAGCAGCCATAAAGGGGATGGGAAATTAAGAAACCACAATATATTGTGGCTATGGAGAATGCAAACTACATCATATCTGATTTGGGGGACAAGCTCAAGCAGTTTACGCTTGCGAGAGATTGATTTTAATTCTTGGGCCATCTTAAATCAAAAAATGTCACTGTTTTTGTCGCTAATTTGAACAACTTATTTACACCGTCCACCTCTAAATAATTCTCAAAGACACTTAGTCGTTCTACGCCATTGTTGTTAGTGTTAATCTTTAATGTTAAATTATGTCACTTATCCTTATCTGACTTTCGCCCTTTGACATGACGATAAGCGGAGAGACACTTACCCCTAATGGGGCAGCTGGCGCGTCACTGAGGTGCGAACGGTTGTCCCTAATAAGCCAAGGGGGTATGTCCCCTCTTCGCTTAGAAATTTTTAAGAATGAAAGACCACATGTGTGGTAAAAAAATTATCTCTCGGGATTCCCCTGAGAGAAAAACAAAAGGAGGAAAACCAATGGCACCAAAACCGCGTAAGAGGCTAAGACTAGCCAGGAAAAACGCCATCGTTACAGATGGCAGCCATGATATCGGAAAGGCAGTTGCCATGATGTTCGCCCAAGAAGGAGCACGTGTCTTGATTGGATACCGCTCCGAATCTGATAAGAACGCCGCTGAAAAAACTGCGGCGGCAATTGAAAAATACGAGGGGCGAGGGCAAGCTTTTGCTTTTAACACCACTGTTAACGCACAGCGCATGGTCGACGTATGCATCAATACCCTTGGTGGTATTGATGTTCTTGTCAACACCGGAACTTTTAACAACACCCTCAACACCACTGAGGCAGCCGCCCGCTACATGAAAAAACAAAAATCCGGCAAAATTATTAACGTGATATCACCTGCTGATATTTTTGGCACCAATGTCCAAGCCTACTCGGCTGCAAAAACCAGAATCGTCGAATTCACAACATCAACCTCCCGTGAGCTTGGCAAACACAACATCAACGTGAACGCCATCTGCCTAGAAATGACAGCTGAAATTCGGGCAGAACCAGAAGAAATTGCCCCCGTTTTTGCGTTTATGGCGTCTGATGACGCCAAGTACGTCAACGGTCAGGTCTTGAACGTAGGATGATGACAGAGACGTTGCACTGCAACGTCTCCCCTCGCCACACGTGTGGCAAAAATCACTAATTTGGAGGACTAAAAAAATGGGAAAACCAACTATTGAGGAAATCGAGACTCGTCTAAAAGTCTTGAAAAGCACTAAGTTCAACCATGCTTCCGGAAACATGCTCGGAGTCGTCGGAGAGACAAATGATCTAACAGCTCTTCTGAAAAAAATGAAGTTGGAGAAAACCACCGACAGGAGGGAGATCGACTTAACTCCCATTGGTGCCGACAGACGCACCAAAAAAGACCGCAGGGGAAAGGACCGACCGGAAGAGAGTCAGTCCTAGGAAGAGAGGGGAGGCTGCGGGCATTTAATGCTCGTAACGTGGAGGTTGCGATAATTATTTATCTGCAGCCTCCCTTTTTTTGTTGCATCAAAAAACCGCGACCCCATTCTACGTTCTACATTAATTTTCGTGCTTTTTTCGCCGTCGCGCTTTAAACTCTCAGAACAGGTTCTCGGTTGGTTTTCTGTTGTTCGGGAGATGAAAAACTGTATTCTGTGTCCTGTATTCTTTATCCTGATTTGAATGCTAAGCAAACTCATCAACAAAATCATCGGCGACTCCAACGCCAAAGAAATCAAAAGGCTCGGAGTGATTGTCTCGCAAATTAACTCCCTCGAGAAAGGTTTGGTGAGCCTGAGCAACGAGGAGCTGCAGGACAAGACCAGCGAATTTCGAGAGCGACTGAAAAATGGCGCGACTGTAGACGAGCTTTTGCCGGAAGCTTTCGCTGTCGTGAAAAATGCTTGCCGAAGGCTCGTCGGCACGAGTTGGGAAATCAGGGGCAACCCAGTACAGTGGGAAATGATTCCCTACGACGTCCAGCTACTCGGCGGGATTGCCATCCATGAAGGCAAAATCGCCGAGATGAAAACGGGCGAAGGCAAAACTCTCGTTTGTACCCTCCCGCTTTACTTGAACGCATTGGCGGGAAAAGGCGCACATCTTGTAACTGTGAATAATTACCTCGCAAGACGCGATGCGGAATGGATGGGCGGACTATTTAAATTCCTCGGCATGACCGTCGGCGTGCTCGACCACGGTATCCCGACTGACGAACGCAAGGCGGCTTATCGGTGTGACATTACTTACGGAACCAATACGGAGTTCGGCTTCGACTACCTCCGCGACAACATGGCACGCAGCGCGGAGGAGCTCATGCAACGTGATTTGCATTACGCCATCGTCGATGAGGTCGACAGTATTTTAATCGACGAGGCTCGCACACCGCTGATAATTTCCGCGCCAGCAGAGGAGTCGACCAGCAAATATTTGAGGTATTCTCAGCTCATCCGGAATCTTGAAAGAGACAAGCATTACGAACTAGACGAAAAAGCCAAGACGGCGACTTTGACCGAGGCGGGAATCACGAAAATGGAGGGATTGCTCGGTCTGCAAAACATTTACACCGAGGCGGGCTTCAGCGAGGTCCACCATATTGAAGCTGCACTAAAGGCAAGCGCCGTCTTTACCCGAGACAAAGATTATGTCGTGAAAGACGGCGAGATTCTGATTGTGGACGAATTCACGGGAAGATTAATGCCGGGCAGGCGGTACTCCGAGGGGCTACACCAGGCACTTGAAGCGAAAGAAAATGTCGAAGTCCGCCGCGAATCGAAGACTTTGGCGACGATTACGCTACAGAATTATTTCCGACTTTATTCGAAGCTCGCAGGGATGACCGGCACGGCACTCACCGAGGCAGAAGAGTTTGCCAAGATTTACAATTTGGAGTGTCTAGCTGTCCCGACTAATCGGGAAGTGACGCGACACGATTTGCCCGATTCGGTTTATAAAAGCGAAGCAGGGAAATTTCAGGCGACTGTTGGGAAAATTAAAGAACTGCACGAAAAGGGCCAACCTGTTTTAGTTGGAACAATCACGATCGAAAAATCAGAATTCTTGAGTCAGCAACTTTTGCGAAACGGCGTTCCTCATAAAGTCTTGAACGCCAAGCACCACGAGAAGGAGGCGGAAATCATCTCCAAGGCCGGCGAGAGAGCCGCAGTCACGATCGCGACAAATATGGCTGGCCGTGGCACTGACATCAAGCTGGGCGACGGCGTGAACGAATTAGATGGTCTTTTTATTCTAGGGACCGAGCGACACGAAAGCCGAAGGATTGATAATCAGCTCCGCGGGAGAAGCGGCCGCCAAGGCGATCCGGGCGCAAGCCAGTTTTTCGTCTCAATGGAGGATTCGTTGATGCGACTCTTTGGCGGAGAAAAAATGCAGCGGATGATGGACGTTCTGAAGGTGCCAGAAGACATGCCGATTGAAAACGGAATGATTTCCCGCTCAATTGAATCAGCGCAGAAAAAAGTGGAGGCCCACCATTTCGACATTCGCAAACATTTGGTTGAATACGACGACGTGATGAACAAACAACGAGAAATTATTTACGGAAGGCGTAGGAAAATTTTGAAGCACGAAAACATTAAAGACGAAATTCAGAAAATTCTTGAAGATGAGGCGCGAGCGATTGCCGACGGGTTTAGCGCTAATCGGAAACAGGAAGATTGGGATTTGGCAGAAATTGAAAAACAACTCGGCGGTATTTTTGAAAATGCCCCGACAATGGAACAGTTGGGAGAATTTTTAAAACAACCCGAGTTAGCTGATTTCGCCGCAGCGGAGATCAAAAAGGCTTATCAAAAGCGGGAGGAAAAATTACCGAATCGCGAAGCGCTACGTTTCGCCGAACGACAAATTTATCTTTCGACGATCGATCGACTCTGGATGGAGCATTTAGAAAATATGCGCCACCTTCGGGAAAAAGTTTCACTACGCGGCTTCGGTCAACGCGATCCTTTAGTTGAATACAAAAACGAGGCCTATATCTCTTTTGAAGAACTGTTGGGAAATATTCGCGGCAACACGATCCGCGCTCTTTTTAAATTAAAAATTGAAGCCGCAGCCCCACCATCGCCTTCGTTGCAAACGGAAATTCCGACCAAAATAGTGACCAACGAAGATTCCGTCGAAGACATTTTGACCGGCGACCGCGAGCTGTCCCCTGAGCAGACGAAAGATGTCGCGGCAGCTGCCGCTAAATTTTTGAAACCCGACCCAAAAATCCAAAATTTGGGAAGTTCCGGTGTGGTCAAAATCCGCGCCGACGATTCACAAAGTTCTACCCCACAAAAAACCGACAACCCGATAATTGTCCGAGCTGCTAAAAATGAAGCTTCTGGTGAACTAAAATCGGTCGGACGAAATGACCCCTGTCCGTGCGGCAGCGGGAAAAAGTTTAAAAAATGTTGTGGGGGAAATTCTTAAAGTCAAAGTCGTTAAGACGCGATACATCGCGTCTTAAGTCTTAATCCCATATAAAAACCAGCTGTACGAAATAGCGAAAATTACAATCCCTCTTGGCTGTCTAATATTAATAGCGCCCCGCTATTTCCCTGCCCGCCAAATCGCAAATTCTAAACTATCAATCAAGGCTTGCCAGCTCGCTTTGATAATATTTTCCGAACAACCGCTTGTGTTCCAGCCTTCTACACCGTTGGAACTTTCAACCAAAACCCGAGTCTTTGCCGCCGTAGCTGCATCAGAGTCGAGTATCCGAACTTTATAATCTTTCAACTCAACGTTTTGGATTTGTGGGAAGAATTTACCCACCGCTCGCCGCGTCGCGACATCTAGAGCGTTGACCGGTCCATTCCCGCTCGCTGCATACTCGCGAATTTCTGTGCCAACTTTTAGCTTAACAGTCGCTTTCGCCTCCCCATCTTTTAGATTAATTACAAAATAATCCAAGACTTCAAAAGGCACTTTGTAGTTTTTTTGTGAGCGGAGAATTAATAAAGCAAAACTAGCTTCAGCCGTCTCGAAATAAAAACCTTCACTTTCCATTTGTTTGATTTGTTTGAGAATATTGCGAGTTTGCTGAGATTGAGGATCGAGCTTGAATCCTAATTTCTTCGCGACCTCGACGACATTCGACTTCCCACTCAGTTCTGAAATTGTGATTCGAGAAACGTTCCCGACTAGTTTCGGACTGATATGCTCATAGCTTTTAGAATTTTTCAAAACCGCTGACGCGTGAATTCCACCCTTATGGGTAAAAGCATTCGCGCCTACAAAAGGCTGATTTTTTTGCGGCGGAAGATTCGCAAACTCAAAAATATAGTTTGAAAGTTGAGTAATTTTTTCAAGACTCACTGGTGGAATAATTTTATAACCCTGTTTAATTTGAAGATTAGGAATAATTGTCCCAAGGTTCGCATTCCCACTTCTCTCACCTAACCCATTTAGGCAACCCTGAACCAACTCGACTCCTTCTTCGACTGCCGCGAGAGAATTTGAAGCTGCTAAACCACAATCATTATGAGTATGAATACCAAGCGGTGTTTTAATCTCTTGTTTGACTTCACGTATTATTTCTCGAATCTCTTTTTCTGAGCTCCCACCATTCGTGTCGCATAAAGTTAAGTTCGCCGCACCATTTTTCTCAGCAATTTTTAAACACTCCAGCGCAAATTTTGAATTTGATTTAAACCCGTCGAAAAAATGTTCTGCATCAAAAATTATTTTTCTTCTTTTTGTGGTGAAAAACTTAATTGTGTTTTGGATTAATTTAATAGCATCCTTGTTTTGAATTTTGAGAATTTTCTGAGAATGAAAATCCCAAGTTTTCCCAAAAACACAAACCCACCCTGTCTTTGCCGCTAAAACTTTTTGAATTAAAAAATCAGTCGCTGGAGTTTTTCCGATTAAATGAGTCGAAGAAAAAGCCACCACTTCGTTTTTTAATTTTATTTTTTTAATTTCTTTGAAATACTCATCATCTTTTGGGTTACTTCCTGGCCAACCACCTTCGATAAAATCAACTCCAAATTCATCTAACTTTTTTGTAATTTTTAATTTCTCATTTATAGAAAAATTCACTCCCTCCATCTGGTTACCATCCCTCAAGGTTGTATCGTATATATATAATTTCTTTTTCATTTATTTAATTAATAAATAGAAAGCGCTTGCTTTAACCAACCTAAATCTAGTTTAATTTTATCTTTTTTTAATTCCTCTTTAAAATTGTGGAAAAATTGTGGAAAAAATATGGAGAAGTGAGACCATTTAATTAGAAATTAAAAGTAAAAATTTAAAAATTAAAACTGTAAAAAGGTTAAAAAAATGAATTTCAAATAAAACACTTAATTGAGTTTTGCGCGAGCGGGTGGAGATTTTAGGTTCTTCACTCTTTTGGTTTTCCACTCCGCGGTGAAAAAAGTTTGCGAAACCACATTCTTTTCCACAACCAAACCACTGACAATAAAAGAATTTTCACCGACCAAAACTCCTGGCATTAAGCTTGTGTTTACTCCGACGCGAGAATTTTTCCCAATTACACATCCGAATTTATCACGCTGTGTGGACATTTTTTTCTCACCAACGACAGTTTTGACATCTTCCTCATCTAACCTCAGGTTCGCGCAAACACATCCACTCCCCATGCTCACGTTTTCCGCGAGGATTGAGTCGCCGACATAATTACGGTGCAGCCAAGAATTTTCTCCGATGAAGCTTCGCGCGACATCACTCCCGCTTCCTACGACCGCATTTTTCGAAATAATCGAATCTCTTACAAGTGAGTGGGTCCCGACGACTCCACCCTTTTTGATCAGTGAATTTTTTACAATCGCATAGTCAAAAATCTTTGCTCCGTCTTCCACTGTCGAATTTTCCACAATCGCAGTTTTAGCGATTTTTGCTTTTTTAGAAACTCGCGCCTTTTGCTCCTCGAGTGAGCTCGCCATCCAATCCAAAACATGCCAGGGGAATTTCAGCGCGATCCATTTTTTATCATTTTCTATTGCCACAAACTTTTGTTTTTTGAAAAGTTGGCCCAAGGCTTTTTCATAGCCGTCGTCATTCTGATTCGAAGCCTTCTCCAATTCCTTCACTAAAAGCTTGGGTTGTTGGAAAAAATGGAAAACAATATTGACGAGCTTACTTGGGGTTTTGTTGGGCTGTGGTTTTTCCACGATGCTAAAAATTTTCCCGCCCCCCACCTTCAAGTAACCGCCAGGGAAATATTGTTCCACCTTTTGGGCGAGAATCGCGCCATCACAGTTTTTTGTGCTGCAAACTTTTTTTACCACGCTCGCGTCGACCAAGTCGTTCGTCGATGTTATCAGGGTCGGAGAAGTTAAAAATTTTTTCGCGGACAAAACCCCACCGCACATTCCTTCGTCTAAGTTTTTTTGAATGACAATCTCATATTTCGGGAAAAGTTTTTTGAGGCGCGCGAAATTGTTGTCATTTGCGACGATGATAATTTTTTTCAGACCCGCTTTTTGCAAAACAGCTACTTGTTGTTCAACCAAAAAACACTCATATAGTCGGAAGAAATTTTTGTCCCCCAAGGGCTGAAATCTGCGCGAACGGCCGGCGGCAAGAAGGATTGCTTGCAAAGAATTAAGATTTTAAAACAAACTTTAGACAAACAACATTTTAACTTAAAAACCGTAAAAATTGATTTTTGGTCATTTTTTGAGAAAGAGAAATTTTCTCAAAAAAATTCCGCGACGGTTTTTGAAGTTTGTTATAATTAGAATCTAATAATTTTTAACCCCCCCACAAAATGGCTGCTTCTCTCAACTTCGTCCAAGTCATTGGAAACCTCACTCGCGATCCCGAAGTTCGTCAGACTCCCAACGGACAGACAGTCGCGACAATCGGTATTGCCACGAATCGGAAATGGACCAACAAACAAACCAACGAGAAACAGGAAGAGGTCGAATTTCACAATGTCGTCGTTTGGGGAAAATTGGCTGAGATTTGTCAGCAGTATTTGAAGAAGGGTGCGAAAACTTATTTTCAAGGAAGACTAAAAACTCGCAACTGGGAGGATCCCGATGGTAAGAAAAACTACCGGACCGAAATCATCGCCGAAAACATGATTATGCTTGATTCGCGGGGAGGAGCTGCTCCGACAGCCTCGCAACCAGCAGCCTCGCAACCAGCAGCTTCGCAACCAGCAGTAGCAGATCCAGTCGCCCAACAAACACCGCCACCGGTGGCCGAAGAAGAAGAGGTAAGGATCGACGATTTGCCGTTCTAGCTTTTTAGTAACTTTTTTCTGCGAAGCAAAAAGGCAGCGATAACGCCAAAAAGTGCAGAAATTAAAAGAACTTCTGCTGGGCCAACCTCCACTTTTAGCAAATTCGAAAATGCGGCAGATTCATGACCGCCAGCATAGACTGCGCTAACCGCGAAGAAATAATCGCTGTTTTTTTTGAGACCTTTTGGTTGGAAAGAAGTTTCCTCAATCTCGACTGTCGGCAGATTAAAAATGTTCGGCTGATTGCCAGCGTAAATACGGTAGCTCGTCGCACCTGCCACTTCATTCCAAATTAAAAAGATGTCGCCATTTTCGTCTTGGCGTTGCGAAAGCTGGACATCCTCCATTTGCTCACAGGTTTCGCCGAAGTTGGGAGTCGTGCTTTCTTCGCTGCCTAGGTCGGCCACCACTTCTCCAAAATCATTAATCCCTCGCAGCACGAAAAAATATTCTGCTCCGTTGATTAAGTCGCGAACCTCCCAGCCGTCGCGGGAAGTCCCGCCAGGGAGAATTCGGCTTTCGGAATAATTTTTACTGGCAATGCCATAATCGATTCGGTAGCTCGTGACGCGTGAGTCTGTTGAGGTTTCCCAGCGCAAAGCGGCTTTGCTATCGCAACCTTCGACGACGAAAGTCGCGGCTGGCGTCGCCTCCAAAACTTCGCTGCCGCCATTTTGGTTTCCGGCTGCGTCCAAAGAGATAATCTGGAAAAAGTAATTAGTTTTATTTTGCAGTCGGTCGATAAACCAGCTGGTGCGATTGTCTAGGGTGGCGAATTTTGAATCGAGATTTTCTGAGTCAGTCCCATAAAAAATTTCGTAATTTTGGATATCTAAACTGTTTGTCGGAGGATTCCAACGTAAATCAACTCGTCCGTCTCGTGGCGTAGCCTCTACTTCGTCGATGGTAATTCTCGTCCCGATGATTAGGCTGGCAGCAGCGGGGTATTCTCCGACGTTGCCTGCGGCGTCGGTTAGGTCAATTTCAAGGAGGTAGTCTCCAGACTGAGGAGCAGTGAACTCTCCTAAATAGTTTCCGCTTCCTGCGATGTCTTCCAGTTCGACAGAAACTTCTCCAACAGACAGTCTTACTTTTTCTAGGTCAGGCTCGCTTTTCAGGTTTATTTTTACCACTGATCCGGCGACGACTTTGCTGCCGGGCGACAGAATAAGGTCTTCGATTTCTGGCAGGGTTTTGTCAATCACGACCCGGATAGCTTCTGAGGTCGCTCGAACCGAATTATCCATATCTAAAATTGCAACAGTAATTTCGTGCTCGCCGTCGAAGAGATCTGCTTCGAGGAGAAAGTTGCCAACCACATCGGATTCGCCTTTGACGAGAAATTGCCCATCGGCGAAAACTGCGAGATTCGAATTCGCTGCGGCGGTTCCGAGCAGTGTGACAGTTTCGTTCAAAAGCTCTCCATCTGCAGGGCTGGTGACGATGGGTGCTTCGGCGTCTTCGGTGCCGTTGCCGACCTGCACCGTAATTTCTTTCGGGGCGACGGCGGAGTCGCCGCTGACATTTATTGTTTGGCTGCCTTCAGAAGTGAAGGTGATGGCGTTCGCGAAAACATGTCTGCCGCGATCAAGCGGGGTGAATTCATAATCTTGCGGCAAGATTGCCAACGTGTCGGAGCTTTGGAAAACAACCGTTCCAACAAAGTTTTCCGCGACCTCCCCCCCCGCATTTTTGATTTCAATCGTGATGTCGGTGGGAGAATCGACGCCAACTTTTTCAGGAAAATCGACTTCAACTTGATTCGTCGCAGTCGCCGCAGATTCCGTTCCGTCTGCCAAAACATCCGCCGCCAAAAGTTCGCCGCCGATGCCGCCCGATTTTTTCAAAAAAACAATTCGAGGCCTTTCGACGATTGTCTGATTTTGCGCCACCGCGGTGAAGGAGCTCACCCCTTCTTCGTTCGCGCGAACCCGGAAAACAATTTCACCGTTCGCATTGGTAGTGTTTTGCAGGTTTTCTACTAGGTCGGTTGTCCGCGAAGAAATCAAATTTACCAGACTATCGGCGAGCGGTTTACCTGCCTCGTCTCGGAGTGTTGCAGTGACTGTCGAATAATTTTCGCCGACATAGCCGATTTCGTCGTTGACGCGTAGCGAAGACTTGATTGTAGAAATTTCGGCAGTTGTTGCCGGAGAAACAATATTCTGACCGAAAAAAGCTTCGGCCGGCACCAAGACGTAGCCAGCCGGGATTTGGCTTGCCATTACGGAGTTTAACGTGAGCATGCAGCTCACTATTCCGATCAATCCGGCGAGGAGTTTTTTTAGCATTTTTGTGTTTGAATCTGGTTATTTTAGCACTTTTACCCATTTTCATCAATCGGGAGGACTTGCCAAAGCGGAGAAGTATTTTTTAGTAAAAATGTTAAAATCGCAGTATGCGCCAGTAGCTCAGTGGATTAGAGCACCGGTCTTCGGAACCGGGTGCCGCAGGTTCGAGTCCTGCCTGGCGCACCAAAATTCTGAAATCTTAAGTAACTTCAAAAACCAGGCCTCAGTCTTCCAAAAAGTGCGTCCCCAAGCTCTTTTTTCTCGCTAGGGCAGCTTTCGTGATTAGCCTCGCAACTAGGACAATGTTCTGGGCGGCAAAACTTCGAGGCTCCAGCTTTTCAAAAGTGTTTAGTGCCTCGCGCAAATCTTTGGTGTTTCTCACAATCCCCACTCTCTCCCACATCGTTTTTTGAACAATTTTTCTTACAGCAACGTCATCTTTGGTGTCGAAAAAATATTTTGGAGCTTTGATCGTGACTGTTTGAACCTCCGACGACTTGAGTTTTTCCGCTACCGCTTTGCCGAAGACTAGAGCCTCAGCGAGTGAGTTGCTCGCCAAGCGATTGGCTCCGTGGAGTCCTGTTTGAGCGACTTCACCCACAGCCAATAAATTTTTGACTGAAGTCTCGCCCCGCAAATTCGTCACCACTCCTCCGCAGGAATAATGCGCTACAGGAAAGATCGGAATTAAATCCTTCGCCAAATTAAATCCGGCTTTCCCGACCTCTCGCCAAACTAACGGAAAGCGTTCGGACAAAAACTTTTCGCTGGCGCGGGTGAAGTCGAGGAAAACTTTCCCTTGTTTCATCTCGGAGAAAATTGCGCGCGAAACAATGTCCCGGGGTGCCAGCTCTCCTGCTTTATTGTAGGTGGGCATGAAGCGTTCGCCACGTGCATTGCGCAAGACCGCTCCTTCGCCGCGCAAGCTCTCGCTCAATAAAGTCAGTCGGGTTTGCCGACCGACGAGTGCGGTCGGGTGAAATTGGATGAATTCCAAATCTTTTAGCTTGGCTCTGGCACGAGCAGCGGCAGCGATACCGTCGCCGACTGAGACTTCCGGATTTGTCGATTTCGCGAAGAGTTGTCCGTAGCCACCGGTGGCGAGGACTATCTTGTTGGCGAAAACTGGGAAGATTTCATTATTCCCGTTCAGCCTTAGCCAGGCACCTCGGCAAACTTTTTTTTCGACGATTAAATCGAGCAAGGATGCCTGAGTAAGGATTTTAATATTTTTATTAGCGCGGACTTTTTTAGCCAGTGCTTTTTCGATGGCCTCCCCTGTCGAATCTTTCGTATTCCAGACGCGTGAATGGGAATGTGCCGCCTCGCGAGTCGGTTCTTTTTGGAATTTCACGCCGATTTTGTGTTCGAGCCAGTCGACCATTTTGGGGGCGTTTTCGACGAGGAACTTGACAGTACGTTTATCGTTGTCGTGGCAGCCAGCTTCTAGTGTGTCGGCGACGTGTTCTTCGAACGAATCCCATTTGAAATTTCGTACGGCGGCGACGCCGGCTTGGGCGTAACGCGAGGAAGACTCAAGTAGTGTGGATTTTGTGACGATTAACACTTTTCCCTGCTTGGCGCAAAAAAGGGCGGCGGTGAGTCCCGCGATGCCAGAGCCGACGATGAGGAAGTTAGGATTTTGCAAAAGAGATGGGGGGTTGACAAAAGAGATTTTAACAGATAGAATGATTTCCTCATTAAAATTAAACCCATGAAAAAAACACCATTCATCGTTTCTTTTGTCGCCTCTCTGCGTGATACCTATCTAGTGTTAAAAGCAAAATCTCTGACAGGTCAGGTAAACACCCAAGAATATCGGCTTAAGCTTGCTGATTTATTGGTTGGCTTAAAAACAGCAAAAGACATTGAAGGTGCCGATCTTACGGAAATTAAATCACTTGAAGTTGGCGCCAATGAGCTTTTAAAAGCATTAAAACAAGAGCATCGTACAGAAATTGACAATCTGTTGGTAGACCCAAAACTTCATCTTCAAAGCACCAACACACTAAATCTTGACTTCAGCTTTCTTAAGCGAGGCGAAAAGAAGACTTAGATTCTCTACTAGACAACACTCAAACTAAAGTCCACCACTCCCACAGTGTTGGTCAATTTTCCGAGTGAGACGAAATCTGCGCCGGCTGCTAAAAACTTCGGGGCGGTTTTTTCGTCGATTCCACCGCTGGCTTCCAAAATAATTTTGGGATTTATTTTACGAATTGCGGTCGCGGTTTCTCGGAATTGCGCGACTGAAAAATTGTCGAGCAACAAAATTAAATTTCGCGATTTAGAAAAGTGCTCCGCAATCGCGAGTGCCAATTTTGGCGAATCTGCCTCGATTTCGAAAAAATCTTTTGTGTGAATTTTTTTCCAACAGTTTGGGTCAACTGCCAGATGGTTTTCTTTTACGAGAATCATGTCGGCTAGATTCAGCCGGTGAGGCAGGCCGCCACCGACTACGACTGCCCGCGAATCGAGAAGTCCGAGTGGCGTTTTGCGCGTCGCACTAAATTTATTTTTACCAATTTTTTTTGCCAATTTCGCTGTCGCGGTCGCGATGCCACTCATGCGTTGGATGAGGTTGAGAACGACTCTTTCGAGTGTGAGGATTTTTTTGGCTGGAGCCTGAAGGACGAATACGACATCATTTTTTTTCACCGTGGCTCCGTCCTTTTTATTTTTTAAAATTCGCACACCTTTTCGTTTCAAGAAAAACTTAGTCTCCTCGACTCCCGCGAGGATACCTTTTTCTTTAGCGCGGATTTCGGCTTGAATGATTTTTTTCGGCTTGGCGAGGAGTGCCGTTGTGATGTCGTCCTTGCCGACGTCTTGAGCTAGTAATAGTTCCAAAAAGTCCATCACGAATTTGCGGTAGTCGTGGTTTGTCACTGAGAGACGCGAGATTTGGGATTGGAAAAGTTTCATAGTTTTTTCTCCATATAAATTTTTTCAGCATCAAGTTTATATCCGAGTTTACGATAATATTCTCGCACGCCGACGCCCGAAATGATCCGCAATTTCTCGAAGCTGTTTTTGCGTGCAGTTTTTTCTGCTGCCAAAATTAATTTTTTGCCAAAACCGCGATGCTGGGAATTCCCCGATTTCGAAATTCTGATCTCTTCGCCAAAAGTATGGAGCTCGCGGACGGTTGCTTTTTTGTCGAGACGGAGGCGGAGGAGTGAGATTAATTTTCCATCGACCTCGGAGCTCAGAAGAATTTCTTTGCCACCACTTGCTTGATAGTTTCGTCGAATCAATTTGGTCTTTTTTGCGTCGAATTCCGTTCCTCGAATTTCGCGACAACGAATGCAATGGCAGAACACTTTTTTTTGCTGCAAAATTTGTCGCAAGTTGGTCAGCTTGCTTCCTGCCAAGATTGACTCCGCTGGGATGTCACGGATGATTCGCGTCAGGCGCACCCAGGGTGGGACGATGGATTTAATTTTTGCTAAAAGTTCGGTCAGAGTTTTGTCAGAATAAGGTTGCCATTTTTTTGTGCGCCACAGTTTTTCCAATTCTGCGCCGGCCACCAAAACGGTCGGATAAATTTTAATTTGGTCGGGTTTGAAATTTTCGTCCCCAAAAAGCTTTTCAAACATTTTGAAATCTGATTTCGGTGTTGCGCCAGGCAGGTTTGGCATCAGGTGTACCCCGACCTTTAGCCCGGCATTTTTTAATAACCTGATTGCTTCGATTGATTCTGCCACGCCGTGACCGCGTTTTGAAATTGCTAAAATTTTATCGTCCAAATTTTGCACTCCAATTTCGACGCGGGTCGCACCCAGTCGTAAAAAATTCTGCACCTCGGATGCGTCGATAAAATCCGGTCGAGTTTCGAGAGTCAAACCGACGACGCGGTGTTTGGATTTTTCGTTTGCCGTTTTCAAGTCTTCTAGCGAACCAGATTTCGCTTTTCGTGAATTCAGTGCGAAGAAGCAGCGTCGCAAAAACCAGTTTTGATAATTTTTTGGATGCGCTGAAAAAGTTCCGCCCATCACGATTAGTTCGATTTTTTCTGTTGCATGTCCACAGCTTTCCAGCGCCCTCAGTCGATCTTTGATTTGTCGCCAGGGGTCGAATTTCGCGCGAATGGCGCGCATCACGGCTGGCTCGTTCGACAAATAACTTTTGGGCATTCCTC
Source organism: Candidatus Altimarinota bacterium (assembly GCA_021735425.1). GTDB lineage: Bacteria > Patescibacteriota > Gracilibacteria > JAHISY01 > JAHISY01 > JAHISY01. The sequence goes on along the minus strand of JAIPGZ010000009.1, from coordinate 25,257 downwards.
GCTCCGTTGGACAAAAAACACATTGCCCAGGGCAACCGGATGGTTTTGTCAAGACCGCGACGGGGCTGACCCCCGACAGGGTTCGGATGCGCGACTTTTTCAGAATTTTTTCCAAATCAGGCTGTTGTCGGATTTTTTTCGACTTCAAGAGCTTGAGGTAAGCCTCGACCAATTTCGAATTTGCGATCAAGCTGCCGGAATTTCCGGCGAACTGGGCCTTGATTTCTCGTAATTTTTTTTCAGTCGCGACTTTTTGGGCAATCGCTTCTAAAATCATTTCAATAGCTAGCATGAAAAATTTTTACGATTTTAACGCGGAAGACTGGGATCGCGCTCGCCGAAGCTCGTGGGGAGAATTTGAGTTCGCGAAAAGTTTTTTGTCGGCCCAAAAAATTCTCGATGCTGGATGTGGTAATGGTCGGCTTAATTTTTGGCTCGCGGAAAATAATTTCCCCGGCGACTATTTGGGCGTCGATTCGTCCAAAAATTTAATCGTGCTCGCTCGTCAAAATTTTCCTGACCGTAAGTTTGAAAATCAAAATTTGCTCGACCTTCATAAACCGAACTGTGCCGACGTGATTTTTTGTATCGCTGTTTTGCACCATCTCCACGGTCCCGCCGAACAAAAAAAGGCTGCCCAAAATCTTCTTCGAAATTTGCGTTCTGGTGGTCGGATTTTTCTGACAGTTTGGAATTTATGGCAGCCGCGATTTTGGCAGCTTCACTTTAGCCAAAAGTTCTCGCGCAATCTTAAAATTCCGTTTGCAGGAAAAGGTTCTCGGCAAGTTTATGTCTTTCGCAAAAATGAATTAAAAAAACTCCTCGCGACAGCTGGCTTCAAAAACATTAAAATTTTTTACGCGCGGCACTCCATGAAGTCTAATTTTCTCCGCGGTCGTAATTTAATTGTTCTTGCTGAAAAATGAATTCTGAAAAAGACGACATTCTCGAAGGGGAAGTTGTCGGCAAAATTCCGCAAAAAAAATCTCCACCTAAAAATTCGTCACCACCCGAATTCAATCTTTTCGCTCTTCCGTTTTTTCGGCGGCTGAAGCGTAATTGTCTTTTGGCATCAATCAGCTTTTTCACTCTGACCATTGCGGCGATTTCGCTTCACAACGGCTGGCTTTTTCTTTTAGCGATTTTATTGCCGCCGTGGATTTTTTCACAAAAGAAGTTTTAAAAACACTTTAAATTTGAGAGAATTGAACGGTGAGAGGTTTAACTAAATTCCGAAAAGTAGTTTTTGCAGCTCTGATTTTTTTCTGCTCGACCGGGATTGCGCAAGCCGTTTTTTCTGATGTCCCAGTTGACCATCCCAACTCCGTCGCGATTGATTTTCTTTCAAAAGAAAAAGTTATTTCCGGCTACCCCGACGGTTCGTTTGGTCCAGCGAATCCGGTGAATCGCGCCGAGGCACTCAAAATTCTCCTCCTCGCGAGCGGTCTGCCGGTGAATACGAGTCGCAGCGGCAATTTTCCGGATGTGGCGGAGGAGGCTTGGTTCGCCCCCTTCGTTTTCTCCGCTGACGCGCGCGGCATCGCCAACGGCTATCCCGACGGATTTTTCCGGCCCGAGCAGACGGTCAATCTCGTCGAGGCGTTGAAAATGCTTTTTGCCGCTAATTCCGTTGTACTCGAAAATTACGAAACGGAAGCCCAACTTTTTGCTGACTCTGAAAAAAGAGCTTGGTACAATGCTTTTCTTTTTTACGCCCAAACCTTTCAAATTGTCGAGCCGGACTCTGCCAACAAAATTTATCCCGCGACGTCGTTGACTCGGGCACAGCTCGCCGAAATTGTTTTTCGTTTCCAGACTAGAGTCGAAAACACCTGTCCTCAGTTTCTCGAAAACAGCAAAACAATTCGCTCGAATTATTTCCGCGCAATTCAGCTGGCCGAAGAGCTGCCCAATATTTTTTATGAAAACGAGGTTTTTGCCTTGCGAGGGACAGTTGATCACTTCGTCGAAGATATTTCTGCGATTGTCGAAAATCGTTCCACCAAGGATCAGACTCATTTCACTGCTTCCGTCGAAAATCAAAATTTCACAATTCCGGTTAGTTTTACTACTCCTGGCAGTTATAATTTCACCGCGATTCCCTCTGACGCGAGTAGCAACTCTGCTGCCACGATTGAGGTCGTTCCTCGAGAATGTCAGCCAGCGACGGTAGCTGCTGTTGGCACACCGCCCATCAATTTGCGGACCGAACTTGTCGACAATCAGCCGACTGTTTTTTGGAATCCCGCGAACAACAATCTTTTTCGAGTCGTGATTCGCCAAGGCAATCAGCGTTTCGAGAAGCTGGTTTCGGTCAATCAGACTTCTCTAAAATTAAACCCTGCTGACTTCCAGGATTTCGCAAGTGGTGCGGCGACCCTCCAAGTTTTTGGTACGCGCGTCGAAAAAGGCTGGAGCTTCGAGCCGCGCAGCGGTTGGTTTGCTAGTCCTGTTTCGACGATTCAACTCTCCCAACACCATTTCTCAGAATTCAACCAAACAAAGATTTCGCTCGCCAATCTTCCAACCTTGCGCGTTCCGAATATTACTCTCGCCGGAACGGCGCTCGTCGATTTGGAAAGCGAGGCTTACTTGATTACCCCTCGCGGTCAGGTCGAGACGATTCCGATTCTTGAAGATTCAGAAAAAATTTCGGCGGGGTCCGAGTTCAGCCTCAGCCTACAGCTGCCTGAAGTCGGGACTTACATTCTCGAAATTAATGGGACGAGTGGTATTGCTGCTCTCAACCACCCCCTTTATTTACCGGGTCAGTTTCCACTACTGCCAGATTTTGCTGATTTGCGCGAACCGCGGGAGGAGGATTTCAAATTTTCGCTCAGTCGAGAAAAGTCACTTTGGATGCGGGCGGTCAACGATACACGAGCGCAGCTTCAGCTTTCCAAAGTTAATCTCGATGTCGAGCTTTCCGCATTCGCTCAAAAATACGCCGAGGAGATGGCTGCCAAAAATTTCTTCGGTCATGTCGACTTGTCGGGCAACGATCCTGATGCTCGCCGCAAGATTTTCGGACTGGCTCTGCCTGTCGGTGAAAACCTTGCTCGCGATTATCAGACTGCCTATGCTCACGCCGGACTGCTTCGCAGTGCCGCTCATCTTTCCAATATTCTCACTCCTGAATGGACGCGGGTTGGGTTGGGGATTGCGGAAGACTCCGAAGGTCGGATGCTTTTTGTTCAGGAATTTTCGACCGATCCGCTGTCGACCGAAAATTTGGCGCAGACCAAATCCAGGCTGTTGGCAGAAATCAACTCCTTGCGGTCAGCCAATGGTTTGGTGAGCTTGCGAGCTGACTCCGATCTCGAAAATGTGGCGCAAGCTTGGAGCGCCAAAATGCTCGCTGAGGATTTTCTCGACTTTGCCTACGGCGACGACTCACTCGAAAACTCCATCCGCGCGACGGGTTCGCGCGACAGTTTTCTGACTTTCATTGCTTCGGCCGGAGCTTTGTCTCAGATTGCTGAAGTTTTGACTGACGAGATTTTAGCGGCGACGGATAAGTCGTGGGTGGCGATTGGTCTGGTACAGGGGTCCGATGGCAGCCTGATTGCCATCCTGATTTTGCGCTAACATAGCTACTATTTTTATTGAAAATGATATCTTTAGTTATAAAAAGATTATTTATGGCTGACATATTTATCAAAAATAGCATCTTTAGTCTAAAAATATGATCTTATAAGTAATATTTTTACAAAAAATAGCAGCTAAACTTCCGCCCAAAATTAATTTTTCTACGGAACTAAAATAACTCCAACGTTCGATTCAGAGCTTCGTCCATTGGTGTTTCGGGGTTGTCTACTGCTTCGAAGTCCGGGGTGACGCCAAAATCTTGAATGGGTTGCTTCCTCGGCGACAGCCAGTGGGCGACGGTGAGTTTCAACGCGGTGCCGTTTTCAAAAAAACTGATTTCTTGCACGGTCCCCTTCCCAAAAGTTTGTTCGCCGACGACGGACGCGACATTGTGATCTTGTAGTGCTGCCGCGACGATTTCGCTCGCCGACGCGCTACCCTTGTTCACCAAGACTAAAGTTCGAAAACCTTGCAGTGTTGGTTTCCGTTCCGTTCGGTAGTCTAAATTCCGATTCTCTAGTCCCTCTCGAAATTCCTGTGACGCGACAATCGCGCCTTCCGGCAAAAAATAGCCCAGTAGGTCGACTGCCGAATTTACCAAACCGCCTCCATTATTCCGCAAATCAAGAATTATTCCGCGTGGATGCTGCTTCTTAATTTTCTCCGTGATTTCAGCAAAATCTTCCGGTAGCGCCGCGGTGAACTGATTCAAATCGACAACTGCGATGTTGTCTTTAAACTCAAGCGAAACCGAATCAATCTTGATTTTTTCCCGAATAATTTCAACCACAAATTTCTGACCGTCCCGCAAAATTCGATATCTCGCTGTCGTGCCCGACGGACCGCGGGTTAGATTGGCCGCGTCCTCGAGCGGCAAGCCGACGAGCGATTTGTCGTCCACCGCAGTGATGATGTCGCCAGCTCGCAAACCAACGCGGTCGGCTGGTGAGCTAAAAATCGGCGCGACGATTAGTAGCCCCCGATCTTCCAAATCTTTTTCAATAAAAACGCCGATGCCTTCAATTTCCCCCGACAAATTACTTGTCTGAAGTTGGGTCTGCTCCGGCGTGTAAAACTCCGAATAAGGATCGCCCAAACTGTCGACCAAGCCGGCGAGCGCCGAATTCAACATTTTTCCATCATTCAAGTTTTCCTTAAAAAGAAATTTATTTTTTGCTTCTTTCCAAATCGTTTCAAAAAGCTGCCAGTTGGGGATTTGGGAAAGTCCGTTGTTTATAATAATTGTTGTTTCGCCGCCCTCCTTAAAATTCGCGAGATTATAAAAAAACTCCGCTGCTTCGGCGCGATTCATCCGTCTTGTCACTCCAAATTCATCATCGGTCTCGGGGTTGATTACTCCCATTTTCACCGCCCGAAAAATAAAGCGGGCGAGTCGGTGTTTTTGTCCGACATCCCGAAAACCAAACTCTTCTTCCGACAACTTCACTGGCACCCCAATCCCGAAGATTCCCAAGCCGAGCTGGGCAGCCTCGCCGCGATTCACTGGACGATTCGGCAACAAGTTCTCTCCTCGGAAACCTTCCAGCAAGTTCAACTTCTCTGCCTCAGCGATGAAGGGTGCGAACCAAATTTCACTTGGCACATCGCTAAATCGGCTGGTCGAATTTTTCGTCAAATCTTCCTCTGTGATACCGGCGGCGGTGAGTCCCATCGCGAGAAATTCAGCGAGCGAGATTGGTCTTTTGGGATAAAAATTTTCTGTTGCCTCACCAATTCCACTGGCCCGTAAAAACTCAATCACCTCCGGCGCAATTTCATCGTTTTTCACATCGGCGAAAACGGCGAAAGTCGAATTCCCCGCGAGGACGAGAATTAAAAAAGTTAGAAAAAGTTTACGAAAAAATTGCATTTTGAAAAGTTAAAAAACTAAAAATTAGAAACGGAGTTTAGCTTTCCCGCGGGATTAAGCCAACTTTAATTTCTGCAATTCCGCCAAAATCTTTTTTTTATTCTCTTCGCTCGGCTGAGTCAACGGCAGTCGGACGGCGTAATCGAGTCGCCCCATTTTCGCCAAAATCCATTTCACGTCAATCGGATTATTGTCCACAAAATTCAAATCCATCAGCTCGGCAAATTTCGAATTAATCTCCTTTGCTTTTTCAAATTCCCCCGCCAAGGCGAAGTCAATCATTTTTTTGATTTCTGCTGGAATCTCATTTTGCACCACGCCGATTGCTCCGGCTCCGCCCAATTTAATAATCTCCAAAGTTTGCGAATCCTCGCCCGAGATGACTGCGAAATCCGCTGGCTTCTTTTCGCAAATTTCCCGGATTTGCTCCAAATCGCCGCTCGCTTCTTTCACCCCGATTAGATTCGGATTTTTCGACAGTTCCAGCGTGGTCGCTGCTTCGACATTTCGACCGGTCCGGCTCGGGACATTGTAAAGGATCGTCGGTAGACCGACTTCCGCGATTTTCGAATAATGGGCGATGATGCCATCCTGTGTTGGTTTATTGTAATAAGGCGAAATCGCCAAACCAAAATCAGCGCCTTTCGCTTTCGCGAATTCTGTCAGACTGACTGCTTCACGAGTCGCATTTGAGCCGGTCCCGGCGATGATTGGTACGCGGCCTTTTGTCTCGTCAATCACAATTTCCAAAATCTGACGGTGCTCGGTCTTGGAGACAGTCGCTGATTCGCCGGTCGTCCCGACCGCGACGATTCCATCTGTTCCAGACTCGATTTGAAAATTTACTAGTTCGCGCAGTTTCGCTTCATCTAATTCGAGGGTTTGTGGATTAAACGGGGTGATGAGGGCGACAAAACTGCCTTTCAGTTGGGGCATTTTAAAAAATTAAAAATTAAGCCTATTCAGTCTCGGTTGGATTATTGCTTGCCGTGGCTTCTTCGCTCGCTGGGGTTTCCTCGACGCTTGGAGTTTCGACCTGATTTTCTGCTTCTACCAATTGTGCTTCCGCTGCACCTACTTCATTTAGGGTGGTCTCTGCTTGGTTCAAGGCATTCCGCAGTTCGTCAATCGTGATTTGTAAATCTTGAGTTGTCTCGGCGGAATTTTCCTTTCCGAGCAATTTATTCACGCTGTCGACTGCCTCATTAATCTGCGCGACCAGTTCTTCGAGCTGCTGCTTTTTTTCTAAAAGCGCGGCGTAAGCGTCTTTTGCATCGGTGACGACATTATCAATGCCGCTACGGACTTCGACTACCTTCTTCAACACACTTGCCTGTAGTTTTTGTGCATCGGTGATTACCGTGTCGACAGTCTGACAGCCGAACAAAATTCCGGTTGCGAGCAGGACAGAAATTAATTTTGTATTCATACGACGATTTTAAATGAGTTGTCCGCAACCCGCAAAAACTCTAAAATCGAAGTGAATTAAAACCTTACTCAAATGCTTCTCACTTGTGAGCAAAAAGATTTACTCGCGGCCCTGACGACTGTGTCCAAAGCGGTGAACCTCAATTCCACGCTGCCTGTTCTCAATAACATTCTCCTCAAGGCCGAGAACAAAAAGTTGACTTTCGCGGCGACGAATTTGGAAATTGCCATTACCACTTCGATTAAATCTGAAATTAAAAACGAAGGCAGCCTGACGGTCCCCGCGCGGCTTTTCACCAATTATGTCGCTCTGCTCAGTTCGGGCAAAGTCGAGCTCAAAAACTCCGAAGGCTTGGATTTACAAATCGCGGCGGCGCAGTCCAAAACTCGAATCAAGGGTATTTCCGCTGATGAGTTTCCTCTCATTCCGCAAGTCAAAAAAGAAATTTCTCTTACGCTGTCGGCTGGCGACTTGCTCGAGGCGATTAATCAAGTTGCCTTCGCGGCGGCGCGCGACATGGTTCGTCCGGTGCTCGCTGGTGTCCATCTCCGTGCCAACAAAAAAGAAATTCGTCTAGCAGCGACCGACTCTTACCGACTTTCCGAAAAAATTCTTCCGCAGGTCACTCCACCCGAAAAAGAAGTATCCATTATTGTTCCGGCGCGGACGGTGAACGAGCTCGCCCGGATTCTCGAAAAAGGCAAAGAAAATGTCACCCTCGATTTGTCCGCAAATCAGGTTTTATTTCTCTACAAAAATGTTGAGCTCGCGTCGCGGCTGATTGAAGGTAGTTACCCAGACTACGAACAAATTATTCCCAAAAAACACATCACAACAATTTCTGTCAAAAATGAGGAATTGTCTAACGCCGTTAAGCGGGTCAATCTTTTTACCAAAGACTCCCATTCAGTAAAGCTACTGATTACCGCTGACAAAAAACTCCAAATTCTTTCCGATGCCACCCAGATTGGTGAGGAGGAAGCGGAGGTTACTGCCGCAATCGCCGGTGTCGAAAATGCGGTGGCGCTGAACGCTAACTACTTACTTGACGCTCTTTCCGCTGTCGGCTCGCAAGATTTGGAAATTGAGCTCGGCGAAAAAATGGTTCCGGCAGTTATTCGCGCGGCGAAGAAAAAAGACTATTTGCACCTTATTATGCCATTAAAAGTTTAGGCTTCTCTTTTAAGTCAGGATTTGTTTAAGATCCGGAATTTTTTGTTTGCTAGAATTATTTTACTTTGAATAATTCCAATAAATCCTCGCAGCCGCTTTATTTCAAAATTGTTATCAGCAGTTGTTTCGCAATAGTTGTTTTTATGTTGTTTGCTTTGGCGCGGTCGACCTATCGCGATTTATTCCAAGTCGGTAGCTACATCGAAGCTTCCGTTGCCTACATCGATGAGCAAAAAGAGGCATTAGAGAGTAAGCCTGCCGAGTTGGCCTACGCTTTCTCTCCGCGTTATCGCGAGAAAATTGCTAAAGAACTGCTTGGACGTAAAGCACCAGGTGAAGAAGTTATCATTCTCACAAATGAGACCCAAAATTTAACAGACCTCCTGCCTTATCGGATTCAGACTCGTCCAGACAGTGCATTACTCACTCCGCCCCAAAAGTGGTTGCGTTATATTTTTGGAATTTGAGGTAAACTTTTTTCGTTGCAAAAAGACTTTTACCGACTTCGTTGTGTTGGTTGCGGAAAGACGATTCAAGAAAGTGACGCGGTGGCACGCTGTCATTTTTGTGGTGAGGCTTTGCGGGTGGAATGGGATTTCTTCAAATTAAAAAAACGAGCCCAAAAAGAATTCCATAAGCTGGCTCCGACTACCTCTTCCAAATATCGCGCCTTTTATCCGCTGGCCGCCAAGACAAAATTAGTCAGTTTGCAGGAGGGTGACACTCCTTTGATTAAAATTTCCAAAATAGGGAAAATTTTACACCAGCCTAATCTTTTCCTCAAAAACGAGGCGATGAATCCGACCGGAGTTTTCAAAGACCGAGGTTCAGTAGTTGAAATTTCGAAAGCCCTCGAACTCGGCGCCAAGGCGGTGGTTTGTGCCTCGACTGGTAATATGGCGGCTTCGGTTTCCGCTTACGCGGCACTGGCTGGATTACCTTGTTACGTTCTCATCCCAGAAAACACGCCGTTGGGGAAATTGGCGCAGGCGATGAGTTACGGCGCGCGGGTGCTTTCGATTCGTGGGACTTACGCTGACTGTTGTGTGCTCGCCGAGCAAATGGCGGCAAAATATAATTTTTATTTGGCGGGTGATTATGTTTTTCGCGGCGAAGGACAAAAAACTTGCGCTTTCGAAATTATCGAAAATCTTGACTGGAAGGTTCCCGATGTCGTGATTGTCCCGGTTGGCTGTGGGACGAATCTTGCTGCGATTTACGCCGGCTTCCTCGAATTTCACAAACTCGGCTTCATCAAAAAAATTCCCAAAATTGTAGGAGTACAGCCAGCGGGTTGTTCTACCGTCGTTGCAGCTTTCACCAAGAAATTTAAAAAAGCACCCTTCGTCGCGCACCCCGACACGATTTGTTCTGCTGTCGGGATTGGCAAGCCGCTTGACGACCTCAAAGCCTTGGAAGCAATTCGCGACTCAAAAGGAATTGGGATTACTGTCCCCGATGCCGAAGTCATCCATGCCCAAAAAGATTTGGGTGCGCAGGAGGCAATTTTCGTCGAGCCATCGGCAGCGCTTCCGCTCGTCGCCATCAAGATTTTACAAAAGAAGAAATTTCTCAAAGCTTCGGACACCATTGTTCTTGTCGCCACTGGGGTTGGGCTCAAGGACCCCAAGTCAGCGCTAGATGCGCACCCCACCCCACCGGCCGTCGAGCCCGAGATTTCCGAGATTGATCGCTTCATCAAATACAAACTTTACGCGATTCGCAGCGCTGGTTTTGCCGAGCGGAAGAAAATTCTTTTTCGCCAAAAACCGACTTTGGCAAAATTAACCCAGACAATTAAAAAGGAATTTTCCGCCAACTTAAAAGAATCACACCGGCAGGAAGTTTTACTCGCGATTGAAACCTTCATCGCGAAAGGGAAGCCTCTAACCAAGGCGGATTTGCAAAGCTTAGTCGAGGAGGCTTTGAGCGACCTGACTTATGAGACGCGGGTGATGCGAGTACAGGATTATGAATTAAAAATTCAAAAAAAACGGCAGCCGCGTGCGAAAATTACAGTCGAATTTCTTGGCAAAAAATTAACCGCCTCGGCGAAAGGAGTAGGTCCGGTTGATGCGGTGATTTCTGCTATTCGTTCTGCTCTGAAAAATAAATCTCAACTAAAAGAAGAGTTGGTGGACTTTGAAGTCTTCGTCGACGCAGACGGAGTGGATGCGACGACAGAGGTCAAAATGAAACTTGAAGATTCACAAAAAAATTCCGTCGTGGCCATCGCCAATTCTCCTGACATCATCGCGGCTTCGATTGCGGCGTTTGAAAAAGGCTACAACATACTTTATTGGAAAGGTCAGAAGATTGGAAAATAAAGCCCCTAAAAGCTAAAATTTCCTTATGAATAAATTACCCAAAGCCTCCTTTCAAATCACTAAAAAGATTTGGCTGAACGGCAAACTGACAAATTGGGAAAACGCGAATGTTCATGTTCTCTCGCACGCTCTCCATTATGGTTCGGGTGTTTTCGAGGGAATTCGTTTTTACGAAACCAAAAAAGGTCCAGCGATTTTTCGTTTAAAAGAACACATCGATCGACTCTTCTATTCCGCGAAGGCGCTGCAGATGAAGATTCCTTATAATCACACCCAGGTTGCCGAGGCGATTTGCAAAACAGTTAGGGTTAACAAAATTCCGGCGGGATACATTCGTCCGCTCGCCTTTTTCGATTACGGCAAAATGGGGTTGAATCCGACTGGCGCGACAGTCTCACTGGCTATCGCTTGTTGGCCTTGGGGAAGCTATCTCGGAGGGAAACCGATCCGAGTCAAAACCTCCAAATTAATTCGCCTCCATCCTGATTCGGTCGTCGCTGACGCCAAAGTTTGCGGACATTACATCAACTCAATTCTCGCCTCACTCGAAGTCAAAAAAGCCAAATTCGACGAAGCTCTGTTCCTAGATTACCGTGGTTTCGTCGCAGAAGGACCTGGTGAGAATATTTTCTTCCTCAAAAAAGGAGTTCTCCAAACTCCCAGGCTTGGTTCGATTCTTGCTGGGATTACTCGCGACGCGATTATCCAAATCGCTGCCGATTTAGGAGTAAAGACGCGGGAGGGTAATTACAAGTTGCGTGACCTGTATTCTGCCGACGAAGCTTTCTTCACCGGTACAGCGGCTGAGGTTCAGCCAATCGGCTCACTCGACTCCCGCAAAATTAAAAATGGCAAAGCGGGTGAATTAACCACGAAGCTTCGCGAAATCTTCTTGGCTGCGGTTGCAGGTGAAGCTCCCAAATATCAGAAGTGGCTGACAGTAGTTGGTAGCTAGTAGCAGGTGGTCGGTAGAAAATTTAACCTAAAAGTTTGATTAAATTAAAAAAACTAACTTCTCGGCTAATACTTGGAGTTCTTCTTTTTAGTTTTTGTCTTCCGGTCTTTGCCATCGAAACTGAAGATTCTGCTGAATTTAAACCAGCGGCGGGTCAACTTCAGGCCGTGATTTCCGCTGCCGAAGCTGTCGCGGTTGGCGTTGAGATTGATTTTTCCGCCGAACATTCGCTCAACCCTTTTCTCGAGCGGCCGGCAGTTTTCAGCTGGAATTTCGGAGACGGCTCGACCGGCACGGGGGCGGAACAGTCTCATATTTTTCGCACCGCTGGGGTCTACGAAATTCAACTCAAAATGCAGGTTGGCAGTGAGACCGACACTGCTAGCTTCCCGCTTTTTGTTTTTGAAAAGAACATTCTTTTACTGACTGACTCTTTTTCTCGCGAAATCAAAATTGCACTTTTAGCGGAGGCGGCCAAAGAGAGAAATATTTTTCTCGACACTGCTTGGGGGGTCGGCAATCAGGCGGGATTTTTCGCCGAAGAAAATGCAATTACCGCTGCCTTACAGGAAAAGTTTCCAACGCTGCGTGACACAGATTCGATTATTCTTTGGGCGCGCGGTGGAGATGGGCTAAATGGCTTGTCTGGTTTCGCACAAAAACTGAATCCTCCCCTCGATTTTTCCGACAAAGAAGTTGTTGTGATTACCGAAGGCAGTCTTGATTCGTTGGTGCGTATCGCGCGCGGCAATTTTGCCATCCTGCAGCCTCGTGAAATTATTATCACTCGAGTGGAGGCTTTGCGGGATGTTATTCTTTCAGCTAATTCAACCGAGCTAAAAGCCTCACTCGAGACTCAAGCGATTCCGCTTCGCGTTGTTGACTCCGGCCTCGAAAAATTCAGTTTTAAGTCCCCGCTTTCTTTTCTCGTCAATTACCTTATCTCCGAAGGAATTCCACCGTCTGTTATCTTGCTTGTCTTGATGTTGCCGGTAATCGCGACGCTTGTGGCTTTCCTCAAACAGGTCGTTGGGATTACGACTTTCGGGGTTTACACTCCTTCGGTTCTCACTCTTTCGTTCCTTGCGATTGGGCTGAAGCTCGGTATCGCGATTTTATTTGTTGTCGTTTTTGCTTCGATTCTCATTCGGCGAATTCTGCGTCGTTACCGGCTGGCCTACACTCCCCGCTTAGCGATTGTTTTGACATTCGTTTCTTTTGCGATTTTTGCTTCCATTGTTTTGCTGACTTGGTTGGCCCCTTTTGGACAATATTTCCGCGTTGCAGATCTGATCGCGGCATCCATTTTCCCAATGTTGATTATGTCGACTCTCGCGGAAAAATTCGTTTCGATTCAAAGTGAAAAAGGCGCGAGCAGCGCCATTCGAATGTTCGCCGAATTACTTTTCGTTTCCTTGGTCTGCTATCTCGTCGTCGGCGAATGGAGCTATCTCCGCACCACGATGCTGGCGCATTCCGAAATAATTTTCCTATTTCTTTTGGCTGATATCATGCTTGGTAAATTCACTGGACTACGTATCACAGAATACATTCGCTTTCGTGAAGTGATTAACAAGGCAGAGGAGGAATAGTGTGGAGTCCCTGTGGCGGATTGTGTGTTCCACGAGATTACAGATAAAGCAAAAATCCGAGTGTTGCCGCGACGGCTGTCGCCAAAATAGCTACGCCGAGAAAAACCCAACTCTTCAAAATTGACCCAACTAACTTTTCTTTCAGTCGCGATTTTTCAGCGTCCAATTCTTGCTCTTTTTGTTTGTGTTCGAGCAGGGGGACGCTGTTTTTTAATTGCGCTTCGAGTTGTCCGACCCGGAAACTAGCTGCCTCCAATTTTTCCTGTTTGGCGCGTAACTCTTTATTGGTTTCTTCATAAAGTTCGCGAAAAACTTTTTCTTCGACGTTCTCGGTCGCTACTTCAATGGCTTCCATTGCTTCGACCTCTCGTGTCGGAATGGGGCGAGGACGAGACGAAGTAGTTTTTTTTGGGCCTAGATTTTTGCGCAGATTTACCAAATCTTTTTCGTGAATCAAAATATTCCGACTAGCTGAAAGCTTAGTCCGCAGTTTCCCACCCTTGGCATAGCGATCCAGCGTGCGAGTCGAGACCCCCAAAAGCTCAGCAGCTTCTTCGCGGGTAGTGGTGTAAAAATCTTTTTTGGCAGGCATCGGATTAGATTTTAATTCGCCCCGCCGGAATGTTCAATCTTTTGGTATTTGGAAAGTAGTTGATAGTTGGTAGACAAGAATTATCAAATTTCTCCGCCGCGGCGGATTCAAAACAAGTCTCAATACCAATTTATAAATCCTGATTCACCTGATTGCAGGATAAACTTGATTGATTTTAATTGAGCGATTATTGGATCATGCTCTTAAATTCGTCAGTGATTTTGTGTTCTTGCTCTAAACATATTTTTAGGTTGGCTTTCGCCTTTTCGCTTTGCATTTGAATTTGCTTAAACTCTGTCATTGCTAAATCACCGTATTTTGTTTTGAATTCCGCAAGGCGGTCGCCAAGTGCATTCATGTTTGTATTATCATTGGCCGTCATTATTTCGGCGCGCAGATTTCCCATTTCTTTTTGGAATTCATCTTTGGTGAATGTGGTAGTCCAACTTTTATCATCGTTTTGAGTTGCATAAATGGTTTTAGTTTTACCGGCTTCATCTTTCACTGTGACCTCGTGTAAAACTTTTCCTGCAACTTCAATATTTTTTCCACTTTCTTTTTCCACTACACGATCCCCACTGCCTTCTTTGTAGTTTTTACCAGCCTCTTCTGAGCCGATATTAGTTTGGCTGGTGATTGTTTTTTTTACTTCCTCTTCGTTTTTTGTCTGACTTGGCACAAACACGGCTTCGAAATCCTTATCGTTTTTATTTAGCTCGCCAAGAGCATCGCCAGAGTCAACTTCATCTTTGCCGTTGATTCTCGTTAAGATTTCGCGGATGGATTTACCTTCTAGGTCTGACGGACCATCGAAACCAGCTGTTGCAAGCTCTCCACCAACAGGGCCTTGCCAGAGCTTATTGGCAGTAGTTTTATCCAATGAGTTTTCACTTGTAGCCTTTTTTCTGACTAGCTCATAAAGTACAGCTTTTAAGCTTGGTAAATCCTTAATTTCGGCTCGCTTAATTTCAGCATTAAATGTTGCGTTGTCCAAAGCTTTTGGCGTATATCCAAAATGTTCAGCGATGCTTTCAGCACTTTTCCCAGCCCTGCTCCCAGCTTGTCCAGACATCAATGATTGAACGCGACTTGGAATTTCAGTAAAGGAGCCCATTGATCGACCTGGACCTTTTGTGCCGTCTTTGTTCCATGTCGGCACAATCGGCGCATATTTCAGCGTCCCTGCTGCGGCGCCGACGAATCTATTTACTCCGCCGTGGATTTTGTCTGTGACCATCGCCGCGAATTTCGGACTGGCTTTTTTGATCATTTCATTTGTCCCGAACCAGATGATTACGATTGAGGCAATCCACCACAAGATGGCGAAGAAGTTGCCAGAGTGAAGTCCATCACTGAGTGAAAAAACTTTTCCCACTGACAAATCGAACCCCGTCGTATTATTGGCAAAAATCATAATTAAACCAATTGACAGTGGAATCGCTACCATCGTCGGCATGAAGGCGTGTTTAATAAAAATATCGAGCAAGTCGAAATCACCCTTCATGTCGGCTCCTGGAACAACCTCTTTCAACACAATTGCGAGAGCTGCCAGTGGAGAAATTGCAATGCATAGCCATAGCACCACCATTCTGATTATGAGTGCGAGGAAAAGCATAAAAATAATGATTCCAACCGCTCCTGCCACGACTATCGCTCCAATCGCACCGATTGCTGCATCCCAGCCACTTCCCAAACCCTTCAAATAAACTAAATTTTCGAGATCCATCATGCTGGTCACAAGTACGAGAGCTATATTTTTTTTGTCGACCATATCAGCAATTTTTTGCGACTTTAGATTTTTTGTAACGTCTTTGACGAATTGCTCGGCTTTTTTAGTAGAGCTTATCGGACTGCCGTTGGGTTCATTTGAAAAGGCTGTTTTGATTTGATTCTGAATTTCAATTCGGCAGCTTTCTGGATTTGCAGGGCTAGGGTTGCAGGGCATTTTGATCATTTTTTCTCCTGACACTGTTTTGGGTAGAGTAAAAACTGCGGTGGCTAAAACGTCGTTCGTCGTCAAGATGAATCGTCCAGCGAAGAAAGTCAGATTCACGAAAACGAGCGCCAAAATAAATTTCGGCAAAACCTTTTTCAATAATCCTAAACCGCCTTCACTGCCTGGCTTCAGAATCACCATCACCGCGATAATCAGCAAAATTAAAATAAAAGCTACATTTACAAAGTTGCGCATTACTTCCCAAATCAGATGCAGTGTGTCTCCCATGCCGCTGTCCAGGATGAAAGTACTGTCGAGTAGTTGACCGATGCCAAGTGCAAACAAATATGCCAGCAAAACAATGGCGATAATGACGAAAGAAAAAATCATCATCACGATGCCGAGTACTGCATCGAGGCCGCCAGGTTTACCGAGTGAGTCTATTGTTGTTCCTGCCAAACTTGATTCAACAAAAACTAAAAACGGCAACAACGCGATGAAGATAGCGAGCAGTCGCTTTGTCAGTTTCGGAAAAAGTTGGGAAAGTTTAGACATTGGGATCAAGCTTGTCTGGACTTAAATCGCGTTTTTTGCACGCTGTGAGAAATTGAAAAATAGTTTTGGCTTCGGTCGAGCTTGCTAGGAATTCAGAATTATCTGGTGGAACCGCCTTGGCGTCTTTTTCCCTTAAGGCGGCCGTTAGTTCGACGGAGCTGATTCCGTTGCGTCCTTTTTCTGAAAGTAATTTTTCAATGACTCCATCTTTGTTGAGGTCATTTTTTCTAAATTTATTTAACCAGTTTTGGACTGCTTCTGGAGCCTGTGTAACGGAATTTTTCAGATTGTCTTGTTCGACCCTCATTGCTTTCGGAGTGCCCGCCATGAAGCTTGGATTATAATATTTCACGACTCCCAGACTGGCTGCGACTGCTCCCATCAAGACCGGATCTTGAATCATTTTGAGAGGATTGAACCCAGACATCACGATGCCCAGACCGATCGCACCGTAAAGAATATCTTTCCCAAAATAGAGTAATACACTTTTGAGGTCGCCCATTTTTCGCAAACTAAATCCATAAGGGTTGGCCTTTTCCATCGCGCGAACTTCTTGTATCGCCTGATTTGCTTTGAGGCGTATTTTGACAATGTCTAAATCTTCTTTCTCCATCCAGCGCGTTAGCTCTGTTCGGTCGCTTGCTTCGCTTCCGCTTGCCTCGGCGTAAACTTTTTGCACGTTTTCTTCTTTCTCTAATAATTCTCCCCAGACATTGTTGAATTCCGCGTTCGAGATTTGAGAGTTGCCGACGGTTTGTAGCATTATCATTTTCAACATCCCCGTCAGGCGTAAGCCGCTCCCTTTTGCTGCCTCGTTGGTTTGAGGATCAATTAATTTTTTTGTGAAGTCAACGAGAAATTTTTTGAGAAAATCTTTTTTGGCGGGGAGATTTTTTTCGACACTAGGTTTTTCAAAATCAAAAATTTTGCTCTCTCGCATCTTGATGCAAAAAGGTGCGTTGTCGAGTAAATTTTCGGCGAGCTTTCGCTCCTTGGGGTCTTTGGGAATTATTTCTCCATAGCTCAATTTGCCGTTGCCGTTTTTGTCGAGTTTTAATAATTCCGCCAACTTTTCGCTCACAAAATTCTCTGCAGCTAGCTTTAGCTCGGGATCCTGACTTTGGTAGCTGCCTTTCAAAAAAGCAAAGAGCTGAATTTTGATGCGATTTTTTTGCCCAAACATCATTCGCTCGTAAATTTCCTTTTTGTAGTCTGTTGGTTCGACGAGCATAGCGTCGATTCCGTTTTCGATTGTTAGCGCGAGATGCGGATTTTTTTCGAGAAAATCTTTGGTTTTCGGCTCGGCATTTTTTTCAAAATCAGTCCTGATTTCTTTTCCTAAATTTTGTCGCGCAGCAGCCCCGATTTTTTCAGGAGTTATTGATTGCGGGATTTCTGGATTGATGGACATTTTTAAATTCGGAGCGCTCGCGCAATTAAATCAACTAATTCCTCTTCCCGCTCCACCTCTTTCACATGAGGGGCGAGGAGGTTGCGCAGCTCAGTCGGATCTTGTCCGAAGATGTGGATCGTACGGACAGAATTCCAATTGCGTGTGACTTTCAATTTCAAGTCCGAGACAAAAGGTGGATTGTGGATAATCCAAAATTCCTTGATTTCCCCGAAGGGAATAAACTCGTCATTTTGTTCGATTCGGATGCCGTGTTGGGTGACGGCAACTTCCAAAATTCGTGCTTCGCGATGATGCAATAACCAATAAACCGCTACGAAAAGTAAAAAGGCGAGCGTCAGAGTGATGGCTTTTGTCAAAATTCCAAAAGAAATAATCCCGACTCCGACGATTGTTGCGACGATATACCAGACTGGTCCGCGCGGATAATCCAAAAATTCCGGCGAATAAAATTCGTGCTGAATTTCTCCGTGGTGGATTTGCAGCTTCGAGATGGTTTGTTTTTTTGTTGTCAGTTTTATTTTTTTAATCCGTTTATTTTAGCAAGAAATGGCTTAAAAAGCAATGATAATGGCTATTTCGTGAAATTATCACAACTTTTTGTCAAGCGATGGAAATTCAAACAAAATCCCGCTAAAATCCAGCGGATGAATCTTTCGATAAACTCAAAACACAGGCCAAAAAAAGTTTTGATTCTCGGTTCCGGAGCTCTCAAGATTGGCGAGGCAGGCGAGTTCGATTATTCGGGCAGTCAGGCAATCAAAGCGCTTAAAGAAGAGAAAATCTTTACAATTCTCGTTAACCCAAACATCGCCACTAACCAGACTTCCGCCGGTGTTGCGGATCGGGTTTATTTTCTCCCTGTCACTCCCCGCTTTGTCGAACGCATTATCGAAAAAGAAAAACCGGACGGAGTTTTGCTCGCTTTCGGCGGGCAGACGGCTCTCAATTGCGGCGTTGAATTGGAAAAACGCGGCGTTTTCAGAAAGCACAGAATTCAGATTCTTGGCACTCAAATTTCTGCTATTGAGGCGACCGAAGATCGACAAATTTTCGTCAAAAAATTAGCCGAGATCGATGTCAAAACGGCGAGGGCTTTGGCAGTTGAAAACACTTCTGCCGGAATTGCCGCTGCTAAGAAAATCGGTTTTCCAGTTATTGTGCGTGCGGCTTATGCTCTCGGGGGGAAGGGTTCGGGCTTTGCCAAAAATTCCACTGAGCTAAAAAAATTACTCGAGGTTGCTTTCTCCGCCTCGCCCCAAGTTTTGATTGAAGAAGATTTGCGCGGCTGGAAGGAAATTGAGTACGAGGTTGTTCGCGATTGCGCCGACACTTGTCTGACGGTCTGCAACATGGAGAACTTCGATCCACTCGGCATCCACACTGGCGAGTCGATTGTCGTTGCGCCGAGTCAGACTTTGAACAACTTCGAATATCACAAGCTGCGCGAAATTGGGATTAAAGTAATTCGCCACCTTGGTATTGTCGGTGAGTGCAACATTCAGTATGCGCTTCATCCGAGTCCGGACGATTCGAATTCTCTCGACTACCGCGTCATTGAGGTGAATGCTCGTCTTTCCCGTTCCTCGGCTTTAGCTTCCAAAGCGACGGGTTATCCGCTCGCTCATGTTGCTGCGAAACTGGCGCTCGGTTTTCGCCTCGACGAAGTCCCGAACGCGGTGACTGGCAACACGACGGCTTGTTTTGAGCCGGCGCTCGACTACCTCGTTCTCAAAATTCCGCGCTGGGATCTCCAAAAATTTCGCCGCGTTTCGACCGAGATTGGTTCCGAAATGAAGTCGGTTGGCGAGGTGATGGCGATTGGGCGGTCATTCGAAGAAGTTCTTCAAAAAGCTTTGCGAATGCTTCAAGTCGGTGCCTACGGTTTCAGTCATGCCAACTTCCAATTCGCTTCACTCGAAAAAGAAATCTCCTCACCTACTCCGGAAAGAATTTTCGCAATCGCGCGGGCGCTGCGCAACGGTTGGTCGGTTGCCAAAATTCAAAAACTTTCTGGCATCGATCCGTGGTTTCTCGAAAAATGTAAAAACATTGCCGATTTCGAGCGAGATATTCTCAAAAAACAGAAAGGCAAAGTTTCCAAACCAGAAATGCTGCGCGCCAAAAAGTTGGGATTCTCTGATGCCCAAATCGCCTGGCGGGCAGGTAGTCATGAGGTGGAGGTTCGCAAAATTCGCAAAAAATTCGGTATCCGCCCGTCGATTAAAAAAATCGATACCTTTGCTGCGGAGTTTCCCGCGAAAACAAATTACCTCTATCTCACCTATCACGGTGATTCCTCTGATGAAATTAAATTCACCAAAAAACCGCGCGCCGTCGTGCTTGGTTCTGGTGCGTATTGTATCGGCTCGTCTGTTGAATTCGACTGGTGTTGTGTCTCGGCAGTTCAGACTTTGGCGAAAAACGGCTTCGAGACGGTGATGATTAATTACAATCCCGAGACAGTTTCCACCGATTACGATACTTGCGATCAACTTTATTTCGACGAATTATCCGTCGAGCGCGTCCTCGATATTCTCGATTTCGTGAAACCCAAAGGCGTCGTCGTTTCGACCGGAGGTCAGATTCCCAACAATTTGGTTGGCAAATTGGCGCAAGCCAAAATCCCGATTCTTGGGACCTCTCCGGTCTCGATTGATCGGGCGGAGTCGCGCGAAAAATTTTCCAAACTTTGCGATGCACTCGGTATCGATCAACCGTTGTGGGCGGAATTCACTCAAAATTCTGAGGCCCTCAGCTTCGCCAAAAAGGTTGATTACCCCGTCCTCGTCCGGCCTAGCTATGTCCTCTCTGGTGCGGCGATGTCGGTTGCTTTCAATTCCCTGCAGCTCGAAAATTATCTTGCGAAGGCGACGAAAGTCTCTACCGAAGCTCCGGTCGTGATTACCAAATTCGAAACCGGTGCGCGCGAAATTGATTTCGACGGCGTGGCTGTCGGCGGCAAGCTCGTAATTTTCGCAGTTTCCGAACACATCGAAAATGCCGGCGTTCATTCTGGCGACGCGACTTTGGTTCTCCCGCCCCAAAAAACTTACATCGAGACGATTCGCCGAATCAAAGACATCGCCAAAAAGTTCGCCAAAAGTTTGGCGATTACTGGACCATTCAATATCCAATTCCTCGCGAAAGAAAATCGGATTGCTGTCATCGAAATGAATTTGCGGGCGTCGCGCAGTTTCCCCTTTGTCTCCAAAGTTTCCGGACACAACTTCATCGAGATTGCTGTCGAAGGGATGCTCGGCAAAGTAAAGTCGAAAGAATGGCGGAAGCACAATTACCAAACTTTGGATTTAAACCATGTCGGGGTGAAGGCGGCTCAATTTTCTTTTTCCCGATTAAAAGGCGCTGATCCAACGCTCGGCGTCGAGATGGCGTCGACTGGTGAGGTGGCTTGTTTCGGCAAAAATCTCCACGAGGCTTTCCTCAAGGCTCAAATCGCGATCGGTTTCCGTTTGCCCAAGAAAAATGTTTTGGTCTCGACTGGCTCACTCGAATCGAAATTAACCTTTCTCCCCTCCGCTCAAAAATTAATCACGATGGGTTTCAAAATTTTTGCGACGCCAGGCACTTCGCGATTCCTCACCGAAAACGGTGTCCCCAATTCCTTCGTTCACTTCCCACTCGAAAAGAAAAAGCCCAACGTGCTCGACCTTTTCACTGCCAAAAAAGTTGGGATGGTGGTCAACATTCCGAAAAATTATCAACCCGAGGAACTAACTAATGGTTATCTCATTCGTCGCAAAGCGACTGATTTTGGAATCCCACTTTTCGTCAATCCGCAGGTGGCGAAGCTCGTCGTCGATTCGCTCGAAAAATACAAAGACGAAGAGTTGCCAGTGCGAAGTTGGGACGAGTATTTGAAGTAGCAGTTGACAAATTAGCGATAATAGCTAAGATGCGGTATTTTAAATTTCTAAAAATGCTTAAAGTCTGCGATATGTTTACTACGGATGATGGCGAAGAATTAGCCTGCACTCCAGTTGCTTGCGCTACAATCGGAAGCGGAGAAGAATATACCGAGCTGGCATACAAAATAGGCTATAAGAAAATCAACAAAATGATTAGGTGTGGCAGGAAAACTATAGGAAATGCCACAATGATTTTTGAGGCCAAAAAGCAATAAGAATCTTGTGACGGACAGCTGAAGACATGCTGTGTAAATTTATTATTTTTACTAAAAATAGCACTCATAAGTTATTAAACACACGCATGAAGGTATCATTTTTACTAAAAATACAACCTTCAGTAAATATTTTAATTTTTATAGCTCATATCTTTACTAAAAATATAAGCAATAAAACAAAAAACTACCGCTAGTAAGTGGTGGTTTTAAATTGTTCCTCCACACCGTCTCTCCGGAAAGCAGCAATCCTGTAAGCAAAGTGGGGTTTCTTCCCTCCGGCTTACGCGGGAGTGGAATATACGAAGCCCCTTATTTTTTGTGAGCGATTTGGCTTCACGCCGAGTTCGCGAATGTGAAAGAGTGTCTTTAATTTACCCGAACAACTTTTGTATGCAATCAAATTGAGTTGCGGCATTTTCAAAACCATTTTCCAGACTGTGCCTGTCATTGATTTACCCCCCAAATATGGTGTTTAAGTTCACCACAGCAAACACGATGTTGATTAGTCTGCCCAAAATTCCCCACAAAATGCCTGTATGAAATACCCAATCGAAAGCAATCAGACCAAAAAGCAGAATTGGACCATTGCGTCGATAAATTTCCGCCCACTTCGGTGGCAAAAAATTCACCACGACACCACCTCCATCGAGTGGCGGGATGGGCAGCAAATTGAAAACCATAATTACGATGTTCACAAACATTATGTTTTGCACAAAAATAAAAGCTGAAGAACCCGGTGCGAGTAGATTGTGGGGCACTGCTAGAATCAAAGCGATGGTGAAGTTCGCCAACGGACCAGCCAGTGAAGTCAAAGCTTCTCCGGCTCGCGGATTGGCGAAATTGCTCGGATTCACTGGCACTGGCTTACCCCAACCGAAGCCTGCGAAAAGCAACATCAAAGTCCCAAAAGGGTCGAGGTGTCGGAGCGGATTCAAGCTGACTCTTCCAGCTAGCTTCGCAGTCGGATCACCGAGGTAATTCGCGGCGGCGGCGTGGGCAGCTTCGTGGACACTGAGCGCAATAAAAAAGCCGACGATCCAGGCGACTATTTCGATAGTGGAGAGGCTTAAGAGAAACATTTTAATTTAAGATTTACAATTTTAGATTGAAGATTGTGGCTTGAAGAAAATCTTTTTCCCCGCTAAAATCTCGCAACTGAAGTAATTTTAACATTTCAAAATGAGTAAAGTTTGTAATCTTTGCGGTAAGAAACCCGTCAGCGGAAACAATGTTTCGCATTCCAAGCGTCGCACCAAACGTCGTTTCAGCCCCAATCTGATTTCCAAAAAATTCGGCGGGATTAAGATGCAGATTTGCACGGCTTGCCTGCGGACTTTGAAAAAGCCTGAAAGGATTAAGGACAAAGGATTAAGTGCCAAAACTGAGGAGACGAAAGTTGAAAAAGCTGAGGAGAAGAAAGAGGTTTAATTTCGAATTTTAATTTTTAAATTTTAAAACAAGATTGAATTGTCGAATGTTTTAATTTTGGAATGTTTTGAAATTTCGCAAAACGGAGGGGTCGCATAGTGGCCGAGTGCGCTCGCTTGGAAAGCGGGTAGGCGGGCAACCGTCTCGGGGGTTCGAATCCCCCTCCCTCCGCCATTCGAATCGTTCTCGCTTGGCTCAAGCTACGCATGGCTTCGCCATCAAAGTTTTTCGTTAAACAGTTTTCCTTCGATTGTGAGCTTCTTCGGATCCAGCAAAATGTATTTGCCGCCGTCCATCAGGCTGCCGGGATTTACCAAAAGTTTGTCGTGGATTTTTTCAACGCGCGGGATGTGGGTGTGACCAGAAATCAAAATTTCCGCATCTTCAATTACTCGCAAATCTTCGCTTCGGTGCGCGACTGCGAATGTCCTTCCTTCGATTGCGAATTCCAAAATTTTGGCGAGCTCGACATTCGGCAACTTCTCAACTTCCGCGAGTGTCTCCTCGTCGACATCACAATTTCCGATTGCGATTCGAAAATTCAAATTCGGGAACTTCGCTAAAAGTTTGGCAATCTCGCCGAGTGCGAAATCCCCAGCGTGGATTATTTCTACGACTCCTCCCTTTCTCAGATTCTCCAAAGCTGCCTCAAGCCGGTCGAGTGAGCCGTGCGAATCTGCAATGATGGCAATCTTCATTCCCTGAATTTTAGCGTAAAATTTCCGCGATGCTTTTCTCCCGAAAACAAAATTGGTCGGCCTGGATTCTCGTGGCGCTGCTCGGAATTATTTTGCTTAGAATTTTGTTACGCGCTTGGGTTTCGGAAGACGCCTTCATCACTCTTCGCGTGGTCGACAATTTCGTCAACGGTTTTGGGTTGCGGTGGAATATTCTCGAAAGAGTCCAGGTTTTCACCCATCCGCTTTGGTTGTTTCTATTGACCCCATTTTATTTCTTCACACATGAACCGTTTTTCACGACGATTTTTGTCTCGATCATTACAACTTTCGCCTCGGTCTGGTTGCTCGTTTTTAAAATTGCCAAAACGAAGATTGCTGCGATTTTTGCCCTACTGCCTCTGATTTTTTCCTCTGCCTTCCTCGATTTTTCGACCTCCGGTCTCGAAAATCCGCTGACGCATTTGCTGCTTGCGGCTTTTATTTTTATCTTTATCCAAAAAAGCTCTTCCCGCCAAATTTTTCTACTTGCTCTTTTCGCCGCGCTGGCTGGGCTGAACCGACTTGATGCGATTTTATTTTTCCTGCCGGCGCTGGCTTTTGTGTTTTTCACCTCACCGAAAAAATTTCAGTCTTGCGGGATTATTTTGCTCGGCCTCCTCCCTCTCTTTTTTTGGGAAATTTTTTCGATCGTTTATTTCGGTTTTCCTTTTCCAAATACGGCTTACGCGAAATTGGCAACGGGAGTTTCGTCGCTTGATCTTCTTCGGCAAGGTGGAAGATATTTTCTCGACTCCTTCATTCGCGACCCGATTATGCTTCCCACGGTCTTAGCTGGTAGTGTCTTTGCTTTCACGGCACGCAACAAAAAATTTCTCGCGATTGTTTTTGGGATGTTGTTTTACGCGCTTTATATCCTCAAAATCGGAGGAGATTTTATGAGCGGGAGGTTTTTTACGCCTCTGCTTTTTGTCGCTGTTGCTTTATTGTCCCAAATTTTAAATTCCGCGCAGCTCAAAAAATTCGCAGTTTTAATTGCGATTTTCGCGGCGCTGGGATTCGGAATCCATTTTTCAGGAAGTAGGATTTCGAATGAGACGCTGAATTCTTTCGGAATCTCCGACGAGCGGAAGTTTTTTGAGTCGGAAAACTCAATCGCTGGTGTCATTCGCCTCGGCGGGATTGAAAATCATTCTTGGGGAGTGAAAAAACAGGGGAGCTGTGACGACATCGAGCTTTTTTGGAATGTCGGGATTTTTGGTTATTTTTCACCGCGCGACTGCTTCATCGTCGACGGCTATGCGCTCACGGATGCCTTCCTTGCGCGGATTTCGGCGAATCAAAATTGGCGGATTGGACATTTTGACCGCGATCCTCCCGAGGGTTATCTCGAATCGCTTTCCGCCAACCAGAATTTACTCGTCGATCCAGATTTAAAAAATCTGGCTTAATGAAAAAAATGGGGTCTACAGATTCCATGTATTAGTCTAGTGTAAGGTCAATACTTAATTTTTTTCACTATGTTTCAAAAAAATGTTCTAAATGTGGCTCATGGCAATATAAAAAGGTAGGCAAAAGAA
>JAIPGZ010000008.1 GCA_021735425.1 Candidatus Altimarinota bacterium | reverse complement strand
GTTTTACCCCAACGAATTATTCCACCGATTACGCCGCAGTGAGGGCATGTTTTTTGTGCTGGCATACTTTTTGAAGGGTTAGGGGCTTAAATTAGCCCGATTCTTCAGTTTTACCAACACTTAATGTTACTAGTCCCAAAATGTCGTCTTAAAATTTGAAAATGAAATGTTCATCTTTTCAAGAACTTGGCGATTGTTTGGACCAGTTTAAGCAGCAAAATTTATTGGTCGAAGAAATTGGAAAAATCGAACTTCGTCTTTCGATGGTTCGAGATCTTGCCAAACATTTTCGCCAAAACTTGAGAAAAATTAAAGATTTGAGACAAAAGATTGAGGAAGTCAAACCAGCTCAAGCAGGCATGTTTGAAGGGCAGAAAGAAATTTTGCAAAACGAAGCGCAAAAATTTATGGCTCAAATTCCAGAAATCTACCGACCTGTTTTGGAAAAATTTTTTACTAAAATGCCAAAATTTCCTCTGGTAGCTAAAGACGAAGAATTTTCTTCGAGATTGGCTGACTCGAAAATTCGGGAGGCCGCTGAAAATTTTTTAGCTCAAAAACAATGCTACGAAGCGGTCGACAAATTCCGGTCGACTATTTTTGATTGTTTTCCATTTTAGTCGGTGGCTGGATTGTCCCAAGCAGACGGTTGTAATTTTGTGCTGCCGAAATCCCGGCAGGTCCAGTGGTATCCAATTCGAAAGCTTCGTGGTAGGCGGCGAGGGCTGAGGCTTGGTTCTCGGTTTTCTCGAAATATTTGCCGAGATTGAAATAAGGCCAAGGTAATTGCGGATTTAGCTCGATTGATTTTTCCAATTGCTCGCGTGCCTCTGGCAGATAACCGTTCGAGAGGCTGACCCATCCGGCGAGGTTGTGAGCGAAGGCTTCTTCCGGAAATCGTTGTTTCGCGAGGTTGGCGAGATTCCAAGCGTTGCGCCCGTCTTTCAATTTGTCCAAGTAAAGAGAAATTGGTTTCACAAAATCATTCAATGACGTTTCTCGTTTTTTCGCAATTTCCTCGGCAAGCAAATCAGCCGCCGCACGATACTTTCCTTGTTGTAAATAAGTTTCGGCAAGCTTCTCACCTAAGTCTGTCGCGGACATCCGATTCTCCCGTGCTAATAAAAAGAACTTCTCCGCTTCCGCCAAATTGTCTAATTTAAAATTCACCAGACCGAGGAAATATTGAGTTTCTGGCTTGCCGCTGTCAAGCGCGAAGGCGGTTTCCCAAGACTGCTTCGCCAACTCGAAATTCTTTTGTGCGAATTGCGCGTAGCCGGTGAGCAGCCAAGCGTCGCGATAATCGGCGTCGTCCTCAAGCACTGGTCCGATTTTTGTCAACGCCAATTCGTATTCTCCGATTTCGATAAAACTTTTTGTCAGCAAAGTATCGAGGTGAGTTTTGGGAGAATCGGGGAAGTTTTCCCACTCCAAAAAAGCTTTCAAGAACTTGAAACTTCGATCGTCGTCGGTTTTCGCGAAAAGCTTTTTCGCTTCATCGCGGCGATCGAAGAAGGCGGCCATCACGCCTTGCCAAAATTTACCGTGTTCGCCAGCTTTGCCGAACTCTTTTTCTGCTTCAGTAAATTTCTCTTCTTTCAATAAAATCTTGCCTCGTAAAATAAAAATGTCGGGATTTACCGCATCGAGCTGTTCGGCTGCTTTCAGATTTGCGCGCGCCTTTTCGAATTCTCCTAAATTAATTTGCACTTCTGCTAGTAAAATCAACGGCTTGATTTCTGTCGGGTAGCGTGATGCCGTCGCGGCAAAAGCCGCCGCTGCTTTCTCCGATTCTCCTGCTGTCGAAAAATCCTCACCAGCTGCGATTGCTTCCGCGAGATTTTTGTCCTCAATTATGGTTGGAGTAGTTGTTATAGTTTCCGCGATTCCCGCAGTTGGAGCTTCTAATGAGATTTTTTCCGCTACACTTTTCCAAACAACCCAAGCAGAGACTGTGATAATCAAAATCGCGAGTGCGATGGCGAAACCGAGGAGTTGTTTTCTCACCCCTTTATTCTAACAAAATCTTTCCCCAACTAAATCGCTACCTCGTAAATCTTCTGAGAGTCGATGACATAAAGTTTCTGTTCTGAGCTGTCAATCCAGAAATCTCGGACTTCTGCTAAGTCAGCAAAAAGATACTGCATGTTGTAAACGAGACTGCGAGCCTCAGTGCCGGCTTCTGGTGGGTCTTTATAAAATCTTAAGATTCTCTTATTCGCTCCGTCTAAAACATAAACAAACTTTAGAGAGTCATTCGTGTAAATTTTGCTTGGATTCACCCAAGCATCGGCGGGCAAATCAGAAATTGTGAGTGGTTTCTTTTCACCCTTCCTTAGTCTGATGATGTCGTTTCCCATGTCCCCATCGATGTCATTTTGTAGTATCCAAATATCGCCGTCGATTGCGATCGAGACTGCTTTCGTCAGGTCGGCATTTTCATTGTATTCTGTCGCCTCGCCGTAGCTATCCCGATTGCGCGGATACTTCCAAATTTGATTATTTGTCGCATCGAGGAGATAAATATATTTCGCGTAAGTCCCGAAGTCGACAGCTGATTTCCAAGTTTCATTGTCTGTGTCGGCGATGACTGCCTCACCGTCGCGCCATTCCACGATTTTGTCATCTGCCGTCAAGAAGACTACCGCGTCACGGTCATCGAAAAAGTGGGCTTTTTTGATTGTGCTGACTGCATCAATTTCGGTCGTTGCGGAAATCACATCTAGAGCTGTGTCAAAAAGATTGTGCGAATCAAAAGCGATTTTTCTGCCGTGGAAGTCTTCTAGTCCGACGAGCGAAACTTTCGCATCTGCCTTACTCAAATCAGTCAAAGCAGTCAATCCAGCATATCTGCGAATGTTGTCTAATTCGTCTCGTAACGCCTGAATCTCCAAAACCTTCGTATTGGCTTCCTCAATCGCTAAACCACTTTTCACCAAATCGGTCGCGGTCAGTTCGGCTTCTTTCAAAAGCTCATAAGCTTGTGGTTTGTCTCCAATGTTTCGTCGAGTTTTCGCCATGTCGATATTCGTCTGGACGACTTCTAGAGCTGCCTTCACTTCCTCTAGTTTCACGCTTGATCGCTTGCTGCCGAGGCTCCACGAAGCAGAAAGGAGAATTAAAATTGCGATGACCAAGAAGCCGAGGATGACATAATTTTTGTCAATATTCATTTCTCCGCCGCCTGGCAGCTTTGTTCCTTCCGGCAGCTTCTCGCGAATCCAACCGAGACCACGATTCATATGGCGGGTGATTTTCACCAGCGGATGCTCGCCGTCTTCCGCGACTACGGTTCGGGCTGCGACAGCTTCTGTTACGATATCGAGCGCGAGGACTCCGGTCGTTTGCGCACCCTCTAGCACAATGATTTCATCCAATTCTTCCAAGCCGACTGAAATTTCTTTGTGTGGTGAGAAAATTTTGGTCAACTCGTTTTTCGTAGCGTAACGCAGCAGTCTTTCTGTCGCAAGAATTAATTTGTCGCGATTCTCGGTTCTTCCACTAGCGATATTTACAAAAGCATCGACTGCTTCACCGTCGCCGCCGAGACCTTCCGTCACCGTTGTCAGGGCACCCTTGCGAATCAAATAGGCTTCGGCCTCGCCACCTTGAGTCAGGTGTAATTCCCTTCCACTGAAGAAGCCGATAACGGCGTTTAATCTGCCAATATTTTTATTCGACAAACTGTCGCGGAATTCGGCAATTACGGCGTTGATTTCCTTCAAAGCCGTCTCAAACCGCTCGTAAGCATCCTGATTTTGATCTAAGAAACAGATTTCCTGCAGAGTTTGAAAAAGCGTTCGAATCAAATCTTCGCCGCCACTTGGCTTATCTGCGAGCTCCACAATCGCGAAAACTTCCTCGCGCGGAACTTCTCCGGTACCCTCGCGAGTAAAGGAAAAACTACGCACTAAAGTTTGCGAGTCGGTGCCGAGGCGTAATTCCTCGGAAATCGTTTGGAGGGAAGCCATTTCTGAAGCAGTTAAATTTCTTTTTCGAATTTTAGCCGCCGAAGGATGCCGAAAGCAAATTTCCGCTAAAATTAATTTCGTGCTTTCAAAAAAAACCTTGATTATCGACAATTACGATTCTTTTACCTTCAATCTTTTTCAGCTTTTGGGTGAATTAAATGGCAATCCGCTCGTTCTGCGTAACGATGAGTTGACGATTCCTCAGATTCGCAAAATTGCCCCGACCCACATCGTGATTTCGCCTGGGCCAGGGATTCCCTCCGATGAAAAATATTTTGGCATCAATTTAAAAATTATTCGCGAATTCACAACCACCCCGATTTTAGGTGTTTGCCTCGGACATCAGGGAATCTGCCACGCTTTTGGCGGGAAAGTTATTTGCGCGCCGAAAGTGATGCACGGCAAGACTTCCCAGATTTCCCACAACAAGAAAGGTTTGTTTCGTGGAATTCCTTCGCCGCTAGAGGGGATGCGCTACCACTCTTTGATTGTCGATCGAAAAAATTTGCCAGCTGAATTGCAAATTACCGCGGAGGAAAAAAATTCCAAAATTGTAATGGCGGTTCAACATTTCTCTCGCCCACTTTTTGGAATTCAGTTCCACCCCGAATCAATCGGGACTTCTGCTGGCAAAAAAATTCTCCAAAATTTTCTCCTGACTTGATGAGCTAGATTATCGCTAGTGTTTGCTAAAATTGATTTTTCTAAATGGACTCTGTAGCCGAAATAAAATCTCGTCTTTCGATTGTCGATGTTGTTTCGCAGTACTGCCAACTCAAAAAGGCGGGACGAAACTTCAAAGCTTGTTGTCCGTTTCATTCTGAAAAAACGCCGAGCTTCATCATTTCTCCCGAACGACAATTCGCTTGGTGCTACGGTTGCCAGACTGGCGGCGACATTTTCAAAATAGTCCAACTACTCGAGGGTGTGGACTTCAAAGAAAGTTTGAAAATTCTAGCTGACAAGGCAGGGGTTGAGTTGCCGACCAATTTTTCCGGTGGCGTGAAAAAAGAAAAGAAAGATTTATTGGTCGAAATCAACGAAGCTGCGCGCGATTTTTTTGTTGCCGAGTTGAGGGAAAATTCCGAGGCGCAAAAGTATTTACAAAATCGTGGATTAAAAAAATCGACGATTGAAGAATGGGGCATTGGTTTCGCGCCGGATGGTTTCGAAAATCTTTTTCCCAAACTTGAAGAAAAATTTCCCAAAAAAGAGATTATCGAGGCGGGAGTGGCGGGGCTGAAAGAAATGGGCAGCGAAAAACTTTTCGACAAATTCCGCAATCGTATCATGTTCCCAATCGCCGACCATCGTGGGCGAGTTGTCGCCTTCACCGGTCGGGTTTTGGACGACTCCGAACCGAAATATTTGAATTCTGCGGAGTCGCCGATTTTCACGAAAGGCGCGATTCTTTTTGGTTTCGCCAAGGCGCGGGAGGGAATGCGTGAGTCGAAATTCGCCGTCATTGTCGAAGGTCAGCTCGATGTGATTTCCGCTCATCAAAAGGGTTTCAAAAACGTAGTCGCCTCGAGTGGGACGGCGCTGACAGAGATGCATTTGAAGTCTCTCAAAAATATTGCCGAAAGAGTGGTGTTTTGTTTCGACTCTGATTCTGCCGGCGTAGAATCGACGATTCGTGCTTTGGAGATTGCGGCTGCACTCGATCTTGATTCCAAAATTGCGATTCTCCCCGATGGGGTCAAAGACCCCGACGAGGCGATTCAAAAAGATCCCCAAATTTTCGCCGATGCGATTACTGACGCGGTCTCGCCGCTTGAGTTTTTCTTTCGTAAGGTTTTCGCCAAGACTGATTTGAACGAAATTTCTGAAAAGAAAAAGGTGGTTCGGAGGTTGCTCACTTTTGCCCAAAAAATTACTTCTGCGGTCGAGCGGGATGACTTCATCCGTCAGGCGGGGACGAAACTCGGAATCGCTGAAAGTGTTCTCACTGAGGAACTCGAAAATTTACCGCGGACTTTTTCCACTATGATCGAAGAAAAAGAAATTCACGCGGATAAAATTTCCGCGCGTGATTGGCTGATTGGTTTGGTCGTCGCCTTTCCCGAAGTCGCGAAAGAGTTCGACGAAGAATTAAAAAAACTCGGCTTGGAGGAAATAGAAATAAAAGAAAACGAAGAAAAGCTGGCACTATTAGTGAGCGACAAATATTCTGAGTTTAGCGATGAGAAAATTAAAAAAGAGCTGGAAAGTTTGTTTGCGAAATTAAGTAAGCAAAGCTTAGAAGAGAGAAAGCACGATTTGAAAATGGAAATGCAGAAAGCGGAGGAGGAAGGAGATGATGCCAAAGCGGCAGAGCTTTTCGGCGAGTATCAAAAATTAATGGGAAAATAATTTCTGATATAAATAAAAAAAGAGGTGAAAACGTTTAGCATTCACCCCTTTAATTTATCAGGTGCTATAAGTAACACTAACGGATTTCTTATTTGGCATTAGCTTGGCACGGCAGCAGTAATAGATCCGCCAGCGTCTTCGATTTCTTTCGCAATAGTCTCATCTTCTCCAGAAGCCACTTTCTCTTTCGGGATGATGATATCGACGCTGTATTTGTAATTGAACTTACCGTCTCCGGTGGGCTTGTATCCCAGATTCCATTTAGTTGCGATGTTCTTTATTTTAGTTAAATCATTAGTGCTGACTAAGTATGTTATCGAGCCAGCATTAGTCGTATTTGTCGTGTTCTCTTTGAAAGTGAAACTTCGTGTTTCGGAAGTTGTAAGCAATTTATATTTTGAGTCATAACACTTTACTTTCCACTTGTAATTACCGTTATCGACATAATAAGGACTTGTTAAGCCTGCAGAGAGCCAAAAAAATGCTTTTCCTTCGTTTTGTATTATTGGGGAAAAATCAGAGGCACCAGGCTTTTGAATATTTAACATACAATAACCTGAACCAATAGCGTAATCAAAAGTGAACTTACTTTGCTGGTCGGACAGTGTTGCCTTGTCATCAGGACTCAAAAGAGAGATTAAATTTTTAGCGCTACCCGTGCCTTCTTCGTTTTCGACTTTCACTACTGTTCCTGCTGCTACATCAATTTCTAAAATCTCGGCAAAATTCTGGCTCGAGGTATATTTTTCATTTTTGTCTTTGGCCCTAACCCCCAGATAATAAGTTTTGTTGGCCTCTAGACCAGAGAGCGAGTATGTTGATTTTGTGCTTGTCGTGGTTTGGTCCAGATTATCTTTATCTGTGCCGTAGAAAATCTCATATGCATTAGCATAGCCAACGGATTTCCACTTAATATCAATGGTTTCCCCGTTTGTGTATTCCTGGAGTGGGTCATTGAATGTTTTAAATTTTCCTGAAAGACCAGTCACATCTTTTAGTAACATATAGTCTAAAGTAACGTCCTTGAGCACATCCTTAAAGAAATCTACTGTCTGGAAGTAGCAAGCCCAATTTTCTTCGTCTCCCGGAAAAGCTTTGAAGGTATATTTTTTTTGTGAATTGCTCCAGGTCCAGTTAATCGAATTTTCTTGAGTGGCTTTTCCAAAAACTGGCCCAAGGGCTGTCACGATGTCTTTGGTTGTATGAGTTGCTATGTAATTCTTCGCAGCCTCGGTCTCGTCGTCAAAAATAGCGAAAACAGTCTTTTCTTTAAAGGCGATGTCTGGCAGGCTGGCTACACAGCTGGTGACTTCGCTAGGCCAAGCTTCTGAAAACTTTACCATTCCAGATTTGACGAAATTGCTTTCGAGCTGATTTTGGCTGGGAGAAAATAAATCAGCTAGTGGATCTTGATTGAGGTTTTTTGGCTGTTTCTCTGGTAAGACGAAGAGAGCCATGATTGTAGCGGTAACCGCCACTAGGACGAGTGCTCCAATCGAGATGTATTTTTTGAAGTTTGGCATAGTGAAGTGATTATAAATTATTTAGAGTCTAAAACGTTTTGTTTTCTTTGAAAAATTAAAAAACTTAAAAAAATCGCAAGAATTCCTGAAACTAGAACTATTTCTTTTGGTCCAGTTTCTGCTAAATAAGTTTTTGATTGTGCAGAATAAGGTAGTTTACCAATCGCGGCGGCGTAGTTGTAGCTTGGGATGATTTCTCTTTCGATGAAAACGTTGGTTGTTTTGGACGTGGTTTGTGTGACTGTTGTTTGAGGAGCAGGTGTTTGAGGTATCGCTGGTTCGATAGGTTGAATATCCTCTGTCGCAGGCAGGGGGAGGATCTCGTTTGCTGAGTTTGTCGTAGCTGTTTCAGAAAAATCAGTCCCAGCGAAAAGATCCAACAGGGGGTCTCCAGTCGTGGCTGCCAAGACGGAGCTGAAACTCAGAATTAACGTGATTATCCCGAAAAGAAAATTTATTTTCATTATTAGTTTTTGTGTTTCTTATTTTAACATTTTTTAAAGTTTAAATCAATCCTAAAAGGCGAGGTTATGTGATTTCGCTTTCTAGTAGTTTTTCGTCTATATCGAAATTTGCGCTAACCGAGTCGATGTCATCATCTTCCTCGAGTAGTTCGATGAGTTTGAGGATTTTTTGAGCGGTTTTGGTGTCCTCGATTTTGACCTCATTTGTCGGCTCGAACTCCAGCTCTGCCGATTCTATTTTCAAATTTTGCTCTGCCAGTTTGCCACGAACATCCATCAGTTTTGTCGGCTCGGTTTTGACAATCAAAAATTGGTCGTCTTTTTCTAGGTCTGTCGCACCGGCTTCGATCGCCGCTAGCTCCGCAGTCTCTGAATTTTCCGCGAGGGTGATGACTCCCTTCTTTTCAAATTGAAAAATAACGCTACCGCTCTCGGCGATTTTTCCGCCATTCTTCGACAAAATATGGCGCACATTTGCAATTGTGCGAGTTGGGTTGTCGGTCAAAGCTTTTATCAGTAGGGCGACTCCGCCCGGTGCGTAGCCCTCGTAAATTTTTTCCTCGATTCTTTGTCCCTCGAGCTCACCGGTTCCTTTTTTAATCGCCCGATCGATATTTTCTTTTGGAAAATTATCGCTTTTAGAATTTTCAATCGCGCTGGCAAGGGCTGCATTCATTACCGGATCGCCGCCTCCCTCGCGCGCTGCGAGTTCGATATTTTTTGCGTGGCGGGTGAATTTCTTACCGCGGGCTGCGTCGGTGACACCTTTCGCCCGTTTAATCGTGCTCCACTTGGAATGTCCGCTCATTTTTCAAAAATTAGGAAAATAAAAGTCGTTGAATTCTCGCACGAAATTTGTTTCTGTCGAGCCGTCGTTTTCAGGGTTTGCGAAGCCTGCCGCGAAAATCAATTCCGCTTGATAGCTTTCGGGTAAATTCAATTTCTCGGTCGCTTCCGATTTATTAAATCCGGCGATGAAACAGCCCGACACGCCAGCAGCTTCCAAAGTGGTCGCGAAGTAAGCAGCGGTTAAATAAACCTGTTGGCGTGCCCACTCCATTCGATTCGCGACAATTTTCTGAATCGTTACGTTGACGCTTGTTTCACCCGTTCGTTTTGCCAAAAACTTCCGCGCGTTGATCTCGCCGGCTTCTGGACTTACCGCAAAAAGAAAAAGATGGGGAGCGGTTTGGACTGCGACTTGATGTGAAATCCAAGTTTCATTTTTATGCTTAGAAACGTCGAGCAAAATTACTGGTTTGGAATTCAGACTGGTCGGTGCGTGCCAGGCGACGCGGATCGCATTTTCCAAAATCTCGGGATTGATTTTCTCCGACAAAAAGTTTTTGACCGTTTTGCGGTTGAGTAAATTTTTTAATTCCAACATTGCTAAATTTAAGTAAAATGGATTCTACCAAATCTAAATTAACTACATGATTCTCTCTGACCATGACATCCGCGATGCGATTGAATCCGGTCGCGTCAAGATTGACTCCCCAGACGAAAAATATCTCGAAAACATCGGGCCGAGCTCGCTCGACTTGCGTTGTGGCAGACATTTCAAGCTTTACGAACACACCAAGTTTTCATTGCTCGATCCAGCGGATCCCGCCACTTTCGAGAATTGTTCGCGAATGATTGAACTCAAAGATCCTAATGTTCCTTTCATTGTTCAGCCGAATGATTTTATCCTTGGAGTTACACTCGAATCGGTGGCGCTTTCCGCCGACTTGGTCGCGCGGGTGGAGGGTCGTTCTAGTCTCGGACGGCTCGGGATTATCGTTCACTCGACTGCCGGTTTCGTTGACCCTGGTTTTTCAGGGACGATTACTTTGGAGATTACGAATATTAACCGAATGCCAGTCGCGCTTTATCCTGGGATGCGAGTCTGTCAGTTGGCTTTTGAGACTTTGACTTCGCCAGCTGAGGTCGATTATTCCCAAAAGAAAACGCAAAAATATCAGAATCAAGTTTTTCCCGAGGAGTCGAGGATTACACGTGATCCCGAGATGGTGGCGATTTACAATGCTCGTAAAAAATGAAGAAGTTGCTTGCCATTTTTCTCGCGACAATTTCGCTTGTGGCGTGTTCGACGCCGACTGCGGTTTCGATTTCCGAGTTGGAATACAAACAGGTTCTTGGTGCGGCGGTTTGTGATGCAGTGAAAGAATTAAACGAAGAAGGACTACTTAAAGATGAAAAAGCGATTGCGGAAAAATTCGACGGCTTAGTCCAAAAATCAGTTGAGGCGGCAGGTTATGCGAGTGGCGATTGGCTCGCAGCAAAAGCCAAATATTTTCCCGACGAGGCAGAGCACACCAAATTGGTCAAACTGCACTTCACCTGGTGTCTCATCGGCGATTCACTTTCCGAATGATTCAAAAAGAAAAAGAACGATTACGAAAAGAAGTTTTGGCGAAGAGGCGAAGGCT
This sequence comes from Candidatus Altimarinota bacterium, assembly GCA_021735425.1. GTDB lineage: Bacteria > Patescibacteriota > Gracilibacteria > JAHISY01 > JAHISY01 > JAHISY01. The sequence goes on along the minus strand of JAIPGZ010000008.1, from coordinate 41,121 downwards.
TTCTCCAGTCACAAGTATCCAACAAAATCTTGAAATTGAAAAAAAGTTTTTTGCACTTCCAGAGTATGCAACCGCCAAAACGATTGCTTTTTATGCGAGCAAATCCGACGAGGTTTCTACTGATAATTTGATTGAAAAATCCCTTAAAGATGGCAAAAGGATCTTGCTTCCGAGGATAATGGGGAGAGATTTGATTTGGGGTGAGATTAAGAACATGCGCAATCTAGAGATTGGAGAGTTCGCAGTGCGTGAGCCGCCTCGTGGTGCGCCTGTTGCTAATCTAAAGAAGGTCAGTCTGCTCGTAGTGCCATTAGTAGTTTGCGACCTAGAAGGAAATCGTTTGGGTTTTGGGAGCGGGTTTTACGATAGAGTTCTAAGTGGATTCAAAGGTGTTAGCGTGGGGTTGGCTTTCGATGTTCAGGTTGTTCCCAAGGTTCCGACGGAGGAGTGGGATGAGAGGGTGACGAAGGTCTTGGTCGGAGAGTGAAAAATTTTTGCTAAAATCTAAAACATGAAAAACCTTATTGATAAAATTTTATCGCGCGGAGTTTCCGAGATAATTGGTGCCGATGAACTTCGTAAGAAGCTGGAAACCACTCCGAAAAAAGTTGTCATAAAGTATGGTGTCGACCCGACAAAACCTGATCTTCATCTTGGGCACGCTGTTTGTCTTCGCAAACTTCGCGAGTTTCAAAACCTCGGTTGTAAAGTAGTTTTTTTGATCGGAGATTTCACTGCACGGATTGGGGATCCGACCGGTAAGTCCAAGATTCGACCGGAAATCGATCAGGCCGAAGTCGAAGCCAACGTCAAAACTTATCTCGATCAGGCGGGAAAAATTCTCCTTACCAATCCAGAAAATTTTGTCTGGATTCGCAATTCCGATTGGTTTGTTTCGATGCATGATGTTCGCGCTGCCGACGGGATGCAGCTCACAATCGAAGCGGGTGGCAAAAAATTTCAATCGCCACCATTACCCGGTAACCACTTTCTCGCCAGGGCGAATACTTGGGTCGCCTCCCGAATGCAAAAAAATCAAATCAAACATTATTCCTTCATCAATGTTCTCGCTGTGCTTCGTAAAATGACGCACGCGCGTTTGATTGAGCGTGATATGTTTCAAGCGAGGATTAAAAATCAGCAACCGATTTTCATGCACGAGCTGCTTTATCCTGTTATCCAGGGGATTGACTCGAATGTTTTATCTGATATTTTTGGTAGCTGTGATCTCGAAGTTGGCGGTACCGACCAACATTTCAATATGTTGATGGGGCGGGAGGTGATGGAAATGAATTCTAAAAACCCCCAAGCAGTCCTCACTCTCCCGATTCTCGAGGGCACGGACGGCAAGGAAAAAATGTCAAAAAGTTTAGATAACTACATCGGCATCACCGAATCTCCGACCGATATTTTTGGTAAGACGATGCGGATTCCGGATAAATTAATTCCACGCTGGGTCGAGCTTTGTACTGACTTGGACGAAAGTAATTTCACCAAGAGACTTAAAAAAGAAAATCCCAAAGACTTGAAAGTCGAGTTGGCTCAAGAACTTGTCCGGATTTATCACGGTGATGAAGCAGCGCAAAAAGCCCCGGAAGAATTTGGGCGACTTTTTTCTGGTGGTTCGAAAAGTGGCCGTCCAGACGAGATTCCGACGATTCAAATCGAAGAAGGCAGTTGGGGGATTGTCGAGTTGCTCGCTAATGCCAAATTAGTTGATTCCAAAAGCGAAGCGCGCAGATTGATTCAACAGGGCGGAATTCGGGTGAATGATAAAAAAGTTGAAGAAGTAGATCAAAGTTTTGAAGTTGGAAAAGAAGAATTGATTCTCCAGGTTGGTAAACGTAAATGGGTTAAAATTACGGCGTGAGTTTGATTTTCACTTTTGGCGTTGGATTACTGGGGTTGGCGGTGGGGAGTTTTCTCAATGCGGCGGTTTACCGCTTGAGGATTAAGGAATTTAAAAGTATTTTTTCTGGTCGCAGTTTTTGTGTGAATTGTAAAAAAACTTTACACATTCGGGACTTAATTCCGCTGGCGAGTTATTTATTGTTGCGGAAGAAATGTCGGTTTTGTGCCACCAAGATTTCCGCTCATTATTTTTGGGTCGAGCTCATCACGGCTCTAGTTTTTGGTTTGGTCGCAGCGGTTGTCGGTTTTGAGAATTTACCGCTACTGGCATGGAATTTATTTTTCGTGACAGTCTTTATTTTTATCGCGAGCTTTGATTTCCAGTTCGGAGAAATCCCTGACGAAGTTTCCCTCCCCGCAATTGTGATTGCTGGTCTCGGCAGCTTTTTAGTTTTTCCCCTTACCCCTCTTCAAAGTTTGCTCGGCTTGATTGTTGGTGGGGGATTTTTTGTTGGGATTATTTTGCTCAACCAATTGGCCTACAAACTCAAACTGACTTCAATCACTTGGATGGGTGGCGGAGATATTCGCTTCGGAGCGCTTCTTGGCGCGCTGCTCGGTTGGCAGAATTTTCTCATCGCACTTTTCGCCGCCTCGCTGATTGGTTCACTCGTGGGTGGTCTGCTGATGTGCCAAAAAAAGAAGGGCTTCTTTTCGCCGCTACCATTTGGTCCCTTCCTCGCGCTGGGAGGATTGCTGGCTTTACTTTTTGGGAATGAAATTTGGAGTTGGTATTTAGGATTTATTTTTCCAGTCTAAAGTTCGCTGCTTTTGTTCTCTGGTTCTTCAGTTGGTTTAGCGCTGAACATTGGTCGAATCGCGAGAGTATAAAGTGAGCCAGCGGCTATTCCGAGGGATACGAGGGTCAGGATAGAGAATCCCAGCGAGGCATTTTTGGTGCCGAAAAATGTTTCGAAATCAACCGAAGTTTGGAGGTTGCGAAAAGAAACGGTCAGCAATAAAACCGTGATTACCACGGCACCGATGAGATAACCAGTTTTCATTTGGAGAGGGTTTTAATCAAGTTATCCAAAAGCTTAATTACTTTCAGCTGTTGCTGCAAACGCATTCGGTTCATCCCACCTACCGCGAAATTTTCTCGCACAGCTTTTTTTTGAGACTCAGGATGGCGCGACGCCTCTTTTTCAATCGCTGCCACCACCTCTGTTTCTTCGACGACGACCTTTTCTGTCTCGACTAGTTTGTCCAAAATCAATCGTACCTTCACCCGCTTTTCACCTTCGACCCGCATTTCTTTTTGAATTTCCTCCTCGGTTTTTTTCACTGCCTCCAAATATTTCGGCCACTCCATTCCGCCGCTGGCGAGCCGATTTTTTAAATCTTTCAACATCCATTCGACCTCTTCCTCGATCAAAACTTCCGGCAGCTCGACTTTCCCAATTTTCAACAATTTACCGACCAAATCAGCTTCGAGTTTTTGGCGCGCCTGGATTTCTTTTTGCGATTCCAAATGTTTAGCAATGTCTTTTTCGACATCAGCCCATTTTTCTTTTTGTCCGCCGCTGACTTTTTTCGCGAAATCATCGTCGAGTTTAGGCTCGGAGAGCTCTTCGATTTTGTGCAGTTTAATTTTGAACTTCACCTCTTTCCCGGCGAGATGTTTGGCATGGTAATCATCCGGAAATTTAACAGGATGCTCTTTTTCTTCGCCGACGCTCATTCCCTCGACGCCCTCCTCAAAGCCAGGAATAAAATTTCCCTCGCCCAAAAGTAGAGGGTGATTTTTGCTGGCGGCACCGTCGAGCGGTACGCCGTCTCCTGTTGTCCCTGCAAAATCAATTTCGACGCGATCACCTTTCTGCGCTGCCCGATCTTTCACTTCTGTCGCCGTTGCATTGCCTTTCAAAATATCTTTGATGACCGCCTCGATTTCTTTTGGCTCGACTTTTAGTTCATCTTTTTTCAGTTTAATTTTTCGCCAATCACCGACTTCCACTTCTGGCAGCACCGCCACGGTCGCGGTAAATTTCAATGGCTCGGCTGACAAAATTTTAATTTTTGGATAACTGACGACTTTCAAATTTTCCTTTTTGACTGCCTCAGCGTAGCTCAATTTAATTGCAATATCGTTGGCTTCGAGGGTGATGTTTTTTTCGCCAACTTTCGCAACAATTTTTTCGTCTGGGACTTTGCCCTCTCGGAATCCCTCAATCTTCACTTCCCTTTGAAAACGCAGAATGGCTTCTTTTCTAGCGTTTTCCAAAATTTTAGAATCGACTTCGATTTCAACCTCGACCTCAGATTTAGGAAGATTTTTTACAACAGTCAGCATCTCAAAAAAGTTAAAAAAATAGGGTCGGATTTTACCCCAAAATTTGATTATTTTCCTGCCCAAATTTTTTTCCGAAAGCTAAAAAATGTAATTGCTAAAGTTATCAAAAGCGCGATTGCCAAGCTTGCTGCAGGACCTTGCTCCGAAAGTTGCGGAGGGCGGGAAGCGGCAGGATGAAAATTGCTGGTTGGATTCTTCGTCGACTCTGCCGCAAAAATTGCGGAAACTTCGTTGCTGGCGGGACTTTCATTGCCGAAAGCATCGACGGATTTGACTGCAAAGAGATAAATTTTTCCACCCTCCAAATTCTGTGAAATGATTTCGGCAAAGTTTTTCGAATTGATACGATGCAGATAATTGCCGCTGCGGCTGCCGTAATAAATGTTAAATGTCTCTGCCTTCCCAGTCGTGGGTTTCTGCCAAGAAAGCTGAATTCCGGTTAAGGTTGAATTTACTTTTAGCTTTTGTGGAGGAGACACAATTTCAGAAGTTCGGAGAAGACGTTTCGGAGTTTGAGCCTCGGAATAAAAATTATTTTCAAAAGAAGTGGCAACCGGCTCAGCCTCCAAAAAACTACTGGAATCTTCCAAATTTATTTCAGGCGAAGTTGGTAGGTCGATGGTTAGTGGGATTGTGGCGACTTCATTTGTCGTTGTTAGCAGACTGAATCTTGTCGGACTTTCAAGCATTCCAGTCGGTGTGGTGATTTTGACCATATATTCTCCAGCGACTTCGATTGCGGGAACCTCGACGGTAATCAGGGTTTCGTCCGCGCCCCCCGCACTGATGGTGTCGATTGTGGCAGGAATTTCTCCGAAAAAGATGCCACCAGTTTCAGCTTCGAAATCTGCTAAATTCTCGACAGTGAGTTGAATCAGATCGCCTGTTTCTCCGGTGGTAGGATTGAGGAGGGTAATAGCCGCCGTTGGAGTTGTCGCCAAAACTTCGGCTCGTAAAGTTCCAATTTCCGAAAAGTCGAAATTACCTAAAACCAACAAGCTTGCGAAAATTCCGAGTGCAGCGATGCCACCGCCAAAGGCCTTCCAGGCCGATTTTTTTTTCGTCTCTGGGTTCAGCTTTTCCATTTTTGTTTTAAAACTTGTCCTCGCGAAAGCGGGGATCGTTTCATTTTACCAAAAAAGGCTTAAAAAAGCAACATCTCGATTGCCCTAAGGACTATTTGTTCTTCGCATGTTTTTCTCGCGCCTGCTCGATAGTGCCTACCATGTAGAAATCATTCTCTCCGAGATCATCGTGTTTGCCCTCGAGGATTTCCTTGAAGCCCTTCACCGTGTCTTCGAGCTTTACGAATTGTCCTGGGTTGCCGGTGAAAACCTCAGCGACGCTAAAAGGTTGGCTTAAAAATCTTTGCAATTTTCGTGCGCGGGCAACAGTCATTTTGTCTTCTTCGCTTAGTTCATCAATTCCCAAAATTGCGATGATGTCCTGCAGATCTTTGTATCTTTGCAAAACTTTTTGGACGCCGCGAGCGATATTGTAATGCTCCTCTCCGACGACATTTGCATCGAGTTGTCTAGAGGTTGAGTCTAACGGATCGACAGCTGGATAAATTCCTTGCTCGGTCAAAGCTCGATTTAAAACAACCGTCGCGTCTAGGTGGGCAAAAGTATTGGCTGGGGCAGGATCAGTTAAATCATCAGCTGGCACATAAACTGCCTGGATTGAAGTAATCGAACCGTCTTTCGTTGAGGTAATCCGCTCCTGCAGTTCGCCCATTTCTCCTGCCAAAGTCGGTTGGTAACCGACCGCCGATGGCATTCTTCCCAGCAACGCTGAGACTTCTGAGCCGGCTTGGCTGAAGCGGAAAATATTATCAATAAAGAGCAAAACATCGCGGTGTTCGACATCCCGGAAATATTCCGCGACAGTCAGCCCAGTTAGCCCGACTCGGAGACGTGCTCCTGGTGGCTCGTTCATTTGTCCGAAAATCAGAGCTGTTTTGTTGATGACTCCGGATTCCTGCATTTCACGATAAAGGTCGTTGCCCTCCCTCGTCCGTTCCCCGACACCACAAAAGACGGAATAACCGCCGTGGTTTTTGGCGACATTGTGGATTAATTCTTGAATCAAAACTGTTTTCCCGACTCCGGCTCCGCCGAATAGTCCGACTTTTCCCCCTTTTGCAAAGGGGGCGAGGAGGTCGACGACTTTGATTCCGGTCTCAAAAACCTCGACTTTTGTCGTTTGATCGGTAAATTCCGGGGCGGGACGATGAATTGGCCAGCGTTCTTTCGCGTCAATTTTGCCGGCGTTGTCGACCGGATTTCCTTGAACGTCCATGATTCGTCCCAAAACCTTTTCGCCGACTGGCACCGTTATTTGCTCGCCGGTAGCGGTGGCTTTTTGTCCTCTTTTTAGTCCATCGGTGAGATCCAAAGCGACAGTCCGCACCACTCCGTCGCCGAGGTGTCGGTAAACTTCACAGCCCAATTCTCCTTCCTCGCCGCGATCGATTACAATGCGTTCGTAAATTTCAGGCAGATTAGTAGGATCAAAAGCAATATCGACGACAGGCCCGATGATTTGGCGGATGGTGCCGACTTTTTTGAGCTTAGTAGCTGCTTCCATAATAAAAAGTTAAAAATTCCGAGGGATTTTAGGGCTGAAATTGGTGAAAATCAATTATCTTTGAAGAAAAGATTAGTTCAAGAAATTTAAATTTTAAGCGTATTTGCCAGGGCTGAAAACCTTAATTTTTTAGGAATCGTAATTCGTGTCGTCTGCATATTTTTCTGATTTGCTTCTGGCGCTATTCCTTCTAAAATTTAATTAACTAACCCCTAAATTATGAAAACTAAATTTTCCAAAATAGTTGCGGTGACTATTTTTGTCGCGTTGCTTGCGGCTTGTGGTCCAAAGTCAGAGGTCAAAAAAACTTCTCCGATTACGCCTGTTGGCGGGGTTGAAATTCAAAACATGGAAGCAGTTGCCCCCTTGTCTGAAATTCAAACTGTTGGGGGGACATCTGCCGAAAAGGTGGAAATTTATACTGACAAAGCCAGAGAAGCACAAACAAAATTACAGCTTTTGCTTGAGTCGGATTTGCTGAAAGTTCCGGAAACAAATCCTGAGACGAGTTTTTTCGACAGAATTATCCCAACAGCGTTTGCCGAGGATTCGACCGAAGATCAAATCGCGCAGCTGCTTGCTGAGATTCAGACTTACACAGAATTAGCAGCAGAAGCTGCGACTGAGTCCACTAATCCTGAGGAAATCTCAGAACTACTTTCCGCTGTGCAGGAGACTCAAACTGGGACGATTGAAATTTTGGACGAGGCCTCTGATGAGGCGATCGCAGTCGCGGGTGAAGCGATCGAGACTACTGTGGCAGAGACGATGGCGAGTATCGCGGAAGTTGATTTCGCTAGTGCGGAGGTCGCCGACGCGATTGATTCGGGAGCGACTGAGGTTTCTGTCGATGTTGAGACGGACGTGGAGGATTTTATCGAGACAGGAGCGACTACCATTAATTTGCAGGACAAAATCAATCCGAGACAGCGTGCCGAGAGAAAGGTGCAACGTGCGTTGCGCGAGCTGGAAAAAGTTAAAACCAAACTAATCGAAAACGAGGTGCCGCAGGAGGAAGCCGATGCGATTCTCGCAGAGCTCAAAAGTCAGGTCGAGACAGCTCGGGAATTTACTGCGAATGGAGATTTTCAACAGGCGGTGCAATTGGCACAGAATGGTAAACGCGAAATTAACAAAGTTAAAAATGTGGTTGCTCGTGCCAAAGATGCGAAAGGGCGAGTAGCGGACCTGAAAGTTCTCGCAGAGGGAGGAGATGCGGTCGCGGCTGAGCAGCTTGAAAAATTGCAACCGCTTTTAGAGAAAGGAAAGGAGTTCAAACAAATGCTCGATGAGCGAAAAGAAGAGCACCAAGAGTTTATCGAGGCAGCGAAAGAGGGACGAAAGGAATTAAAAAAAGTTCGTCGTGGGGAGAATGCAGACTTACTGGAACTGAAAAAACTTCAGGCAATGGGTGAAATTTCAGAAGAGGATTTCATTGCCAAAAAAGAAGCGATTCTCGAAAACGCCAAGACTGTTCGAGAGAGTAACAATCAGGCACAAAAAGAATTACGGGAGGAAAAAATTGATTGGCTGCAAGAGCTAAACGGATTGCCGCCAGCAGAGATTCAGGCCAAAAAGCGAGAATTCGAAAAGGAAATTGAAAATCGAAAAGAAGAAATTCGGACTGATCAAAAAAGACTTTACGACGCGGTCCAATCAGGGAATGTCGAGACAATTCAAATAGTAAAAGACGGGATTCAGTCCAAGCAGCAGCAAGTGCGCGCTGAGCAAAAGGAAAAGGTGCAACAATTTGTCGAGCAAAAGATGGAAGCAATGCCGACCGAAAACAGAGAGATGATTCAAAACAAAAGGGAGGATTTAAGATTTATCCGTGGTAATTCGCAAGAGCCAAAAACAGAAGTTCATGCAGTTCTCCGTGAAGATTGTGCTCAAGTGGGTGAAAAGGTGTTTGATATGACCTCTAAAGGTGCGACTTTTTGTTGTGAGGGTTCGGTTCTCGAAAAATGTGAAGGGACTTGTACACCAAGCATATTAGGTGTTTGTAGGGGCTTAGATGTGTCTTGCGAAGTATGTGTGGGCGGGATAGACACTGGTAAGGTTGATCAAAACGGTTGCTCGGTGTACATTTGCAAAGATGAAGAAATTTTTTGTGAAATGTGTAAAGGAGGTACTAGGACTGGAAGATTTTACGATAGTGGTTGTCCAATTTACATCTGTCCTACAAATTCTCCTGAACCCGAAACAGCGTCTTGCGAAGTATGTGTGGGCGGGATAGACACTGGTAAGGTTGATAGTAGTGGTTGCTCAATTTATATTTGTCCTACAAAACTTGGAACCAGTGGAGGCTCTAATCAACTTCCTCAAAGCACTAATGATCCGCTGAAAAACTTATTCCAAGACTCTGGGAATCAAAAACCGCCGCTGCGCTAAAAACTTCGAGCACTCAGAGAAAACGTCTTCGAATACGAGGGCGTTTTTTCAAAACAGGCTCGGTTGCTCAATTTTTGTTGTTACCTCAGTTTTGATTGGCAAAACTTTGCTTAGTCGTTTTGCCAGCGAATGAAACTCTAGTCCATCAAATAAATTCGAAACCTTTTCACGATCGAAATCATTCAGTCGACAATCTTCCAGTTGCCATTCGATTTGGGCGTCGAGGCGGATGGTTGCCATCATTTTTGAATGTAAAGCTGCTGTACGATCTTTCTCCAGTTTCGCTCGGAGAGTCGGTTTGATTTTTTCGAGGTTCTCATAAATTGCTTCCAAGCTGCCAAATTCTTGGATTAAGCTAGTCGCGGTTTTTTCGCCGATACCTTCGACACCTTTTAGATTGTCCGACGAGTCTCCGGCGAGACCTTTGAAATCAGGAATGAATTTTGCGGCAAAGCCATATTTCTCGACTACTTTTTCTGGTGTGAAATTCACTGATTTGCGGTAACCACCAGAAAGGTCGTGGACGGAAACATGCTCGTTCACCAGCTGTAATAAATCACGATCACCGCTTACGATGATTGTTTTTAGGTCTGTGGCAGCTTTTACTCTTTCACAAATACCTCCTAGGATGTCGTCAGCTTCGAAACCGTTTTCCGCAAAAATAGGAATCGAAAAGGCTCGAGCGATTTCATAAATTCTGCCAATTTGTCCGATGAGTTCCGGTGCGGTTTTTGTACGTGTAGCTTTGTAAGTCGCATCGGCATGGTGGCGAAATGTTTTGCCTTTGCGGTCAAAGGCGATGGCGATATATTCTGGTTTTTCAATTTCCAAGACATTCAGTAGCATCGAAGTAAAACCAAAAACAGCATTCACCAACTCACCACTTGAAGTATTCAGAGGCTGAATGGCATGAAAAGCGCGGTGAATGATGGCGTGACCGTCAAGAATTACAAGTTTTTTCACGCGGGGAATTCTACACCGAAACTATCTCACTAGGTCGTCGAGTGCGACTGGGGGAGCCGTAGTAGTGGGGACTGTCTGTGCTGGTACGGTCTGTTGGATTGTAGTGGAGTCGGTCTCTTGGAACTGATCAAAGAGGATGTTGATCCGATTCGACAAGGTCTCGAAGTCGAAAAAATTGAAATTCACTCCGAAAAGTTTGCCAATAATTGGTACAAAAACCAGTGAGAGGAGCGCAATCACCAGGCCGATGATCGCATAACGAATGGTGTGAATGGCTGATTTTACTTTGCCTTCATCGCCACCGGAGAGAATGAAGCTGAAGCCGCCGAAGAAGATAAAAACAATCGAAAGCGCACCAGCACCGAGGATGGCCAAGGCAGCAAAAAGATAAATCACGTCAAAAAGATTCAGGTTCGCCAAATCAGTGTAGGTGACTGCGTTCTCTGCAAAAGCAGAGGGGATGAGGGAGAAGTCCATTTTAAAATGGTTAAAGTGCGAAAGCTCCACCATTCTAGCTTCTTAAATCACATTTTCAAAGGCTGCGCCAGCATCGGCACCTTCTTGTGAGGGTGTCTCAGTTTTTGTAGTTTCGCTATTTTTTTTCTCTGTAATTTTGACCGGTTTTGTCGCGACTCTGGCAGGGCGTGGATTTTCGGATTGCTCAATTCTTCTTTCACTGCCATCCGGTTCAAGTATTTTTAAATTTACTCGTTGGTCTATTTTGCTGCCGACCAGTCGGAGCAAGGTTCGCAAAGCTTTCGCGGTCTTACCTTCTTTACCGACGATTTTGCTCATGTCTGTTGCATTTACGCGGAGCTTGATCAAGACGCCTAAGTCATCGACAATTCTTTCTGCGATGACATCATCAGGGTTATCGACGATGGCTTTGACTGTCGCCACGAGAAAAGCAACATCTGCCTCGGTAGAAAGATTTGCATCATTACTCATTACTTAAGGATTAGGAATTAAGAACTAAGGACTAAGAATTTTTTTTCTCCTCATCTTTTGGAGAATCTTCAGTTTTAGTAGATTTTTCTTTAGGTTCAGTTTTCACTTCTTCTTTTGGCTTTTCATCGGTTATTACCTCTTCCGCCGGTTTTTCCTCGGCAGGTGTCGCTGCCTCTTGCTTTACTGCTTCAGCAGGCTTTTCGGCTTCCGCCTTTTTCGATTTTTGCTTAGAATATTTCTTTATGAATTTATCGATTAATTCTTTTTTGAAGCCATTTTTCAAAAGGAGTCGTGCGACGGTGTCGCTCGGGGTGGCACCATTTTTCAAAAAAGCTTCAATCTGCTCTGCCTCAAAAACGAGTTTGTTTTCTGGATCAGTTGGATTGTAGCTACCGACGATTGCCAAGACTTTGCCAGATTTTGGCGAGCGAGCTTTTTCTTGCACGATCAGGCGGAATTTGTGGAGATTCTCTCTCCCGACTCGAGATAGACGGATTACAAGCATTCAAAAAATTAAAGCTGGGAGAGTTTAGGGAGGAATTATCTTTCCGTCAACTCGACCATTCTTTCCAAACTTCTTCGAGCCTTTTGTGCAGTTTTTTCATCAACCTTAATTTCATATTCATCTTTTTCTAAAGAGTTCAAAACTTTCGGTAGCGTGATTTTTTTCATATTCAAACATTCTCCGCCCAAGCTCCAGAATTTTTTATTCTGTGTTGCTCTCTTCAGCTTCTCCAGCATCCCACTTTCGGTTGCGATTAAAAATTCATCTGCTGTCGAATTCTTCACAAATTTCAACATCCCACCAGTTCCGAGCACTTTTTCGGCAAGGTCACGAACCTTCTTTGGGGATTCAGGATGAGCGAGGATTATTGCCTGAGGATGTGACTTTTGGGCTTCTTGTATTTTTTCGACGAGAATTTTCGAATGAACATAACAATTTCCCGCCCACAAAATTATCTCTTTTTCGGGTAAATTTTCCGCTACCCATTCTCCAAGATTTTCATCTGGCACGAAGATAATTTGTCGTTCGGGCAGCTTCCGACAAATTTCAATTGCGTTCGCCGAGGTGCAACAAACATCGGTTTCCGCTTTGACTGCTGCCGAAGAATTTACATAGGCCACGACTGCGGCTGCCGGGAAGGTCTTCTTCTTTGCTTGTAGGCTTTCTGCAGTTACCATGTCGGCGAGGAAACAACCTGCATTTAGATCGGGGATTAGTACTTTTTTTTCAGGATTCAAAATTTTTGCTGATTCTGCCATGAAATGCACTCCACAAAAAATAATGATCTTAGCCTGGGTTTCACGGGCTTTCATCGCTAGCTCGAAACTGTCCCCGACAAAATCGGCGACATCATAAATTTCTGGTAGCTGGTAGTTGTGTGCCAAAATAATCGCGTCTTTGGTGCGCTTCAGTTTCTCAATCCGAGACTTCAAATCAGAATCTTTCACCCGAAGAAAATACCATCTTCTTGACCATTTTGCTAAAATCTCACTACTCACTAAATCCCTCAAAATGAAAAACGTACTCAAAATCTTTTTGGCAATTGCCATTTTGCTTTTGCCGGCTACCACTTTGGCGAGTGGCAAAAGCATGAAAGAACAATCTGTTTCGGTTGAAGTCGGTAATGATTTTTATTCGGCTGGTGGTTTGGTCGAGCTAAAAGGAATAGCGACAGACGATGCCTATTTAGCAGGCGCATTGGTGAATATTTCTAAAAAAGTAGAAAACGATTTAGCGGTTTTGGGTAGTACACTCACGATCATCTCTGAAATCGGTGACGATTTGCGAGCGGCGGGTAGCGTGATCACGCTGACCTCTAAAATCGGTGGTGATGCTGTGATCGCCGGAGGAGTAGTCAATATCTCAGGTGCTACTATCGTAGGGGATGCTTTTGTCGCTGCTGGGATGCTAAATATCAATGCTGACATAGGCGGTGATTTGCAATTGGTAGGTGATGAAATTATTTTTGACTCTAAGGTCGCTGGGGATGTAGAAATCAGGATTGGCAAAAAAGTTAGCTTTGGGGAGAATGCAAAAATTACAGGTAAGCTGACTTATTTTTCTGAGAGTGAAATCGAAGTTCCGGTTGGTTTGGCCTCGTCTGTCGAGAGAAAAGATCTTTCCAAAATGGATTTAAAATCAGGTGTTTTTTCAGAAAAGCACTTTGATTTCGGCGGCAAACTTTTTTTCTTTCTGATTAGTTTCGTGACGGGTGCAGTCTTACTGGTTTTGTGTGGAAGAAGCTCAGAAGTTTTTGCTGACACAATTCGCCAAAATTTTTGGTGGAGTTTACTAGTCGGAGTTTTGGTGCTTTTTGTTCCACTACTTATTCTTTTGCTCACGATCACGATGGTGGGAGCGTGGTTGGCGGGGATGCTTTTAGTTGCTTGGATTTTGGCGTTGGCAGCTGCGGGAGCTTTGATGGGATTTTTGCTTGGGAGTTTAATTCTGCGGCAGAAAAAGGAAGAAAAATATTCCCGCAAGTTGCTTACCTTGGCTCTTGGCTTGGTCGCGCTTTCGGCGATTAGTTTTCTACCTGGCTTGGGCGGGTTGTTTATCTTCACGGTTTTCGTTTTGACTTTAGGAGCCTTGGTCCTCTCAAAAATTCAATTTTACAAATCAGCGAAAAAAGTTAAACTCCTCTAACTTAAATTTCTAAAAGATGGCTAAACATCCGGTCCCCAAACGAAAATCTTCCAAAACTCGCACTAAGCGCCGTTATTCCACTTGGGAAAGTGGTGAGCTTAAGCGCCTTACCAACAAATCTAAAACGGTTGCTTGTCCAAAATGTAAACAACCGCGCCTACCCCACACCGCTTGCTCGGTTTGTGGATATTATCGCGGGAGAGTGGTTATTGATTTAGTCGCGAAAGACTCCAAAAAAGTCCAAAAAGTGAAAGCTTAAATTTTCCAAAATGGCTGCAGCGAATCGAAGAGTAGTTCGAGAAGCGGTAGTGCAGACGGTTTTTGAGTGTGAGTTCCGCGGGATTGCAGAGGGGTGGTTGGCAATTTTCGAAAAGAATATTTCTGAATTTGGAGTCAATTTTGAAAAGGATTTTGCTGAAAGTTTGCTTGAAAATTCGTTCAATAATTTCCGCGAATCGAAAGAGTGGGTGGAGCGACTCGCGCCGGAGTGGCCTTTTTCCAAAATCGCCAAATTGGATGCTGCGGTTTTATTGGTCGGTTTGGTTGAATTAAAGTTTCTCGCCAAGCAATTCGACATCCCACCCAAAGTAACTTTGAATGAGTTTGTTGAGATTGCGAAAAATTATGGCGATGACTCCGATCGCAAATTTGTAAACGGAGTTTTGTCGTCCGCCCAAAAAGAATTAGAATTCAAAATATGAAAGATTTACAAATCAAACTTTCCCACGAATTTAAAAATTTAGAACTGCTCGAGAAGGCTTTTGTCCACCGCAGTTTCGTCAACGAAAATCGTGACGTTTCTGAATCAAACGAGCGGTTGGAATTTCTCGGCGATGCGGTCTTGGAATTAATCACGACTGATTTTTTGTTTCATAAATTTCCTGAAAAACCGGAGGGTGAGCTGACAGCACTTCGTTCGGCACTCGTGAAAGGTGAAACTTTGGCGGAAATTTCGGCGGAATTAAATTTGGGTCAGCATTTGAAATTATCTAAAGGTGAAGCACGCTCTGGTGGGGCGGAAAAACCTTACTTGCTGGCGAATGTTTTCGAGGCGGTGCTGGGCGCGACTTATCTCGATGGCGGATTTGTCAAAGCGGAGGAAATCGTTAAAAAATATTTGTTACCAAAATTGTCTCATATCATTGCGGCGAATCTCCAAGTTGACGCGAAATCTGAATTTCAAGAATTGGCGCAGGCGAAGCTGGCGGTTACTCCTGAATATAAAGTGCTCGCCGAGAGTGGTCCGGATCATGCCAAGACTTTTGAGATGGGGGCTTTCGCTGGCAAAGATTTACTCGGTCGTGGAAAAGGTTCGAGCAAACAGGAAGCGGAGCAGGCAGCGGCCGAGGCGGCGTTGAAAAAACTTAAGTAAGAATGGTGGAATATGGAATAAGGGAATAGTGGTGCGTTAAAATTGTTGTGTGAAATTCTTTAAGAAAAAACCGAAAGTTGCAGATGAGCGACAGGTTTTCAATTACGCTTGTTGGTTGCTCGCGCGTCGGAATTATTCCCAAAAAGAATTACTCGATAAATTCGAAGTGAAATATATTCCAAACGAAGAAGTTTTTGCCAAAGTTTTTACGAAGCTCATAAAATTCAACCTTCAGTCGGACGAAGGTTTTACTGAAGGTTTTGTCCGATCTCATGAACATTGGGGTGCGCGACGAATTTCGCTTGAGTTGAAAAGGCGGGGAATTGAAGAAGAAATGGTTGAAAAATTTTTGCCAAATGGGACTGACGAGTTGACTCACTGTCGAGACACTTTGAAAAAAAAACTAAAGGGAGAAAAAATTCCAGAAGAATTCAAAGAACGACAAAAAATCTCCGCTTTTCTCGCACGAAGAGGTTTTGATTTAGATGTGATTCGAGAGGTTATGGGGTTTTAAATCTCAATCGTATAAGGCAGGATCAGTGGCTCGCGGTCGATTCTTTGTCGAATGAATTTCGCGACGGCGCGCGCGACCTCTTTTCGCACCTCTTTGTAATCTTTCTTTGCGACCTCTTCATAGGCTTTCATTGCTACCTTTTTTGTTTCCTCGACGATAGCGTTTGACTCCTTCATGTAAACAAAGCCCCGCGAAATAATGTCGGGCGCGCCGACGAGTTTGCTGCTCTGTTTGTAAGCCTTGAAAACAATTGCAACGATTCCGTTTTCGCTCATGATCTGTCGTTCGCGTAGTACGCTCGTTCCGATGTCGCCGACACCAAGACCGTCAATCAAAATATTATTCACGCGGACTTTCGATTTCGACTTGCGAACAATATTGTTCGGAGCTAGCTCCAGAATGTCGCCGTTGTCGAGGAGCAAAACATTGCCCTCGTCCATTCCAACCTTGATCGCGATGTCACGATGAGCGTGACGCATGTGTAGTTCACCATGGACTGGGACGAGGAATTTCGGTTTGAGCATCGAATGCATCAATTTCAAATCTTCGGCACTTGCGTGTCCAGAAGTGTGCACATCGAGATTTTTATTTGTGATTACTTTTGCGCCGAGCCGAAGCAAATTATTCGTGACTGCGACGACCGCGCGCTCGTTCCCAATAATTGGAGTTGAGCTAAAAATTACAGTATCGCCGTCTTTGACTTGGATGGTTTGGTGTTCGCCGAGCGCGATTCGTGTGAGCGCAGAAAGTTCTTCGCCTTGGCTGCCGGTACACAAAATCATTACTTTATTTGGAGCGAGCTCGTTGATTTTTACGCCTTTTTTTAGCGGACGAATCAGACCTTGCGGAGCTTTTAGATAACCGAGTTTTTCCGCCATTTCTAGATTCGCGATCATTGACCGACCACTCACAAAAACTTTGCGACCGCTTCGATTCGCGGCATTCACGATGTGTTGAATTCTTCCGATGAGACTCGAAAAGGTCGCGAGAATCACCCGACCTTTTGCTTCCAAAATCGTCTGCGCGATATTTTCGTTCACGATTTTTTCTGAAATGGTGTAGCCCGGTTTCTCCGCATTCGTCGAGTCGGCGAAAGCGAGCAGTACACCGCGGCGTCCGATTTCTGCGATTTTCCCAAAGTCACACTTCAAGCCATCCGCCGGAGTGAAATCAAATTTGAAATCACCGGTATGGACGATGTTGCCGACCGGAGTGTTCAAACAAATTCCGACGCCATCAGGGATGGAATGATTCACGCGAAAAAATTCAGCTGAAAAATGTTTTCCGAGCTGAATTTTTTCGATCGCAGGATTTTTAATCTCAATAAATTTTACTTTCGAAGTGAGGTCGTATTCGTCCAGTCTTTTTTTTACCAAGCCGAGAGTCAGCGGAGTGCCGATCAATGGCGGGAAATTTAGCTTTGGCAGAATGTGTTGTAGTGCTCCGATGTGATCGAGGTGTCCATGAGTGAGTAGGATTCCGCGAATACGATGAATTTTGTCTTCGAGGAATTTCACATCAGGGATGACATAATCGACTCCAAACATGTCCATTTCTGGAAATTGCAGACCGCAGTCAATTATGACGATGTCCTCCTTGTAAAAAATCGCGGACATGTTGCGACCGACTTCTTCCTGTCCTCCGAGTGGCACGACGCGTACTTTGTCATCAAAGCTTTCCGCTTGTGGCGAAGAAGAATTTTTTTGCTGATTGATTGGATGGGGTTTGTTGAAACGAGCTTTATTTTTTTTGTGAAACTTTTTTTGTGGTGGAAATTTTTTGTGGGAAGCAAGGGGAGTCTGTTTCAGCTTTTCGGTATCACCAATATTTTTATTTAACCAACTATCTAATTTATCGTTCATATATTTTTGTTAATTATTAAACGTGGTTAGTTTAGCAAAATTAAAAAAGAAAAGCAAATTTTTGTTGTGAATCTTATATTTTCGCTTTTGTAAGCGAAATTATAAGATTAGAAAATCCATGATGTTCAGTCAAAAAGACCGTTTCTCTTCATATTCAAACCACTTTCCTTGGCTAACTCTTCTAAAAGTTGTTTTTCCTTCTTCGAAAGTTTTTGGGGAGTGGTAATCAAAATTTTCACGATGTGGTCACCCCGTTCGTTAGAGTTTAGCTTCGGTGAGCCACGACTTTTGATTTTGAAATTCGTGTGGGATTGCGTGCCGGCTGGAATTTTCAACTTCACATTTCCATGAACAGTTTTCACGGCAATCTCGTTTCCTAATGCTGCTTCGATAAAAGTGATTTTTTGGGTCGAAAAAATATCAGCTCCTCGTCGTTCAAATTCTCGACTTTGTTCGACTAAGATTTGTAGAAATAAGTCGCCGGCAGGTCCACTTTTTGCTCCAGCTTCGCCTTGCCCAGAGAGTCGGATGACTGCTCCGTTTTCGACGCCCGAGGGAATTTTGATTTTCAATTTTTCTACTTTGCGTGCTCGACCAGTGCCGTGACAGACACTACATTTTTTTTCGTAAGTTTTGCCTTCGCCGTCGCAGTCTGGACAGACTGCGGCGTGCTTCATCAT
The DNA here is from genome assembly GCA_021735425.1 of Candidatus Altimarinota bacterium. GTDB lineage: Bacteria > Patescibacteriota > Gracilibacteria > JAHISY01 > JAHISY01 > JAHISY01. The sequence goes on along the minus strand of JAIPGZ010000008.1, from coordinate 22,948 downwards.
TCCAAAAACGGTTTGCCGCGTTGTCGTGATTTCTCCCGTTCCGTGGCATCTTTTACAGTCTGAAATTTTACTGCCAGGTTCTGCTCCGTTGCCGCGACAGTTTTCGCATTTAATGAGTCGTTCCAATTTAAGCTCTGCCGTTGTCCCAAAAATAGCATCTTCGAATTTCACTCGAACTCGAACTTCTAAGTTCGCGCCGCGCGTTGGACCACGCGATTTCTCTCTGCCATCTCCGCCAAAAAAAGTTTCAAAAATATCTCCGAAACCCCCGCCACTTCCGCCAAAATCAAAATTTACTCCCGAAAAATCAAAACCGGCTCCATTGAATCCTGCTCCGCCTCCGCCAAAATTCGGGCCAGCACTGCCGAATTGGTCGTATTGGGAGCGCTTTTGTTTGTCTCCTAAAACCTCGTAAGCCTCAGCAAATTCTTTGAATTTAACTTCTGCTTCTTTTTTGTCGCCGGTGGCCTGATCGGGGTGGTATTTTCGCGCGGCAGAGCGAAAAGCTTTTTTGATCTCTGCTTCACTTGCGCCGCGTTCTACTCCGAGAATTTTGTAATAATCCTTTGCCATTTCCGCGGAATTTTATCACGCAATTTGCCGAAAATCGCGAAACTTCGTAGAATCCTGCGGATGCAAAAGATTCTCCATCTTGCTGACGGTTCGACAATTTCTGGCGAAAGTTTCGGTGCGGATTTTGAAGCGGCAGGCGAAGTCGTTTTCGCGACGGGAATGGTCGGTTATCCTGAGAGTTTCACTGACCCGAGTTTCGCCGGACAGATTTTAGTTTTGACTTATCCGCTCGTCGGGAATTACGGTGTGCCGCCGAAGTTCAAAAAAGATTCTGTCGAGCAAAATTTCGAATCTGAAAAATTACAGATCGCGGGTCTTGTCGTTTCGGAATATTGTGAAAAGTTTTCGCATCATGCTGCGAAAGAAAGTTTGGCGGACTGGTTGCAGCGAGAAAAAATTCCAGCGATTACTGGCGTTGACACTCGAGCCTTGACTCAAAAATTGCGAGAAGAGGGGATGATTCTCGGTCGCATTTCCGATCAAAAAAGTCAGCAAAAATTTTGGGATCCCAATTTGGAAAATCTCGTCGCGCAGGTTTCCCCCAAGAAGGCTACTTTCCATAAAAAAGGGAAAAAGGTGGTTGCGATTCTCGATTGTGGAATGAAGCTCAACATTCTCCGCAATTTTCTTGATCGCGGAATTTCCGTCCACCATCTTCCGCACGATGCTGATTTATCGAAATATGAATTCGATGGTTTATTCATTTCAAACGGACCGGGTGATCCGGCGCGGGCAGTCGAGGCGATTGCCTCGATTCGAAATCAGATCGGAAAGAACAAACCGATTTTTGGAATTTGTCTCGGTAATCAGTTGCTCGCGTTGGCGGCGGGGATGACGACTTTCAAATTGCCTTACGGGCATCGCAGCCAAAACCAACCGGTTCGTGAAATTAAAACGGGGCGGTGTTTTATCACCTCACAAAATCATGGTTTCGCTGTTTCGCCCAAAATTAAAAAAGATTGGGCGGTGGCTTTCGAAAACCTGAACGACAAATCGGTCGAAGGCTTGCGGCATAAAACGAAACCGTTTTTCTCAGTCCAATTCCACCCTGAGGCGACGCCGGGTCCGACCGACACAGAATTCCTTTTCGATGAGTTTGTCGCGAAGCTTTGAAATTGTAGGGTAAAATTAAAACATGAATAAAAGAGGTTATTTTGGCGAATTCGGCGGGGCATTTGTTCCCGAAGTTCTGCGACCGGCTTTGACCGAGCTCGAAAAAGTTTGGACTGTCGCAAAAAAAGACAAAAAGTTTTGGGTTGAGTTTCACGACCTTGCCAAAAATTATTCAGGTCGTCCGACACCGCTGACTTTTTGCGAAAATATTTCTAAAAAATTGGGTGGCGCGAAAATTTATCTTAAACGAGAAGATTTGAATCAAACCGGTGCGCATAAAATTAACAATGTTCTTGGGCAGGCTTTGCTCGCCAAAAGATTGGGTAAGACAAGATTAATCGCCGAGACAGGGGCGGGGCAACACGGCGTCGCGACTGCGACAATTGCCGCGAAGTTTGGTTTCGAATGTACCATTTTTATGGGAGCGGTCGATGTCGCGCGGCAACGACCAAATGTTTTTTGGATGGAGAAGTTAGGCGCGAAAGTCGTTCCGGTCAAATCGGGGACTCGGAGATTGAAGGACGCGGTTGCCGAGGCTTTGCGCGATTGGGCGGCGAATGTTGATTCGACTCATTACCTCCTAGGGTCGGCACTCGGGCCACATCCTTTTCCCGAGATTGTCCGCGATTTCCAAAAAGTTATTGGTGAGGAAGTTCGACGTGAATTTATCCAAAGATTCAAAAAGCTGCCAGATTATCTCGTCGCCTGCGTCGGGGGTGGCTCGAATGCCATCGGGCTTTTCCACTCTTTCCTGCGCGACAAAAAAGTTCAACTCATCGGTGTCGAGGCGGGTGGTCGTTCCTCTAGATTGGGTAATCATGCTTCGCGAATTTCCATCAAGCCGCACGCGCCGACTGGGATTTTCGAAGGTTTTTTTGGCGAATTTCTGCAAGATCCAATCGGTAATCTGGCGGAGACTCATTCCGTCGCGGCGGGTCTCGATCATCCCGGCGTTGGACCGGAGCATTCCGCTCTCGCGAAAACTGGTCGCGTGAAATATTTCGCGGTGCGCGATTCCGAAGTCATCGCAACAGCTCAATTACTTATGCGGGAAGAGGGAATCATCCCGGCGCTTGAGTCGGCTCATGCTTTGGAGTACGCCTTCAAAATTGCTCCCAGGCTAAAAGGTAAAAACATTGTAATCAATCTGAGTGGCAGGGGCGATAAAGATATCTTCATCTATGCACGTACTTTGCGAGACAAGAAATGGAAGGAGTTTTTGCGCAAAGAATTTCAAACCCTTTAATTTTTTAACGAATGAATTTTTCAATGCACGTTTTCCGCGCCTATGATGTGCGTGGTGTCGCCATGGGTGATGACCCCGAAATTACGCCTGCTTTTGCACGGAGATTGGCTCATGCCTTCGTCCTTGAGCTGGGCATAAAAAATCCTAAGTTGGCAGTTGGTCGTGACGATCGGCTGACGGGTGAGGAGCTTAATACGGCACTAGTAGAAGGTTTGATAGAGGCAGGTGCGGAAGTACTCGACATCGGTCATGCGACTTCACCCTACCTTTACTTCGTAGTCTGTAATGAAAAACTAGATGGTGGTATTGCGCTGACAGCTTCGCATAATCCGAAGGAATACAATGGTTTTAAATTAATGCACAGCGGAGCGATCCCGCTCACGGCTGCTGAGTTACAAGAAGTCGGCAAGCGAGTTTGTTCGGATGAAGAATTTCAAATAGTCGAAAACGGGAAAGTGGAAAAAGCTGATTTCAAAAAAGAGTACTTCACAAAATTAAAATCGCTCGCACCAATTTCCCGCAAACTAAAAGTAGTTCTTGACTGTGGTAATGGCACGGCTGGCTATTTCGCACCGGATTTTTTTAACGAAATTGGCTTCGAAGTTGTCGAACTTTACTGCAATCCAGACGGAAACTTCCCGAATCACATGCCGAATCCTGAGGATGTTTCTAGCCTAAAAGATTTGCAAAAAAAGGTTATCGAAGTTGGAGCAGATGTGGGCATTGCCTTCGACGGAGACGGAGATCGAATCGGGATTGTCGACGAGCTGGGCACGGTCATCCCAGCCGACAGAATTTTGATTTTACTCGCGCGTGATTTACTCTCACGCCGACAGGGAGCAGAAGTGATTTTCGATGTGAAATGCACACATGTCCTTGCTTCCGAAGTCATAAAGCTTGGCGGGAAGGCAGTCCGGTGGAAGACGGGACATTCCTTCATCAAGCGCAAGATGAAAGAAGATGGCGCCTTGCTCGCTGGAGAAGTTTCGGGTCATATGTTTTTCGCTGAAAATTATTTCGGGGTAGATGATGCTTTGATTGCTGCAGTGAAATTGGTTGGTATTCTCTCCAATTCTGAAAAAAAGATTTCTGAACAGCTCGCAGATGTTCCAGTTACTCACACTACACCAGAGATCAAATTGCCAATCGATGATTCGGTGAAATTCGAGACAATGCAGAAAATCATCGATGACTTTTCAGCCGAATTCGAAAACTGTGACAAGCTTGATGGTGTTCGAGTTAATTTCGACGACGGTAGCTGGGGGCTCGTGCGGGCATCAAATACTTCTCCGATTCTCACACTGCGTTTCGAAGCGAATTCAGAAGAGAGATTGAAAGAGGTGAAAGAAATTTTCAAAACGACTCTTGCCAAGCACCCTGAGTTAGATTTGGCTCTTTTAGATTAAACAATAAAGTTATTTTTCAGCAAGACCTGAGAGCTTGAGAAAAAGGCTTCTTTTTGCTAAAATAACCAGATTTAAAAATGCAAACACAAATACAAAAGTTTTTCGGAGCTTTGTTGTCACTCGCAATTTTTGCGGGCTTTATGCCTCCGAGTTTCGCTGCTACTGACTTCGAACCCTACGACGCGACTTTTGTGATTTCGGCCTATTACTCGCCGCTGCCGAATCAGCGGGTTTATTTTCGTGGAAGTTATGAGGCGGACAAAAAATTAAACGGCAATGGGACGAATGGAGCGGATGGCACGCAAGTTTATCCGGGAATGTTGGCGGCACCGAAAAGTTATCCTTTTGGAATGAAAATCGAAATTCCAGGACTTGGTGTTGGCGCGATTCACGATCGGGGTGGAGCCATAGTCCAGGCGGGTGAGCGGGCAATCGCGACGCATGACCGGCTCGATGTTTGGATGGGAAAAGGAGAGGCGGGTTTGGCGCGGGCTTTGCAGTGGGGGGTTCGCACCGTTCATGCGAAAGTTTATCCTTCATCCCACACTATCGCGGAGAGCTTCACGCTTCCTACGATGAATGCTGTTTTTGTTGCGGATTTGAAAATCGGCGATTCGGGAGATCAAGTTCAAAAACTTCAAGAAGAACTCAAAACGTATGGTTATTTCCGCGCTCCAGTGGATGGATTTTTCAACGAGGCTACGTGGAAAGCTTTGCTCGGTTATCAGCTCGCCCGCCGGATTGTCGTTTCCGCAGATTCAGCGGGAGCGGGGATACTCGGTCCGACTACGCGCGAAAGCTTGAATGCTGAAGTTTTTCAGCGAAGTTGGCAGCCTCCAGCTTCTCTACTCGCGAAGACCAACGCGACCTCTGGTAGCGGAGCGGCAGTGATTCAAAAAAACATTGCTGAGAGCTCTCGCTTCCCAACAACACTTTCGATTGGCGATCTTGGTGAATTGGTGCGCGATTTGCAAATTGCTCTGACAGAGTCCGGATTTTACGAATGTGAGATTAACGGAATCTATGATGCGCGGATGGAAAATTGCGTTTTTAATTTTCAAAAAGAAAACGGAGTGCTCGCTAGTCGTGAAGAATTCGGAGCGGGTTACTTCGGACTTCAGACGCGTTTAGCGCTGGCGACCTTGCTCGATGAGCGCGATAGCGAATTTGGTGATTTGATTGCTGCGAAGATTCCCGCCAAAACCTTTTCGCCAGACGACGAGGATGAGGAAGTTGCGAAAATTCAGGAGGGCTTGCGAGAGTTAGGATTTTTTGATGGCGAGATTTCCAATATTTTTGACGCGGCGACTGTTGCTGCGGTGACCGAATTTCAAGTTTCAAGCGGCACACTCACTAGTTCGACGAGTTATGGGGCAGGATTTTTTGGTCCCAAAACCCTCACTGCTTTTCAAAAAAGTTTGCAGCAAAACTTGTTGGCACTTCCTTCATTACCTCAAAACCCAGAATGGAATCGGGCGGTTTGGGTTGCTTACACGCCGCAATTTCAAAATAGTTTGAGCCTTGGTGATTCGAACAAGGAGGTTGAGAAGTTGCAAAAAATTCTCCAAAAAATCGGTTATTCTGAATTAGAAATTTCTGGTGAATTTGACGAGGCGACTGAAAACGCAATCATCGACTTTCAAATTAAATCAGAAATTCTTGCTTCTGCTGATGATTTCGGAGCGGGTAGCTTCGGACCGAAGACACGGACAGCTTTGAATTCACTGCTCGAGCAAGAAAAAATCGCGCTGAAAGAGCAGGAAAATTCAGCCGCTTAATTTTCCTAAAAAATGTGAGTTAAAATGCTGGAGCAGTTTTTTGATGCAAAAGATTATTCTCATCGGTGGCGGTTCTGGTATCTCTCCACTTCTCGCGGAACTTTCCAAAAGGAAAGACGTGGAAGTTTCTGCAATCGTGACTGTCTTCGACAATGGCGGTAGTAGTGGGCTTCTGCGTCAGCAATTTGGTATCCCGGCTGTCGGGGATTTCCGGAAATGTGTGTCAGCGACGGCTGGATTGATAGCTGAGTTTTTCGAAAAGCGGAATGGGAAGCACGCTTTCGGGAATTTAATTTTGGCCGACTTAATTCGGGAAAATAGTCTTCAGGAAGCTTTTGGAATTTTTGCAGATTTTGCCGAAGCGAGAGTTCTGCCAGTTTCGTTTTCAAATTCCCAGCTAGTTGGGAAGCTCGAGAGTGGGGAGGAAATTCGCGGCGAGGAAAAATTTGATCATCCGCCGAAAAAGTTTGCCAAGCAAAAAATTACAAAAATTTCACTTCAGCCTAAAGCCTCACTTAATCCTAAAGTTGCTAAGCTGCTGCAACAGGCCGATAAGATTGTGGTGGGGCCGGGGAGTTTGTTTGGAAGTTTATTGGTGCATTTCGAAGTGTCTGATTTTCGTCAAGCTTTCCAGAAATCTTCTGCGAAGAAAATTCTCGTCCGTAATTCGACGAGTGAATTCGGTTGCCGCGGAGAAAATTCCGCCGAAATTCAAAAAAGATTCGGTGTCATGTTTGATGAGGTTTTACTGCCACAAAAATCTAAACGTTGGAATAATCGGCAACTTGTTCAGATGATTACTGCTATATAACGGGGCGCGGATTATGCGAAGTTTATTCTGAACAAAAAACGAAGTTTTTGTGAAGAATAAATTTAGTGAGCGAAGCGAACAGCGCATATCCGCTGTTCTGCGAAGTCGCGAAGCGTAGCGAGCGACAAACAGAATAAGGATGAAGAGCGCGAAGCGCGATGCAATCCGCGCCCCGTTCTGCGGAAATCCGCCAAAGGCGGAAGCGAGCGTAGCGAGCGATTTCCGTAGAACGTTTCAGTATATCTGATGTTTGCCGTAGCGTAGCGGAGGCAAATATGGGTCGAGCGACGGCAGGAGCGAGCCAGATATACTGTGTTGTGCGAGGGTGATTTTCTGTAGTGATAACGGAAGAAAATCAAGTGCAACGACCCCGAAGCGTATTTTTCAATATTTTTTCATTCCTTATTATTTTGTTGAAGAATTTTATCATTATTTGAAATTTTTATTTTTTCGTTTTTCTTTTTCCAAGAGGGGTTAGGGGTGAATTGGAAAAAGAAAAACACCTTGTTATTTCACAAGGTCTACTGTTTTATTGTAATGCCTTCTATTTCCTCTGTATTTTACAGTAACAAATTTGTCTACATCTTTTAGCCATGGACGAAGAGAATCGAACCAATACAAGTTATTCATCCAATCACTATGTCCTAGATCTTTTCTCATGGAGAGAATTAATTCTCCCATTAAGCGAATTCCTTGCATTGTATCTTCGCCATTAGATTTGTAAAAAGATTGCATTAAATCGCCAAATGTTAAAAAGACTTCATTGGAAGCCGTTAAAATCATTTTTTCATTAAAAGCTCTCATTGCTTGTTGCAATTCTTCTTCACTTCTCTTTTTTCCGTTTAACAAGCTCATGTAAAAGCTCACAAATTCAGTGTAAAGTTCTTCTTTTTTACCATTGAGTTTTTGTTTTAAACTCTCATTTTCCTTTGCCGATGTTTGCCATTTTACAGCAAGAAAAGCACTAATAAGTCCTAAAATCCAAGTAGTTAATTCCATATTTGAACATTAAAATTAAAAATTAAACTCCTACAAAATCTTTCTCCACCTTTTGCGATACAAAAACTTTCTCTTCTTTTTTCTTGTTTATCAGTTCTGATCTCGGTATTTGATGAAGTTTTAAATACTCAGAAACATCTTTATAAATCACACTTGCCAACTGTCTTGCAAATTCAACAGGAACAGCATTTCCGATCATTTTATAACCATCTGCCACATTGTCATATTTAAACAAAAAATCATCAGGAAAAGTTTGAACTCTTGCACATTCACGAACGGAAAGTCTTCTGTATAAATCTTCTTTTCCTGGTACAAAAATTCTTTTATTTTGCTCAATAAATTTCATTTTTGGAGCTTGTGGATGAAGTGGAGCATGACGACCTCCTGCTTGAATGGTAAAACTTGGTTCCCCCCAACTCCTTACACGATTTCTTGACATATAGATAGTGGAAAATCCACCATTCATATATTCATGATTAAGTGCAGAAAGTTTTTCATTTCCATTTGTGTAATTTTTTTCTTTAGCAGGTTTTGCAAGTCTTAAATCCCAAATTGCATCTTTTAAAGTTTTTTTAGGAGAAATTGTTTTTGGGGGAGAAAACTTTTTATTCATTTTTTTATGGTATCCAACTATAATTACCCTTTTTCTATTTTGTGGAACTCCAAAATCATTTGCATCTAATAAAAAATAAGAAACATTGTAATTTAATGCTTTAAATTCTTTTAAAATATTATCAAAAGCTTCTTTATGTCTTTCTAGTAAAATTCCTGAAACATTTTCTGCAAGAAAAAATAAAGGTTCTTTTTCTTTTAAAATACGAATATATTCAAAAAACAGTTGTCCTCTTTTGTCATTTATTCCTCTTCCTGCCCCTGCCTCACTCCAGCTTTGACAAGGAGGACCACCAATAATTCCAATAGAATCTGGAACATCACTTGAAGGCAAATCAACAATGCTTCTTTTGTCTAATTTTGTATTTGGGAAATTATGCTCAAAAGTGTTCCAAATAGTTTTATCGTATTCGTTTGCAAAAATAGTCTCAAAACCAGCTTGATGAAAGCCAAGATCAAGACCTCCTGCACCTGTAAATAATGATATTATTTTCATAATTAATCCTTGCTAATATTTAAAGTATTTTTGAATAATGTTTTTGGTGATTTTAAAAGGTTTATATCAAACTTTAGAGATGATTCTATTCTTGAACTTGCATTGTGTATTCTAAAAGACAAAATCCAATCATTATTCATTGTAACAATAACGGTTGTATTACTATTTTCTTTAAATTTAATATCAATTATTTCTGTTGGCAAAGGTACTCTTGGTGTTTTATATTTCGGTTCTATTTCCTCAAAAGATAAATTCAAGGTTCCATTTATATTGTATGCTTGAATTTCTAGTGTATTTTTACTTTTAATGACCTTGTAAAAATCTTTATTTCCAATCAAATACGAGACTAGTTTTGAAGGAATATCTTTATTATCTTTGTTCAGATTTTTGAGTTCTTTAATAAATGCCTCCAAAATTGGGACATATACTGTAGTGTGATAATCTTCTAATTCGCTCCATTTCTTTGTTGCTTTGCTTTCTTTTCTTAAATTTTCTAGATTTTTAAAAATTGGAGTTATTGTTTCAAAATATTCTTTAGAAACTTTTACTCCTAACCACTTTTCACCAAAATCAATCAAATGTGATAAACGAGAATGTTTTACTGCTTTGTGATTATTTTTTGCTGAAACACCAATTTCCCATTTTTGCAAAAGCCTTATTGCTAAAACATCTCTTACATCTCCTGATTTCCCGTGATCGTCAGATAATATTTCAAGCTGAAGTATATCTTTTTTACCAATATCATTTGAAAGTCTTGGTTCAATATCCATTAAAAAATTAACTGCAAAACTAGAAGTAAGTAAATAATCACTTTGCTCATTTTTTGTTGTATTTTCAAAACAACCTTTTGCGATATTAAAAGAAGAATTTTCAATTACTTCAACATTAGTTTTATCTTTGAGTTTTGCCTGAAATTCAGTAAGCAAAGCATATTCAAAAGCTTTACCAGTAGTCATTTGTTTTGAATTTTTAGTAACCATATTAACCACCATTTTATGAATTAAAATCTATATGTATAATATAACAAAAGCTCCAGTTTTTCCACTTTAAAATTAAATAATCATTTTTTGCGGAAGTATGGAGCAAAAAATATCCGCTTATCCCCCTCTTTAATAATAAAAAATAAAAATTCCATTCCTTTTTTAAATTCTTCAACAAAATTTCTATTTGAGAAAAAATATTGAAAAATATGTCGCACAACGTTTCGGCATATGCGACGTTGCGAAGTGAGCGTGGCGGTATAATTTTTGCGAAGCAAACCGCCTAAGCGAACGAGCAATGTGGGTGAGGCTCTGCAAGAGCTGAACCGCATATGCTGTGTTAGCCGACCCGAGCGTAACGCAGTGAAGCGAGAGCGCAGCGTGGTCGGAGGGAGCGAAGCGACCGAACGAAGTACATTTTTACTATTCCCGATTGTCGCGATCGCTTTTCACTCATTTTATTAAAGGGCGAATTGATTTCGTTTTGGCGAGGGCAAGAGGGGTCGGGGGTGAATTGCCCGAGCCAAAACTCCTATTTCCATAATAATTGCAATACAATACCAACTATTGAAAGTATTGAAATCACCATGAAAATATTAAACATAAATGCTTGTATCTTGGTTATTGGTCTGCTTGGATCGCTCACTCTATTATGAGATAAATCGAAAAGTTCATGGAAAACACCAATTCCGATGATGTAATTTATTGCCTCTGGATATGGCCATTCTCTGAAAATGATTGTTAAAAGAGATAATGTAACAAGAATTTTCCCAACGCTCCAAAGACGCAAAAATTCAAAGAATTTATCAAACAAATTTGTGATTTTAATGTCCATATTTAGTGAGTTAAAAATGTGATTTGATATATTCGCTAATTTCGCTTAATCCGAGTTCTTGAGAAGTATTTCCGCTTCTTACATAAAACTTTTCAAACTTTTGACCGTTGTTATCGGCTATTTCCAAATATAGCGGTTTGGTTCCCTTGAAAATATTTATTACGCAAATTTCAGCTTCATTGATTGTTTGAAAATTTATGCTGATTCCGGTTGTGGCGAATACTTTTCCAAAGGTTTTGTTGATTAAGTTTCTAAGATGTAATTCAAATTTATCTTTGTCTCCTTCCAAACTTCTATAGTCGTGATCTAAGCCTAAAATTTCACCCTCGTCGTTTACGCCGATTATTAATGTCCCACCTTCCCAGTTACTGAAAGCAGAAATGGATTTCAAAATTACCGTTTCGAGTTTTTTGTCCTCTTGCTCAGTTTGATAATTCCAGCGTAAAGATGATTTGAATTCCAGTTCGTCGCTTTCGCCCTCTGAAATAAGCTCATCAAGCGGAATTTGGATTTCGACTTCTTCCGTTATGGTGATATTTTCGAGGAAGTGATTCAATTCTTTTGCGAGTGTTTTTCTTCTGACTTCAAGGAATTGCTCAAAGTTTTCCAATTTCCATAAAGTTTCATCTTCGGGAACAGCTTGAAGTTTCAGTGCGGAAGGAAATTTTTGTTTTACTTCTGCAAGGTAGTTTTCCGCTAATTCAGCACTTTTCCGGCGATTTGCCATTTGTGTTAAAATCGCTCGATTTGTAATTTCTTGAGCCAAAGCGTACTTATGGCGATTATTTCTGTTGTATCCGTTTTCTTTAAGCACTGAATAAGGAAAGATATGATCCCATTCGAGAGAGTATTTTTTGCCCATGTTTTTCCTGATTCCGTTTCCTGTAGTAAAACAAATGGCATTTTTACTTTTGAAATACCAGCGCATTAAGCTGAAAAGGGCATTGCGAACATCGACTCCGATAAATTCATCCGCCGTAATATCCAAAGGCCTCTCAAGTTTTATGTTATACAGCAGTTCGTCGAAAGGGTTTTCAGCTCGTACGACAATACCAATATCTTTATCAAGTTTTTGAGGTAACTGGCTGATGTATCTTTGTCTGATTTGAGAGTAGTAAAACCATTTTATGACTTTCTTTAAATCGTTTTCTGTTAGTGCATTTACTCTCTGTTTATAAACATAAACGACAATAGGCACCAATGCGTAAACTGAATTTATCTCGTCGGAATGGTCAATATACGCCTGAGAGCGAAGAACATTTACAACATAGTCTAAAACTTCTTCATCAAGTCTTTTCCACGCTTCTTTAAGCCTTTCCTCGTTACTTTGGTCATGCAATTTTGTCATGTCAGAACCTATGTTGTGAAGAACTCCGAGTAAGCAGTAAATAATGAAGTCGAGTTTGAATACAAAACCGTCCTCTTTTAATTTTTCGAGTTTCTTTTTAAAAATTTCTCTCGCTTGTGGCCAATATCCTGAAATTTGAGCAAGAGCTAATTCCGCTTCAGTAAGGTTTACACCGCTAGCATTAACGATATAGAAAATGTCTATGGCTTCTTTAAGGCTTGCTTTGGCTGGAATCTCCTGTTCCTTAAAGTCAATGTCTGGAATATTTTCAATTTCTTTAAAGTTGTCTAAAATCTTATATTTCTCAGCCCTGTCTAGTTCAGGGTATTTTTCTTCAATGTTTTTGATAAAATCAATGCTCTGGACGGTTTTTTTGAAAATATCAGTTATATTTATCCAATAGGGGTCTGATTGCATTATTGTCTGCTTGTAATACTGCAATTCAAGGGTTTTTATATTTACATAGAGCCCTCTAGGGTCTTTTAAAATTTCGGATTCTTTATAGTAGGGTGGTATTTCATTTCTTATTAAAAGATACAGAGTTGTTATTCTTTGTTGCCCATCAAGAATAATGCGTACTGCACCTTGGCGCGGATCATACTGTCGTACTCCTTTTAATTCTGGTGGATTGTTCGTTTCCCACGTTAACATTGTTCCTGTTGGATATTTACGAATCAATGAAGCAATGAGGTCTTTGGCATTATCTCGTTTCCAAACATACTCTCGTTGAAACGCGGGCACAAAAAGTTGATTTGCATCAATTTTGTCTAAGATTTGGTTAATTTTCATAGTTATTTTGAGTTCAAATTATTTTAAGTGTATGACTTTTGGTCTTTTTTTTCAATAAAGAGTTTTCGGAGCGAAGCGGAGAAAACATCCTTACTGGCTGCCGAAGGCAGACAGCCCCCCCCTAAAAATAAAGAATCAATTCGCCCCTTCCTTATTTAAAGTCCGAAAAGCGGAGCGGCAAAAGGGGAATAGTAAAAATGTATTTCGGCTAACGTTTCTGTGTATGCGATGTTTGCCAGTGGTATAATTGCACGAAGTGCTTACCACTGGCAAATATGGGTGGAGGCTTGCGGAGGTACGGAGTAAGCCGTAACCGCATACGCAGTGTTAGCTGATGTATTCCTTTTCTTTTCCGACGATAGTCGTTTGTTTTAAAAATTTTCAAATTTCTTTTTCCGTTTTGGGTGGTGGGCAGAGGGGAATTAAAGGGGTGAATGCCCGCCACCCAAAACACCTATTTCTAGTTTGAGGGAGGGGCAAGAGGGGAACTAAAGGGGTGAATTGCCCCTCCCGAAAACTCTCTATTCAGTCTTATCAGAAAGATCTTCAAACTTAGCTGTCATTGTTGGATTTCCTCGTGTTAATTTTTTGATGGTTAAGTCTTCTGCTTTGTTATTAGCAAGCCGAAGATTGTTCTCTGACGATAATAGTGCATCTTTCGTTTTTTGGAGATGATCAATAGTCTTGTCAATTTCATCAATCGCAGTTTTAAATTTACGACTAGCGAGATCGAAATTTCTTGCAAAACCCTCTTTGAATTCATTTATATTGTCTTCAAAGTTCGTAATGTCTATATTCTGATTTCTAACTAACGCCAGCTCGGCTTTGTATTTGAGTGAGCTCATCGCTGCATTGCGTAAAAGCGTTATAATAGGGATGAAAAATTGAGGGCGGATAACATACATTTTTGGATGTTTGTGAGAAACATCAATAATGCCAGTGTTGTAAAGTTCGTTGTCCGCCTCCAAGAGTGAAACAAGCACTGCATATTCACATTTCTTTTCTGTACGATCTTTATCAAGCTTAGCTAGAAAATCATCATTCTTTTTCTTAGTAGCCGTTTCATCTCCCTCATTCTTCATTTCAAACATGATAGAGATAATTTCGTTTCCTGCCTCATCTGTTTCACGATAAATATAATCACCTTTATTTCCAGATTTTGCATCATTGTCTTTTTCAAAATAGGCGTTTTGAAAAGCAGTAGCGCGTAGTCTATTGAATTCGATTTCACAATGCTGTTCTAAAGTCTCACCAACCATTTTAGTGCTGAGCTTTAACTTCATATCCTTGTAACGCTCAATCATTTCATCTTTTGATTTCAATTCAATCTCATATTTATCTTTCAAGGTAACTTCCTGAAGCTGCATTTCATGTGTTTTGCTTTTCAAGTCGCCAGCTAGTTCATCTCGTTCCTTTTCTATCTTTTTAACTGCTTCTGCGACAGTGAGTTTTTGCTCTACCTCTGCTTTATCAAGTTTTGACTTCATTTCGGCAAGCTCGGATTCCTTTTTTGCTAATTGCTCTGCAAGATTGCGATCGTTTTCGGCTTTTAACTCTGCCAATTCTTTATCTTTCTTCGCCAATTCCTCTTGCAAGGTGTTTTTAAGGTTTGATTCGGCGAGCTTAACGGCACTTGCCTTTTCTCTTTCTGCTATTTCTAAACGATCATGTAAGTCTTTATCAAATTGTTGATCCCTAACTTGTTTAAGGATGTCAGCAAAACCAGCCTCATCGACTTTGAAGGCTTTTTTGCAATGTGGACATATTATTTCGTTCATAATTGGTTGTTTAAATTAAATTTTTTAGTTTTAGATAAGGGTGTAGAGTCGATGAAGTCAGTGTATCTCCCTAACTTAATCGCTTTATTTTTCGCTCAGATATTTAAGCTTTCTTTTATCAAAAGCTGGTTGTGTTCCTTCTAAAATTTCAACAATTCTCTTGTTTAAAATTGGATTTTCAATTGCACCAGTTTGATAAGTGAATTCATAATCGTTGTTTTTATCAAGATGTACATAAATAATTTGTTCCGCATCTGCCCCAACAGCAAGGTTTGGATTATGTGTAACAATGATTATTTGTCTGCGTTTTTTGGCAAATCTTATGAAGTGAGTTAAAACTTCAAAAACACTTTTGTTATCAAGATTATCTTCTGGTTGGTCAATAACAAGCGGAGTTTCTTCCTTGTCAATAATCAAGTAAAATACTAGAAGTAAAGCGCCTTTTTCGCCTGGCGATAGTTTTTCTAACGGTTTGCCGTCTAGTTTTAGCTCATAGTTTGGTTTTAGATAATCTAAAGAAAATACAAATTTATAAAATTCCTCAATCTGATTTATTTGATCGGAAATATCTCTTTTTCTCTCTTCTTCCTTTACTTCTTGCCGTTGGTCTGTTTCAAGAAACTCAATGATTGTTTGAAGAATTGTTTTTATATCTTCTTCATTAGTTAAATCTTTTTCATCAAAAATTTCTGAAAGTTGTTTATCACCATTGGTTTTTCCGTAAAACGTACCACCTTTGTTTTGATTGATGAAGTCTAAAAAATTTTTCCTAAAGCTCTTATCTTCTTTGAATGAAACATCTATATCCATTTTGAATTTTTTCTTAAATTCTTTGTCTTCTGCAATTTGTTCATCAATGGATTTCTTGAATTCTTCATATAGTTCAATAATCTCCTTTTTCTTTTTGAAAATTCCTATAGCTTTTTCAATTCGATCATTTCTTTTTTGTTCAAGTATTGACGAAAGATTTTTTTCAATAAAATCTTTTTCATTTTTATAAAATGAAATGGTTTTTAACGTTGTTTTTGGATTCACTTTGTCACCTTCAATTGCTTTTTTTAAAGCTTCCCAATTTTTAAGCTTTTCTTTATATTCTTGATATTCTCTTTCTGGCTTTGAAAGTTCTTTTTTAAGTGTGCCTATTTTTTCTTCTATTTCATTTTTTTGGACTACCAAACTTGCCTGTTTAGCTTTAGTAGCCCTTTGTTTATTTTCACCATACTCACTTTCAATCTCTTTTAGTGTTTTTAGTGTTTTTTCGAGCTCTGCTTGCTCTTTCTTCTTTTTTTCAATTTCTGCTTTTAGGGTGGTTGAATCAAATTTGACTTTGATGAGCTCATCAATATCAAAACCAAAATTCTTAAATTTTTCCTTATTCTCGTCTTTGTAAGTCTTTATTTGCCCCTCAAATCTTGTTAAGTCATCATGAATTTGTTGGAGATTTTCTTTGTCGGAAGTAATTTTATTTTTCTTATTTTTCGCATCTTCAATATCAATGATAATTTTAGCAAATTTGCTATTCAGATCTTCAATTTCCTTTATTTTTGCATCCTTTTTTTTGTCCACATCTTTATTTTTGTCATCAGAAGGATTTTTAACCTCTTTGGGTTTGTTTTTTTCATGTTCGGCTAATTCCTTTTCTTTTTCCCCCAAAAGATTCTCTATGCGTTTTTTGTTATCGGGATGATTTTTCTTTTCTAATTCAATTATCTCAGTAGACAATTTTTCTAAATCTCCTTCCAACATTGGCAAATCCTTTTGAATGCTGGAACTTTTATACTTCTCGAGCTCATCAAAAGTTGTTTTCTCATATCTATTAGATTCTGGAATATGGAGAAAAATTACACTTTTTAAAGTGCTTTCAAACCCTTCTTCTTCTAAATCATTCGTGAGGTATTCAAAATAATTTTGAGGAAGATATTTAACTTTTTCTGCTTGAGTTATATCAATGTTCTTGTCTAAAGATTCAGTCACAGATAAACCATCTCCCCATTCCATTTTTGCCTCAAAAGTATCGGAATAACCCTTTTGTCTGAATTTTTTCTGATTTGTTGAGTTGTTTAGGAATGATAGGTTTTTATGATTTTCACCGGCATTGTGAGTATCTCCTAAAACACCAATAATATCTGAAATAGCGCTTTTCCCGCTTCCTTTATTACCGATGATAGCTACTAATTCTGAATTTAACTCTATATTTAGATTTTCAAACCATTTGCCTTTTTTTGCTTTTTGTCCCGACTTATTATTTACCGTTAAAGAATGAATATATTTAGTTTTGTTGCTTCTTACACGTCCTAATACAGGTGGTTCTTCTCCAATAAAAACCCTGTCTTCTGGTTCATAAATAATTTGCTTAAGTCCTTCAAACGTTGTATCAGCTTTAATCCAGCAATATCTATCCTGATCTGGCTTAAATAGATCGTCTTCGTTGTGAGCGTCTGACCCATGTATGCAAGGTTTTAGAGAGCCACATTTTATTTTTACGATATTTTCGTCATCTACTTTATTGCCAAGAAAATATTCTTTATCTTCTGGATTTCCTGAAAAAATAACTTGCGAAAGATGATAAATTGATCTTCTTAATCCATCAAGGCTTCCTGTCTCTACGCCTTCAAAAAAATCGAAATGTTTTTGAAATGCTGATGCCCCATCGCTGTTAGAGTTACTTACAGCAATTATAGTATTTTCTCTAAAAGACTTATTTTCATCCCATAGCTTTTGCAAACTTTCATGAGAAACTACGAAATTATCTACTCCTTTTTGATATTTAGTATCATCAGTCGTTAGGCTACTATCCATAGATGCGCCAAGCTTTACGATGCCACTTCTATTCATTTGGTACCTTTGTCCATTTCCAGTACATTGTATTGAATTAAAAAAATCATTTTCTAGATTTTCAACATATTTTGGATTAAATAAGCAATGAATGTTCACAAGTTTCCCCCTGTCTGTAACAGGGATCATGCGTAGTTCAACATTTGGAATTATAAAAATCTTTTTGATTTCACTCTTCTCTGAATCTTCAAAATTTGTGTTCGAATCTATTTTCGAAATAAACTCTTTAATTTTTAAATAATTATCAATACTAAAATAATCAGTAATACCAATGGCGGAGATTTTATTTTCTAAAGCTTTCTTAAACAATGTAAGACAAAAAGCTTCAAAATCTACACTTGTAAATTGATCATTTTTTGAAGTTTCTTTTGTGTGTATGTGCAAATCCCATTTTCTCCATTCAGAGCCTCGGTTGTATTGTTTATTGTCAGTCATAATTAGTTACTAAAATTAGCCACCAGCTCTGCAAAGCTTTTTGGTGTGTATTTATCCCATTCTTCCTGCTTTACATAAAGCATTTTGTAGGCGATTTTTTTCTGTCTTTCGCTTGCATCCTCGCACCATTGTGCCAATCTTTTTATTTTCTCAATATCGTCTAAATCTTCTCGTCCTTTTGTTTCCACAATATAAATTGTCTTGTTGTCTGTCTTTACAAAAAAATCAGGGTAATAGCTGGAAATGGCACCACTTGCATTTTTATAATCAATTTTGAAGTGGATTTCGTAGTAATTTTTAGCAAAAGAAATAACATCATCAGCACCCTCAAGAAAATCTGCAAATTCAAGCTCAAAATCACTATCACCAACAATCTTGTTGAATACGCTCTTTTTTGGGAGTAAATATTTTTTATCTGTTACTACGAATGGTCTTGCACTACTTACTTTGATGAAGTTTTTTATTTCTGTATCGCCAACATCTTGTACAGTAAGGTTGTTTATCTCTTTTTTGAATGTTTCAACGATGGTTTTTACTGCTTCTAGTTCAGATAAATTTCTTAAAATATTTGCATCGTTAAGGTCTACTGTTGAAATAAACAAGTACTGTGAAATAAATTCTTTTACTTTGCCAAAAAGTATGTCGTAACAGCCGAATAGTCTTAGTTCCTTCATTACTCTTTGCACAAAAAATCCGACAACACTTTGGTAATTTGGTTCCATAGTGCTATTTAGGATGGTCGTGTGGTGCATTTTATCATCGATGACTTCCTTAAATACGATTTCTTTCTTTTCCTCATCAGAAAACTGTTTAATAGATATTTTTTCGTGTTTAAATCCAGATACATTTAGTAAATCAAGATTTTTATACTCTCGTTGTATGCGCGGTGTTAAAACAGGAAGTTCAATATCAAGATTTTCTATATCTTTTTTTACATTTTGGTTATCAACTTCAATAACTGTTGGGGTAATTGGTGATCCTGAACGATCCATTTTTCGTTTTTCTAACTCAACGCCTTCCGCTTTAATAGATTCTACAAATTCCATAAATGCAGGAGTTCCAATTACACTTACATACTCCTCAACATCTTGTCCAAAAAACATGCGGCGAAGACCTCTGCCCAAAGTTTGCTCTGGTAATACCTTGGAATCGGAACTATACGGTCGCAACCCAACTATTGTTGTTACATTTTTTACATCCCACCCTTCTTTTAGCATTAAAACTGATACAATTACTTTGTAAGGACTTTCCATGCTATCTATGTCATTTGCTTTTTTTCTTAGTTCTTGCAATTCTTTTTCCTTTTTCCCTGTAGTCGTTTCAGATATTTCACCGCTTCTGTTCGTATGAATGGTTAATACTGCACCTTTAAGCTGAGGATAGTTTTTTTCTAAAAATTCAGCTACATCATCACAATTTTTAGTATCATCAGTCATGATAAAAAGAATTGATTTTTTTCCAGTTGGTTCTAATTCTTTGTATGTTTTATCCCATTCCTCAACGCCTAATCTAAGAAAATCCTCGTATTTTTCTGCAAATAATGAACTCTGTCTCTCTTGTAGTTTTGCTTGACTGGCTTCGTCTGGTAAAACAGGGTTTTTTACTACGCCCTGATGAATTGCTTCCACTAAAGGATAATCTGATACTGTCTGAACAAATATTTCACCACGATTATTTTTTGGTGTTGCGGTTACGTCTATTTGTAAAGCTAGTTTTTTGCCTTTTTGAAGTAATTGATTGTGAATATCCTCAATTGATTTAAACCATGCCATTTTTGGGTCATGAATATGGTGGGCTTCGTCGTTTATTACCATTAGCTCATCAACATCTCTTACGATTTCTCCCAAGTCTACTTTTGAATCATTGGTTTTGCCTACAACCTTGTTGCCTAGAAAATAATCAGAGGTATCTTCATCCGAAAAACTAGCCTCATTTATATTGCCTTCATAAACCCTGTGAATATTGGTTAGAAAGATATTACCCGATTTTGAAATTGTACCGACTTCATCCTGTAAATGCAGTTTTATTTGAAAATCATCTTGCCAGTTTTGACCATGATACCCGTTGTCTGGCAAAATGGGGTCTTCATAGAATATTTTTAAGCCCTCAAAATCTGTTTTGATCCTGTCTAGTACAATAATATTTGGAGTTATG
Organism: Candidatus Altimarinota bacterium; assembly: GCA_021735425.1. Taxonomy (GTDB): domain Bacteria; phylum Patescibacteriota; class Gracilibacteria; order JAHISY01; family JAHISY01; genus JAHISY01. Next base: position 2,760 of record JAIPGZ010000008.1, on the reverse strand, counting down.
AGCAAAAAATTCTTTGATAATTCAGAGTTTTCCTCATAGAGCTTGTGGAAATAGGACCATGCTAAAAGCAAGCTCATTACTTTTGTTTTTCCGCTTCCTGTTGCCATTTTTATTACAAAGCGCAACCAATCTTCAGTAAACATGTTTGGGCTTACTCTTCCCAATTTATCAAACTTGATAAGATCATACTTGTTGGAAACTTTTTCTACATCATAAAGCCAAATTATAGTCTCTACAGCTTCTCTTTGAGCATAGTAATATTGAAATGAAACACTTGTTCCATCTTTCGAATAAATAGTATGAGGTTCTTTAAACCACCAATTCAATAATGCTTTTGATGTTTCGCTTGCTCCTTCATAGTTACTACTGCGCCATTCGGCTACTTTTTCACGCAATTCAGGAACAAAAGGAGGCAAAAGTTTTTCATAACCTTCTTTTCTCAAATCTTCTTGCGCAGGAAACCATCTTATTGATGGGTCTAGAATTTGAAATTTATCTTTTGGGAAATCTTTATGTAATGCCATAGTGATTTAAATGTTAATTTCAATTACCTTTGTAGTATCATTGCCAAAAATATCAATAACTTTTATGGCAATTTTTATTCTACCTTTTGGCATTTCTTTATATACGGATGTTAACTCGAGTGATCTATCTTTTTTGGTACGAAAAGATTGCCATTCGTTTTCGAAAATATAGTTTCCAGTCCATTCTTCTTTTTCTTCTTCGTCATTTGTACGTACAATTTCTTTTTTACTTTCGTAGTCAAAATCAACAGACCAGTAATCAATCCAATCAGTCCATTTCTTTGTTAAAATCTCTTTCTCGATAAGCTCTGATTCTTTATCTTTTGTAAATTTTACTACTTGGCCATTTTCAATTACGATTTTACTTTGGCCTGACTTTAATTTTTCCTCTACTTCACCTGTATTGTCCTGATTATAAAAAACGGAAAAATCAGTGAGCTCAATTGCAACTTCTTTAATATTTCCTCGCCCTCTAATAATTGGTTTTACTTCAATATAAGCAACTTCGTGAAATTTCACCTGTCCCTTTTCTACTGCTTTTTTATCAAACACCTCTCGCGGAATAATTTTAAATTGAATATCTAAACCTTGTTTTTTTGGATCTTCAAAATCCACACCCATTTCCCAGTCAAATCCCAAAACATCCGCTTTTGTAATGCCTTTTTCTTTGCACTCTAAAACTAATTTTTCTAAAAAACTACTAGTTATAGGTTTGTCGATTTGGCCAATTGCAACTAGTCTATCCCTCTTTTTCCCAACAAAATTATTGAAAGAATCTACTGGCTCGGCTTTGTATGCAGATAAGATTAGCCTGATAAAATCTTTTTCTTTTTGTTCACGCTGTAACCTTTTTTCTTCTTCGCGCAGATTTTCGTTTACATTTAAAAATGTTTCCCTTGCGTACCTTCCAATATTCAATATTTCAAATGCTCTATAGTCCTTTCCATCTTTTTTAAGTTCACGTTGTACTTCAATCATTCTTTTGCGGGTAGTGTGGATGGAAAATTTACCAATATCAGTACCAATCCATTTTCTACCCATTTTTTCAGCAACTGCAATAGTAGTTCCTGATCCATTGAAAAAGTCTGCAACAAGGTCTCCTTCCTTTGTTGTTATATCAATAATTCTTTCTAAAAGTGGTTCAGCATTTTCTGTTGGATAGCCAGTTTTAAAAGCATATCCGGCTACATCAGTCCAATTGGTATCCATTGTTTGGCTACTTTTTGCTTTTACCCAATACTGTAGTTTATCAGGATTATTTGGGTTTATGCGTATTAATTTATTTTCGTACATCTTTTGTAGATTGTCCTTACTAAATTTAAAATGTTTACCTGCGGGAGGATAAAAAGTTTTACCTTCGATAACCCTTTCACGAGGTCGTCTTTCTCCACTACTATCATCTGCCGCTCGCCAGTAACCTGGTCTCTCATTTTCTAGTTCTTTATCGATATGTCGAAAACTAGCTTTACTTTTAAAGTAAACAAATAATGAATCATTTGCTGTTGGTAAAGAAACTTTACCTTGTTCTGTAATATTTTTTTTGATTCTATTTATTACAATTTCGCTCTGGAAATTTTCTTTGTTGAAAATTTCATCTAACATTATTTTAGTATAATGACCCCAGTGCCAATCAATACGAAAGAATAAAATGCCATCATCAGCAAGTAAGTCTTTCATCATCTTTACTCGTTCATATAGCATCGAAAGAAAGGTGTTGCCTCCCTTACCCCATGTATTTCGATATGCAAATTCTTCAATGATTGAAGGGGATTTTTGTATTGATTCGCCATCACCTATTGAAACTCCGATTGTGTAATCTAGACCTGCACTAAATGGTGGATCAATATAAATCAATTTAATACCACCCTCGGCTTCAATTTGTTTGCGAAGTGGGCCGTTGTTAAGTGATGATAAAATTAACTTATTATCTCCCCAAATTAGCTTGTTTGACCAACCTTTCATTTGTCTTCCAGAGGTGTCAAAAAGTGATGCTTGATCTGTTATTTTCTCTTCACTCCTTGGTTCGTCGATTTGTTCAATTGTTTGGAATGGCAAAACCGTATTTTCCACTTCATCGGTTTTCCCATTCCAAAGCAGTTCAACTTCACGGTTGCTATCAAAAAGTAAGAAACGATATTTCTCAGGTAATGGCTTACCTGATTCCAAGTACTTTATTATATCTCGTTTTTCATTGTCAGTAAGTTTGAGGTTGTTGCTCATAGTTTTATATTTAACT
>JAIPGZ010000033.1 GCA_021735425.1 Candidatus Altimarinota bacterium | reverse complement strand
TTACCGTGGTTATCCGAACCTTACTGATTTTCTAAAAGAGATTTGTTTTCAATTCAACTTCAGCTATCCTGAACGGGTAGCCTACCTAACTGCTCGATTCTCTAGGCCAACTACCAACACTTAATAGGCGTAGTCCCGAAATTCCCAATTTCCCATTTTTCTCAGAATTCTTGTAAAATCCATCCGATTTTTTAACCTCCTTCAAATGAACAAGAAACTTCTCTCCCCGCTTCTGATTCTCGGAATCATCGCGGCAGTCATCACGATTTGGGCAGTCTCGAGCTACAACTCGCTCATCAGCTTAGATGAAAACGGCAACAATGCTTTTGCCAAAATCGAAACACAGTACCAACGCCGGCTTGATTTGATTCCGAATGTCGTCCGAACTGTAGAAGGAGTCGCTGATTTCGAGCAAGAAACTTTGCAAAATGTCGTCGCAGCACGCTCAGCTTGGGCAGCGGCTGGAACGCCGAACGGGAAAATTGCGGCAGCGAATAATTTTGAATCGGCACTTTCGCGACTACTCGTCACTGTCGAGGCTTATCCAGAGCTGAAAGCTACGGAAGCCTTTCGTGATTTGATTACTGAGTTGGAAGGAACGGAGAATCGGGTCGCCTTTGCGCGGAATGAATTCAACGACGCAGCGACGAATTACAACAAAGCGACGCGAACATTCCCCCGGAGCCTCATCGCAAATCTTTTTGACTTCGAAGCAGAGAAGGAATTATTCAAAGCGGCGGCAGAAGCAAAAGTTGTGCCGGTCGTCGATTTTGGCGACAATCAATAATTTTTAGAATACGGAATAAAGAATAATGGAATAGCAGCAATAACTTTAAGCCCATTATTCTCTTATTCTACTATTCCCCTATTCTCTCCAATTGATGCAAAAACTAGTTTTAGTTTCGATAGCTTTCTTGATTTTCTGTGGAATTACTTTGGCTGCTGATTTTCCCCAGCAGACAAATTTTGTGAACGATTTCACCGCCACTCTGTCGCCGGAAATTGTCGACTCGTTGAATTTGAAATTGAAGACTTACGAGACGGAGACAGGGACAGAAATCGCGGTCGCGATTGTGGAATCGACTGACGGCGAACCAATCGAGCAATTCACGACACGACTTGGGAACGCGTGGGGCGTCGGAAAAGCACAAGTAGACAACGGAGTTTTATTCGTCGTCGCGAAATCAGATCGGGAACTTTTCATCGCGACAGGCAGCCAGACGGAGGGCGCGCTGACCGACCTCGAAACAAGAGAAATTATCGAAACAATCATCCTCCCCTACTTTCGAGTCGAAGATTTCGAGGGCGGAATCTCAGCGGGAGTGGAAGGAATCTTGGCAGGAATCGCAGGCGAAAGTTTCACCGATTTGCGAACGGAAAACGGTGTTGGTGAGAATGTGAATTTTTTTCAAATCATCTTTTTCGCCATTTTTTTCGTCCTGCCGTGGCTCGGCGCAGTCTTGGGACGGTCGAAAAGAATTTGGCCGGGCGGCGCAGTCGGAGCACTCGGCGGTGGAATCGGAGGAGCAATTTTGTTTTCTGGAATTTGGGTAATCGCGGGAACAGCGGTTGGTCTCGGAATTTTAGGCTTACTTTTTGACGCAGCCGTTTCACGCAATTTCGCCAACGCGAAAAAATCTGGTTCGGGAATAGCCTGGTGGGCAGGCGGCGGACGAAGCGGAGGTGGAAATTTTGGTAGCAGCGGATTTGGAGGATTCGGCGGAGGCGGCTTCAGTGGTGGTGGATTCGGGGGAAAATGGTAAAAAACTTACAAAACTGACCCCTCAACTGTAAATGAACAGGGGTTATTTGGCTTATGTAAGCAGAAAGTCGAATGTACGTACACTTTTTACCTAGAATAAGCCCAAAAAGCCTCGTCGACTTACAATTGGACAGAGCAAAGTGTAAGTTTTTGGCTTTTTGGCTTAAATCCGAAACAACTCTTCCGCATTTTTCGTTGTTTTTTCTGCAATTTCAGAAATTTCGATTCCCCGCAAACGCGCGACTTCCTCGGCAACTTCGACGACAAAAGCCGGCTCGCAGCGCTGCCCGCGAAATTTTTGTGGAGCGAGAAAGGGTGCGTCCGTCTCGATGAGTAATTTTTCCAGTGGAATTTTTTGCGCGACTTCGCGCACGTTTTTCGCATTTGGAAAAGTGACAATCCCTGTCAGCCCGATGAAAAATCCACGTTCGAGAACTTTTTCCGCGAAACTCCAGTCGCCTCCGAAACAGTGAAGAACGCCGCGCAAACTTGGAAATTTATCGAGAATTTTGAAAATTTCCGCATCCGCCTCGCGAGCATGAACAATCAGCGGCAAATCTAACTTTTGAGCCAAGCCGAGCTGCTTTTCGAAAGCCGCGATTTGAATCTCTTTTGAATTCCGCAGCTTGAAGAAGTCTAAACCAATCTCCCCAATCGCGACGACCTTCGAATTTTGGGCAAGAACTTCAAGCTCGGCGAGAATTTTTTCATCGACGGAATCAGCCTCGTGCGGATGAATCCCGACTGCTGCGAAAATATTTTCATGTTCACTGCTTAACTGAACAGCTTTGCGCGATTCCTCAATCCCCACCCCCGGGTTGATGAATTTCTTGACACCAGCGGAATGCGCCCGCGCGAGCACTTCGTCAAAATCTTTTTGCAGTTCTGGGAAATCGAGATGGCAGTGGGTGTCAACTAAATGCAAAATTTAAAATTATAAATTTAAAATAATTAAAAACTACTTTTTGGAATTTAGAATTATCCTGGTGAGAATTTTAATAATTTCTTCAATTTCACAAAGCAGTTCTTTTAATTTGCCTTCCTTTAAAAGGTCTGCCGCAATTATTAATTCCAACCAATATCTGGTCTCCAAAGCAGATTTACGGGCAATATTCATAAAATTGATAAAGTCCTTTTTTGTGGCTCCCCCGCCTCCCTCGACTAAATTCGCCCCAATCGATGTCGCCGATCGAATCACTTGTTTTCCAATCACAAAACTAGCCCCTTCTTTCGGGAGCGCTCGCACCATTCGAATCACCCGAACGGCAAATTTTTTAGCTCGATCCTGAATATCAATATTTTGCATTTCATTTTTACATTTTGCATTTTGCCTTTTAAATTTTTATTTGGCATCTCGGACAAAAACTCGTCGTCCGCTGCACAATCTTCATTTTTTGAAGAAGCGTCCCGCAAACCTGACACTCCTGACCGTGCCGTTTGTAAGCCATGAGCGAAAGCTGGTTGCGCCCACTTTGCCCGCACGCATCCACATATTCACCAATCGTCGTCCCCCGATTTCGGATTCCTTTTTTCAGTTGTTTTTTGATTTCACGGAAAACATTTTTTAGATCCACCTCGGATAAATTTTGGATTTCGGCAGCGGGATGAATACTGGAAGCGAAACAAATTTCGTCGGCGTAAATATTGCCGATCCCGACGACATTTTTTTGGTCGAGAAGAAAAGCTTTTAGTTTCCCTTTTTTCTTTTTAATAATTTCGCGGAATTTCAGGAAAGTGAATTCTCGATCGAGCGGCTCGACTCCCAATTTTTCGAGCGATACACTCTTCGTATTCGGCGCGACGAGTTCGAGTGTCGCGAATTTACGGATGTCGGAAAATTGCAAAACGGTTCCGCCCGAAATTTGGAAAAAATGACGGATGCATTTTTCGAGCGGTGCGGAATTTTTGGCAAGCAGAAAATGTCCGGTCATCCGAAAATGCACGATCATTTTCCAATTTTTGGTAAGTGTAAAAACGAGAAATTTAGCTCGACGCTCGATTGCTAGAATTTTCTTCCCTTCGATGCACTTCTGAAAAATCGTGAAAGTAGGTCTGAAAGCCTTCGGCGTATCTGTCGTCACTGTGAGAATTTTATGACCAACGAGAATTTGAAGATCGCGAACTTGAGTCTCGACCTCAGGAAGTTCAGGCATTCAATCAATTAAAAAATGTGCAGTGTACAATGTACAATGCAATCTATTTTAACCTCTCGTATTTTTAAATTAAACTAATTGCACATTGAACATTGCAAATTGAAATTTGAAATCATCCCCGCCATCGACCTAATGCACGGGAAATGCGTCCGGCTTTACAAAGGCAAATATTCCCAAAAAACGGAGTACCCCATCTCCCCTACCGCACAAGCGGAAATTTTTGAAATGGAGGGCGGCGACCGAATTCATGTCGTCGATCTCGACGGCGCGAAAAAAGGTGAACCGCAAAATTTGCGAACCATCGCGAAAATCTGCGAGGTGGTCAATATCTCGGTCGAAGTCGGCGGCGGCGTGCGGCGAATCGAAGATGCAGAAAAGCTTTTTGAAATCGGTGTGGAGCGAATAATTCTAGGCACAGTGGCAATCGAACAGCCGGAAATTTTGGAAAAATTTCTGCAGAAATTCGGCGCGGAAAAAATCGTCGTCGGACTCGACGCGCGCAAGGGTGGGCTGAAATTGGCGACCCGCGGCTGGGAAGGAAAAACTGATCTCGATGTAATTGATTTCGCGGAAAAGCTGGAGAAAATGGGAGTGAAAAGAATTATTTACACTGACATCGCGCGCGATGGGACGCTGACTTTCCCCAATTTCGACGTGAATGAAAGACTAGTCAACACGACCAACTTGAAAATCATCGCCAGCGGCGGCGTGACCGACCTTGCCCATTTGGAAATTTTGCGAGAAGTCGGCTGCGAAGGCGCGATCTTGGGCAAAGCGCTTTATGAAAACAAAATTTCGCTGGCGGAGGTCAAAGCCGCATGCGCATAATCGTAGACGACCCGAAAACTCTCACAATCCGCGCTCCACACAAAAAAAGACCTCCAACTTCTTTGTCGTGAGGAAGAAGTTTTGGAGAGTTTCCAATTTTCTTTTGACAAAAATAGTGCGACCGATATAAAGTAAACTACTTAATTATTTAACCTAAAAACAATGAAAAACCTTTCAGAGCAATTAGCTACTGACCCAAAACCCTCTATCAAGGAGACAAGAGCAGCGATTTCGGAGAGTATGACAGATAAGGTAGGAGATACAGTAATCGTAAGTGGACGTCCCGTGGTAATAATAAAGCTCGCCAAGGACCAGCGTCCGCAAGATCTCCCACCTAATGTTGATAATAGTTGTCTCTTTGTCTATTGCGATGATGAAACGATAGACCCGACTTGGGTTAAGCCCATTGGCGATCAACTCCTACCGATTCCTAACCTCATAGCTCCTCATGCCTACCCAGACCTAATCAATCAAATAAGTCCGCTCTAGCCCAACCACCGACACACAAAAAAAGACCTCTCAATCTTTCACGCGTGAGCGATGAGATGAGAGGCCTCGAGAGTGTAGTACCCGAGACATCCCAAAGTTAAAAGTTAGGAATCTCAAGCAACATCCGACTAGGTGCCAAAAAACAAAGATGTCGAGTCTTGATCTTTGGCAATCTTAGCCGGGGTAAAGGTTTTTGTTTGTTGAGGAGGGAGTGGATTAGCGTCCCAGTAATTTGATCTATCTCTCGAATATTCACAGAGATGATAAAATAATGCGGTAGTTAATCACACTCACCATGTCTCCCAAGCCTAAAGTAAAAGTAAAACTGACTCCGATGCAGATTGTAAAAAAAATTGCAGCGGTTTTAATTGTGGTTGTTGCTGTTGCAGCGATAGCTTTCTTTTTTATACCGCTTTTAATAACCTTTATAATACCAGGTCTATTTTCTCTTATTACTGGTGAGCCCTTTGTCTACTAAGGGTTAGATTTTGTCTCTTGCCTTAATTTAATAATAAGCCCATCCACACCTCCTAGTTTTGGGGTTATGTAGTTAAGTTTTATTAAACTAGTGTCACTAAGGATGTCTTTTAAATTCTTAATACTGTGACCAGATGTTTTAGGTATGATAATAGTACTACCAACATCTTTTCCCAAAAATTCATCAGTGGCACCGACCCATTGATCAAATCCAACACGAATATTTTTTACAGGCGCATCGTATTCTTGCCCTTTTATTCCTGCCGCTTTTGCGTTAAAGGTGTATCCAATTAGCCCAAGCTCTTTAGACATTTGCTGAGCTAGATATCCACCTAGAGAGTGACCTGTCAGCTTAATATCGCCAAAGTTGATATCTAGCTCTTCTGCACTGTCTTGCAGAATTTTCATAAACTGTTTGGCATCTTTGACTTGAGCACTTAAGGCAGCTGGTGTGAAGTTTGTTACCATGTCCGTAGAGCTTTCAATCTCGGTTCCTCTAAAAGCTACAACCACCTCACCTGTGCTTTTATTCTGATAAAGAGCGCACTCAATATCTGAAGTTTTCTTGAACATTGCCAGGGGAGAATTGTCCGAATCGCTAGCCCGTACAATCTCCCAGCCCTCTGGTTCTGAAAAATCATACACTGCCTCCGCGAGCGCAGCATACTTCGGAGCTTCTTGTATCGTGATTCGGATTTCTTCCATTACATCAGCGCCGAGTATGTCAGTCAATTCCTCATCACTCAACGTCCCTACATAATCCAACAGCGCCGCTTCCATTTCCTTATTCAACCTAACTTCATTTTGAACCGCAACGACAGTGTTGTCATAAGGCACAGCACCAGAGATTGGCGAAACCTTTTTCCAGTGTTCTTCTAGTTCGTCAGCCAAATCAGAAACCTTTTGCGCAGCCTCCATTCTCGGCTGACTCAGCGATGTCGGTTTAAAATCCGGTAGCTTAATCGGTACCTGATCATCAGTCGCAGGAATCAGACCATCAGTCAGTTTTGCAGTCAGAAATTTCACGGTTTCCGCCACTGGTCGTTTAATCCAGTTTTCAATCTTTTCTATGTTTGCTTTTTGCCCAGAGCTTACGGGGTCATCTTTCTCAGCTTCAGGCTCTGGATAGGGACCAGGACCAGGACCAGGACCATCCTTGACTAAAGAGCCGTCTACAAACAATTTGTAAGCGCCAATTCCCGTGTTTACTAGATCAGACGGCAGATCCGCAGACAGACCGTTTACCGACAGGGTTATGTCCCGACCGTACTCACTCGTGTCGATGGCATAGTCCGGTGTCCAGCCAGTGCTGCTCGTTCGACGAGACAAGAAATCTCCATTGTCATCCATGTAGATCCTGTCCGTCGAACCGTCGAACTTGATACTGAGCCCAGAATTCTTGTCATTATCATTCAGCGTCACATCGATTTCCCCGAAGCGTTTACTAGCTGCGGCTTTGTCGACATACAGATAAACCCACTGCCGATAGTTTGGCAACAGGCTGTCAGACTGAGTGACTGTAAGCTTATTTCCATTGCCACCCACCACCTGCAAGCTATTGATACTGCCGCCTAGCTGAGAACCTTTTAGTGTCACATTGCCCATTCCTTCAATCGAAGTATTGAAGTCTGTCGTCATGTCCTGATCCCAAACTACACCCGTAGATTCGATGTTTATATTATTTCCGTAAATGTGACTACCCGTGTAGAGGTAGAAACCCGTCTGATCCGTCAGGGTATCATTACTTCGAATATTCACATCACCGGCACCTGCGTCTATCGTGCCGTTGAGTCCGAAGTAATTTGACGCTGTCAGGTCTACATCGCCTCCATTCGTCATGATGCTTACAGGCATGCCACCATCACCGAGACCAGGGAGGAAAATACCCGTCGCTGAATTCATGATGACATTCAGTTCTCCTGCTGTCGACTGAATGGAGATGCCATTGTTTGCCGTATAAATATTGTTCGCCGAGTAGAGAGCCAGTGTTGCGTCTCCGCCTGCGCTCTTCGTAATGTCCGTAGAAACATTAATCTTTCCATCTTCCGAACCCGTCGTGCCAGTGCTGATTTGCACACTAGTTCCGGTGTTTAGTACTGCTTCGATGTCACTCACGTCAACCAAAGAGCTGTCTCCTGTCGGTGTAAATTTATTGGGATCTCCGCCATCGAAGCTTCCGTTGGCTGTAGCCACTCCGCTAAAAATAGCTACATTCCGCGGATCTAATAACCAAGTCCCACCTTCTCCATTCACTGCGCTAGCATCTACCGTGCCGCGGAAGTTCAGAAGTTCCTTCCCAGAGGTTTCGATGAAGCCACCGTTGCCTCCATTCTCTCCACCGCTAGCAGTCAGCGAACCGTAAACGTTCGCTGTGTCGTCTGCCCAGACGATGATTTTTCCACCGTTACCATCAGTAATGGCATCAGCGTAAATATTCGCTTCTGTCCCGACGTAAGTATTCTCCGCCGTCAGGATTTCCCCGCGTCCGCGGTAATCTCCGCCGATCAGAGCAGCCCCACCACCAGTGTCACCCGACACATCGATAGTGCCGAGCAAGCTAACCTCAGAACCTAAAACCTGAACTGTGCCGCCAGATTCACCAGCCTCTTTACCCGAAGCATCTAAGATTCCAGATGCAACAACAGTTCCAGAATCGCCACCGAGTAGAACGATCTTGCCGTTCTGCATTTCGGCAGTGCGTGCCTGGATCAGTCCGTCAGTATTGATTACACCACTGACAACATTTTTCGCAGCATCCACAGTCAGCAGCACCGAGCCGCCGTCTGCGAAAATTTCTCCGCTGTTTCTGACGAGAGCAGAGAGCGCAGCGTCGTTTGAATCCACAGCAAAATTAATTAGCTGGTCTCCGTAGAGATCCAGAGTAAAGGTGTCACCTCCAGCTAGTACCACTCGACCCAGACGGGCTGAGATGACTCCGGAGTTCTCTACCCAGGGGGCGACTAGCGCGACTAGTCCGCCTGCCGCCGCTGTGATGTTGCCTTCATTAATTACCGAAGCATTTGGTTTTCCTGGAATCGTAAAACGGTAATGTCCCGCCATGAAATTTTCATCGCGAATGTCGTGGGTTGTCGCGATTAAAGAGTGGACATCAATTCGGGAGCCTTTCCCGAAAAGAATTCCATTCTGGTTAATTAGCATCAACTTTCCATTTGCGCTCAGCCTGCCAAAAATCTGGGAAGGGTCGTTGCCGATTACGCGATTCAACGCGATTGAGTTTGCTGATGGTTGTACAAACTGGGTAAGCTCACCAGTATTAATGCTGAAGCTGCCCCAGTTTATGATCGCCTTGTCTGTACTTTGATTAATTGTAAGATTTTTCCCTGCCTGGGAAATATTCGCGGAACCCTGAACGACATTGCCGTCCTGAGGATTCGCATAGAGACTCACTGGGAAAACCAGCAGGGTGATTAAAAAACACACCAGTATTATTTTTATTTTTTTCATTTCAAAACTCCCCCTTCAAGCTAAAAAACATTCTTGCATTTTTATCGTCCTCCGCCGACACGTCACGCGTCAGCGGTTTGGCGACTTCGACTGAAGCCGACCAGTTTTTGTTAAAAGTCAGATGGAGACCGAGACCAGCCGAAGCTAAATCATCGTGTCCAGCGTCGATTTGGTGAACCTGCCCATAGTCTGCGTAAGGAACCTCTGAAAAACACCCTTCCTAAAAAAGTTTTAGGATGCCTAACCACGTTTTTGGAAAATTTTAGGTTTTTTTAGGGTACCTGAACCGCTTTTGAGCGGTTTTTTTAGTTGTTTTTCTTACTGTAAACCCAT
>JAIPGZ010000032.1 GCA_021735425.1 Candidatus Altimarinota bacterium | reverse complement strand
TTGGTTTGACATGAGTGAAGGGGTTAAAGCCCTTCTATTTTAGATGTTTTAGCTATTTTTAGATAGCTTTTTTAGGTTGCCTATTTATTATTTTCAGATTCAGTGTGTCAGGAGTTGGTGTTTTTCAGAGGTTCCTAAAAGCTTGGTTAGTTGCCTCAGTTCTTGAGCAGCAGGCAACCTCGGTCGCTTAGTTGTGTAGCGCGTTACGATGGAGAGCATGTGAAAGTGGCACATTTGAACCGGTAAGCCGAATCTTTCTAAACGCTTTAGAGCTCCAGGTTTCCCATCCACCGTCGCTCCAGTGATCTCAAACTCTAGGGCGGATAGTTCCATAACTCCCATGACATAATCTTCTACTTTCTCGCTTTCAATCTCATACCAAATCAAATTCTTTTTCAGGGTTGGTGAACGAAAAACCAACATGCCGGAAGTTCTACTGAAGAAGGTGGCATCAATTACGAGCGGTGTTTTTCGGACTTCGACAAAATGATCTGGAGGCAAGTAGCCATCAAGAATTTCTTGGATCCACCGAACACTCTTTCCGTATTTCTGAGCTAATTGTTTGTAGGTTTGTTTACCATGGGAGTATTCCTTCCAAAGTTTGGCTGACAGAGATTCCAGCCTCTTTCTGTATTGAAATCTATGACCACAATCACAACAACGGTAACGCTGACGACCAGATTGAAAACCATCTTTGTATGCTGTTTTTAGTCCGCAATTAGGACATTTTTTTAGACATATTTAAAAAAAGTTAAGTTAGTGGCTTACTTTAGACCAAAAACATTACTTTTTACACCTAGTTTTTTCTATTATCCCAAAATTGGGCACGAGTCGAATATGGTCGTTGTCTAGTTTTAAAAACAACTTTTAAAAAACGCCCCACAAGGAGGCGTTTAAAATTTTTCTGATACGGCGGATTTTCATTTAATTTTGCTCACCTACTCTGTCATACAACTAAACCCGTGCGCTTTGCCGGAATGTTTTTCTTCAAAGGCGCTCTCGATTCTGCGCAGAGCCAAGATGTAGCTGGCGTTGCGATAATCTGTCTTGAATTCATCTTTTACTTTATCGACATCTTCGAAGGCTTGACGCTGAGATTTCTCTAATTTTTCGGCTACAGCCTCCTCAGTCCATTTCTCGTGGCGGAGATTTTGTTCCCACTCATAATAACTAACAGTGACTCCCCCAGCATTTGCGAGAATGTCTGGGATCACAGTTGTTCCTTTATTTTCAAGTGTTTCATGGGCTTCTGGTGTTATTGGTCCATTGGCCAACTCGACGACGACTTTGGCTTTCACTGCGTTGACATTTGCCTCTGTAATCTGATTTTCTAGGGCTGCTAATACGAGAATATCGCATTCTAAAGCCAAAATATCTTCATTAGAGATTTTCTTTTCCTCTCCTCCATTGCTCCCCGCCTCCGTCAGACACTCCCCTATGCCTCCTTTCTCGAGCTTACAAGAGTGAGCTTTCATCGGATCAAAGCCATTTTCTACATAGATTCCACCTTTACTGTCAGTCACTGCGACAATTTTTGCGCCCTTTTCGGCGAGGATTCTGGCGGCATGGTGACCGGCGTTGCCAAAACCCTGAATAGCGACAGTTTTACCCTTCAGCTCCTCTCCGGTTTTTTTCAAATAAGATTCCAAAACTATGACTCCACCAGCTGCCGTCGCGGAATCCCTGCCTAAACTACCTCCGTTATCAAGTGATTTACCAGTGACGACCGCGAGATAATCGTCTTCATTGGGATGGACGCAGTGATATTCATCTGCAATCCAATTCATGATTTTGGCGTTGGTGTAAACATCAGGTGCCGGGACATCACGACGCGGTCCGATAATAGGTGCGATGGCTTGGGTGAATTGACGAGTGACCTGTTCTAATTCTCCTTCGCTGAGGTCACGAGGATCGATCTCGACTCCTCCTTTGCTTCCTCCGTAAGGGATATCTACAACTGCGCATTTGATGGTCATCCAGCCGGCTAATGCTTTCACCTCGCCCATATCGACCCGGGGATGGAAACGGACGCCTCCTTTAGCTGGTCCGCGTAAAGTGTTGTGTTGGACTCGGAAGCCTTTGACCATTTGAATTTTTCCGTCATCGCGATGAATGTGAAAATTCACACTTAAAACCCTTTCTGGTTCATTAACCACTTTTCGCACTTCTTCGCTTAGTTCCATTGTGTCAGCAGCACGGTTGATTAGTTTTTGAGTGTTTTCGTAGAGACTCATTTGATTTGGGTTAAAAAAATGAAAACGAGATGATATTCTAATTTTTGATAAAAATCAAAATTAACACAATGACCTATAAATATAGGACAATTATGTATTATTAAACCAACAAGATTGCCAAAACTCCGCTCAATAAAACCACTCCAAACGCAACGAAAGCTTGCTTGAAAAATTTCTTGCTGCCAAAAAGATAGACAATCGAAAGTTTCACCAAAGTGTTGACCATTACCGCAAGAGTGATTCCTCGTACTGCCACACTGGCTACGATTTCTCCGCTTTTGGCGAGATTGCTCAAAGAAATAGTGATGGCGTCGACATCTGCTAGACCACTAACTGCGGAGGCGGCATAGATTCCGCTTTCTCCGAAATAACGATTAGCTAAATCCGCAAAAACTAAAATAAAGATATAAAAAATACCAAACTTCAACGCCGGAGAAAGCTGGAACGGCGAGTTCAAATTCAAATCTTTGGATTTTTGTCGTTGTTCTTTATCCGAGCTTTTCCACCATAGAAATCCCAAAACTCCGAAACTCACCATCAACATAATGCCGAGCGTGATGATGAGATTACCCAGTAGCTCTTTATTTAAAACAAAAACCTCGAAGCCGACACGAACAAACATCACTGCGCTGGCGATGATTACCGCGAAAGTGAAAGGTGAATTCAGTTTGAGATTTTTTTTGCTTTGCTCGCTCATCGAAGTGGCGACTGCCGTCGAGCTTGCTAGCCCGCCGACGAGACCGGTGATTCCCAGACCCTTTTTCGCTCCAATCGTTTTGGTCAAAACATAACCGACAAAAGAAATTGCCGAGATAAAAACCACCATCAGCCAGGCGTTGTGCGGATTCACCAAACCCCATGGATCGACTGCTTGATTCGGCAGAAGTGGCAGGACGACGAAAGCCACAATTATAAATTTCACTGTTGCGATGAATTCCAGCTCACTCACTTTTTTCAAAAACTCACGAATCCATTTTTTCATGGCGAGAATTACTACAATCGCCACGCCGAAGGCAGTCGCTATTACCAGCGAGATCATCGCAGTGGCGCCAACCAAGAAAGTCGCGATGGCGGCGAATTCGCTCGTCACGCCAAAGAACTTGAAAAAATTACTTTGTTGCCAATATTCCACGAGCAGGAAGGCACTGACAACTAACAGCACCCCGCCGAAAAACCAACTTTCAAAACTGCTGGCGAGGTAAGCGCTCGCGAAACCAAGCAGACTAATTAACGAGTAAGTCCGTAGACCAGAAAATTCGATTCCATCCTGACGCTGTTTTCTCCCCAATTGTGTCACCTCTCGCTCCATTCCAATCAAAGCGCCGAGGCCGAGGGCGACCACGAAGTTTACGAGAATGCCGAACTCAGGATTCATCGAGAGAAGAGTTTACGATTTTTCAGCCAAAAAACGAACTTGACAAAAATAAAAATGAGAATAATCTGCTGCGGATTTTATAATTTAACTTTTGTAATTATGACAGAGATAGAGACGCTATCAGATGATTTGGATACTTTGGACATCAAAGAAATCGCCCATGCAAACTTTGATAAATGGAATCAAACTTTGTTAACCAAAGATCCAGCAGCAGTCGCTGCATTATATACTTCGGATAATGATTTCCTGCCGACGCTTTCTCCGGATTTTAAAAGAGGAATAGCGGGAGCAGCAGACTATTTCACACATTTTTTGGAAAAAAACCCTACCGGAGAAATTGTCGAAGATAATGTCCAAGAACTTAGTCCCGATGCTATTCTCCATAGTGGAATGTATAATTTCACGGTTGGACAAGAAGACAATCGACAGGTAGTCGAAGCACGTTTCACATTTGTTTATAAAAAAGATGGAGACGGCGAGTGGAAAATTGCACATCATCATTCTTCACTCAAGCCACAGGCGCATTGAAAACACTATCCTAAATATTTTCATTAGAGCGGCTAATGCCTGCTCTTTTGTTGTAGCGATGATACATTCCTGCTGCCGACTATTAAAATTTATACACCAGAATTATTTTGCTGTTTTTGAAGCTAAGTACGATGGTAATTTTTAGTTCTCCAAATACTCTTTAACAATCCCCGCTGCTTTGGCGACTTGCTCGGTCGTGAGATTTGGCAAACTCGCACGGACATAGTTGTCGTGATTTTCTGCGGCGCGATCTTCCTTGGAAAAGAAAAGTCCAGAAGGAATGAGTACGACTCCCCTCTCAGCGAGATCGAGTAATTTGCGTTCAGCTGGGACTGCTTTCTTGTTTTCACTGGCGATGCTATTCATGTCTACGAGCGAGTAGTAAAAATTGCCAGGGTAGTCGATGCCGAGTCCAGCGTGCCAAGTTTTCATATTCTCCGTTACGATTTCAGTGTATTTCTGTCGTTCAGCTTCGCCTAGGATGATGTGACAAATCCCGAGGATTTGACCAGGACCACCGACGAAAGTCGTGTGACGGAATTCACCTAGTACTCCTCCAGGAGCTTTGGCATCGTGGAGGTAATTTTTCAAATCCATGCCTGCTGGCAGAAAGGCTTTCCATTTTTCGGAGATAAATTTATTCGCTTCTTCGACCACGATGTACTCGCCGAAACGACAGCCAGTCGCGCGTTCGATTTTCGACCTAGCATCAATGCGGATGGTTCTCTTGGGCGCGAAATTTAAGATAGATTTCTTGCCTTTATGAAAAGAGTGGTAAACCTCGTCGCTCAAAATTATCGCGCCTTTTTCTTCTGCGAAGTCAGCGAGCATTTTCAAACTTGCTTCATTCTTCGTCAGCCCAGTCGGATTGTCTGGATCGACGAGGATGATGACTTTTGGATTACTATCTTTCACTTGCTCGAAAGCTTCTGTATCGAACTGTCCAGTTTTTGGGTTGACGCTGATGCAAGTGATTTTTAGTCCGCGCGCTTCCATGATTCCCATGTAGGGGAAGTAAACTGGTGAGGTGATCATTACCTCGTCGCCTTCTTTCAGCAATCCGCCCCCCTCTTTGCCGAAAGCTTTGAAAAAAGTGCCGATGGCGTGGCTAGCGCCATTCGTAAAAATCAAATCATCGTACGTGATGTTCATTCCGAGATTCTGTGAGTGGTAGTTTGCTACGATTACTCGCGCGATTTGTTCGCCGAAGGGATCATGGTAGGTGCCGCCACTGACAGTGGCATATTTGAAAAGCTCAAATAAGACCTCAAACTTACCCCAGGCGAGTCTTTGATTTTTGGCGGCTGCGATTACTTCATTCAAGAAGAAATCAAAATCTGCCAGTAGTTCTGTGGCGACTGTCTCTTGGTAATTTGTTTTGACAAAATTTTCCACAGCGGTAATAATCTCGGTTTCACTAGCTTTAGTTTTGTCTTTAAAATGAGTCTCGAAGTTATTTAAAACAGTGTCGAGATTCACAAGGAAAGAATAAAACTTGCGTGAGCGTACGTTGGGCGCGAAGCCGTAACCTGGATCGCCGCGAGAGAGGTCGAGGACATTTTCGATGCCGACTTTATCTTTGGCGATTTTGGCGAGGAGACGGAAGATTACAAAAGGATTGTCTACTGAAAGGTCAAAACCGAATTCATTTTGGGTAAGCATTGTGAAAAAAATAAAAAATAAACTTCGCGATTTTAGCGAGCTTGGGATAAGAGGGCAAACAAGTCTAATTTTAATCAGCGTTCAGCTTGGATTTTAATTTCCACTCGAGCCATCGGCTTCGCCATTAAAACTTTTATTATATGGCTCATAATACAAGTTGGAAGTTTTTTCTTTGAATTTGTCATCGGTTTGGAGGGAAAGGGCAATTTCTTCGTCCGTAAAATTATAATAAAGATGCGAGATTGCAAAAGTGCTTGCTTTAGCAAGTCGTTGACATGCGCCATCGATTTCTTTTATGTGTGTTTTAATTCTTTGCAGAATATCGGGTTGAAGATCATAAAGTTTATCGTAAAAATTTTCTGCGGTAGCTTTTGTTTTTTCACATCCTTCATCTAGACAGCTTGGTAGTTTTGCTGATTTTATGATTTCTTTAATTAAGCTTTCTTTGACATCTTCTATTTCAAGTATTTCTTTGGCATCATTTTTCATTCTATTTTGAAAATCTTCCCAACTTTCTTCTGTCGTTAGCTTCTTAATTTTTCCACGAGCATCGAAAGCTTTTTGCATAAAAGCTAATGTTTCTTTGTTGATGGGGGGTTTTTCGCCAATGTTACCCATGATTTTTTGTTCGAGTTCATTACCACGATTTGTATGAGTCATTTTTCAAAAAGTTAAAAGTAGAGAGAATATTTTGAGATTATTTTTTTCAAAAGTCAATTTTGCCGGAATTTTTTTGAACAAATTTAATGTTCTCATTTTTTCGCTAAAATTTGTTCGTGAATATTGCTGTAGATTTACGTGCGCTGGGTGGAGAGAAGATTTCTGGTGTGAAAATTTATCTCCAAAATTTACTTGAAGAAATTTTTCAACTCGATAAAAAGAACCACTATTTTTTGTGGTGGAATTCGGCGACTGAGGATTTTCCCTTGAATCTAAAAATTCCAAAATCGCCGCGTTTCAAAAAAATTCAGACCAGATTTTCGAATCGGATTTTGAACCTTCAATTTCTCGCTGGTCGAAAATTTGCCGACAAATTAATTCTCGCTGCTGAGGATCGTCCTGGGAAAATCGATCTTTTTTGGTTACCCGATCCGCGCCCGATTGCGCTTTCATCGAATTGCCGCCTTGTCATGACGATTCACGATTTGGCGTCGGAGCTTTTTCCAGCCTTTTTTTCACTCAAAACGCGATTGTGGCACAAATTTCTCAATCCCCTAAAAATCGCAAATTCCGCTGACCGGATTCTCGCTGTCTCGAATTTCACGAAAGATGAATTAGAAAGAGTTTGGCAGATTCCGCCGGAAAAAATTTCCGTCACTCCGCTGGCTGCTAAGGTTTCGCGTTCACGATTCTCGCCAAAAAATTTGCCACTCAAATTTATTCTCTCGCTCTCGACGCTCGAACCACGCAAAAATTTACGAACCTTGATTGCGGCGTTCGCCGAACTTCAAAAAGAAAATTCAACTGAAATCGAGCTTTTGATTGCGGGAGATTTCGATTCGAAAATTTTTGCCGACCCGAAAATTTCTAAAATTCCAGGTGTTCGTTTTCTCGGTAAAATTTCCGAAGCTGAAAAATTTCAACTTCTCGCCGCCGCCGAAGTTTTTTGCTTCCCGTCGCTTTACGAAGGTTTTGGGATTCCCCCACTAGAGGCGATGCAGTGTGGGACGCCGGTTTTAGCCGCTGATATTCCGCCACTCCGTGAGGTTTTGGGAAATGCTACCCAGTTTCTTCCACCCAAAAATATCGACGCGTGGCGGGTCGCGCTCACCAAAATTCTCGCCGATGAAAAATTGCGTCGCAAAATGTCGGTTGCTGGAAAGGCTCAGGCGCAAAAATTCAGTTGGCGGAAGACGGCGGAAAAAACTCTCGCGGCTTTCGACGAGGTGTTAAAATGAAGTTACTTTTTTAAATTTAGATTCCCGCTTCCACGGGAATGACAATCAAATGAATCTAGCTAAACAGCTCGCTGCCGCTCAAAAAAGTTCGCGAATTGTCGCGACACTCACGACCGCGGACAAAAATTTAGCGCTCGGGAAAATTGCCGCGGCACTTATTCACAATGCAGAAAAAATTGAAACCGCGAACAAAAAAGATTTGAAAAAAATCTCGACAGAAAAATTTGACCGTTTGAAATTCGACACTGCTCGAATTCAGGACTCGGCTCAGGAAGTTCTCAAAGTTTCGAAATTAAAAGATCCGGTCGGTCGGATTCTCGAAACCGCGAAACCGCGCGCGAAATTTAAACTTCAAAAAATTTCCGTCCCACTTGGAGTCATCGCGATGATTTACGAATCGCGCCCAAATGTCACGATTGATGCGATTGCGCTCGCGCTCAAATCTGGGAACGCGATTGTGCTGCGTGGATCGGCGGACGCGCTGAATTCGAATCGGGCAATTGTCAAAATTATTCGCGAAAGTTTGCGCTCGACAAAAATTCCGCTCGGCACAATTCAATTTCTCGACTCCCCTGACCGTAAAATCGTCGGTCAACTTCTGCAGGCACGTGAATTCATCGACCTAGTCATTCCACGTGGTGGTCGTGGACTCATCGATTTCGTTGCGAAAAATTCTCTCATTCCGACGATTGAGACCGGCGCGTCGGTTGTCCACATTTTTGTCGGTTGCTCGGCGGATGTCGCGAAAGCCGTCAAAATAATTGTCAATTCTAAAACGCGACGGACGGCGATTTGCAACGCGCTCGACACTTTGCTGGTTCACAAAAAAATTGAGAAGAAATTACTCGCGAAATTAATCCCTGAATTAGAAAAATTAAAAGTCAAAATTCATCGCGGAAATTCAGCCAAGTTCGACCGTGAGTGGCTCTCGCTCGATTTGAATTTAAAAATTGTCGGTTCGCTCGACGAGGCGCTTGTCCACATCGCGAAGTACTCGCTCGGACACACCGAGGCAATCATTTCGCGCGACCAAAAAGCCATCGACCGATTTTTGCGAGAAGTCGATGCGGCTTGCGTTTACGCCAATCTCTCAACTCAATTTTCCGATGGCGGCGAATTCGGACTCGGTGCGGAGATTGGTATTTCTACGCAAAAAATGCACGCCCGTGGACCATTCGCCTTAGAGGCTTTGACTTCCTACAAGTGGGTAGGAGTAGGGACTGGTCAGGTTAGAGTCTAAAATTTTTTTAGTGCTAGTTTGAATTCAGAGCGATTAGCTGTCCGCCCAAATTTTCAATGTACAGTTTTCAATGTGCAAATAAATTTTTAAGCCCTAATTTAGTATTTTAAAAATTGTCTTTGTTTATCTTAGGCATGATCCAAGCTAGTTGTTTTCTGGCATTTGCTGTAATTTCAAATTTATCCAAATTTATTTCAGTCAAAAATGAATTTTGTCCGTAATTGAGTGAGGCCATTTTTTTTGCATCAGTTGGGAAATTTCGCTTAACTTCCTTACAAGCAGGTTCATCTTTAGGTAAGTGACGATCTCCAATTTTATACAACAACAAAAGAATTTTAGAGATCTCTCCGGCATCACCCTCTTTTTCGCACGTGTCACAGTAATGTGTCATTATTCTCCTTCTATATTCCATAAAAAGATTAAAAAATTTATCTGGGTCAATTTTATCGAAGGGACTAGTAACATTAAGTGTTGGTAAAACTGAAGAATCGGGCTAATTTAAGCCCCTAACCCTTCAAAAAGTATGCCAGCACAAAAAACATGCCCTCACTGCGGCGTAATCGGTGGAATAATTCGTTGGGGTAAAAC